>JBIICE010000064.1:0-18224 GCA_044239025.1 Verrucomicrobiales bacterium
GCTTCACTCCTCCACCGCAGAGACCTCTAGGAACCTGCGGAAACTCCCGCAACTGGAGCGCTGCAACGACATTTTCTGCCAGCCGAACCGCGGACCAAAGGGGCGGTCCACCGCCTGCCGACTAGGCAGGCAGGGCGTCTGCATCCGGGGGAAACATGGACGGCACCCCTTGCACGGTGCGGGCGGCAGCCGTATCCGCAGTGATGTCTGCACTTCAGTCACCCGTGATCGGCATTGCCGGACTTGGCATCATTGGCAGCCGGGCTGCGGCCAGTCTGCGCAGCAAAGGATACCGTGTTCATGTCTGGAACCGTACCGCGAAGCCGGGATCGGAGGGCTGGCTGGCCACGCCCGCGGAACTCGCAGCGGCCTGCGACGTGGTGCAGATCTTCGTGCGCGACGCCAAGGCGCTCAAGGAAGTGACCGAGGCCATGCTGCCATCGCTCGGCAAAGGGAAGACGGTCATCAATTCAGCGACGGTGTCGCTCCAGGCGACGCGCGACACAGCCAAGGCAATCCGGAAGACCGGGGCCGAATTCCTCGATGTGCCGTTCACGGGCAGCCGGGATGCGGCGGCCGACGGCCAGCTCACCTACTATGCCGCCGGGCCTGCCAAGGCGATGGAACGGGTCCGTCCGATCCTCGAGGCGACCAGCAAGGCGATTCTCTGCACCGGTGATGTCGGCACGGCGACGGTTCTGAAGATTGCCACGAACATGGTTTCGGCCGTGACCGTGCAGGCCCTTGCCGAAGCGCTCGGCGTGGTCGCTTCGCAGGGTATCGATCTTGCGAAATTCCTCGAGGCCATGGAGGCGAATGCCAACTGTTCAGGCCTCGTGCGCATGAAGCTCCCGGCCATGATTGCGCGCGATTTCACCCCGCACTTTTCCCTGAAGAATATGCTCAAGGACGCCCGCTACGCACTGGCCCTCGCAGGTCAGGGAAACATGGAGGTGCCCGTGCTCACCGCGGCAGCCGCCTGCATGGCTGGACTGGAAGCCGGAGGTCATGGCGAGGAAGACTACTGCTCCGTGGCCCGTCATTACCTCGACGATCCGCGAGACTGATTCCTCATTCCGGCACCCCGCGGCACGCGTTCCCCTCCGCACATGTCCAGCCCCACGGCAGCCATCATCGATCTGTCGCATTCCGTCCGTCTCCGCTTCACGGGATCGGACCGCCTGCGCTATCTCAATGGCCAACTCACCTGCGACGTCCGCAAGGCCTCGCCCGACGCGGCCCTGCCCGGCTGCGTGACCAGCCACAAGGGGCGTCTCGAAGCGGTCGTCTGGCTGCACAGCGACGAAACCGCGATCTTCCTCGATGCCCCGGCTTCCCTCGCGGAATTCCTTCCGGCAAGGCTCGGCAAGTACATCATCGCCGATGATGTCGAACTGGAGGACATCACCACGGGCTCTGCCCTTGTGCATTGCTGCAGGGGGAATCCGGACAATTTCCGCGCCCTCCTCACCGCAGGCGAAGCGGCAATCGTCCATCCCCGCTTCGGCCCTCCCGGGCTCGACATCTGGTGCCCGCCCCATCGCCTTGCCTTCTGGCTGACCCAGGCTCCGCCTCTGTCAGCGGAAGCCGCCCACACCCTGCGCATCCAGCATGGCATCCCCGACTGGGATGCGGACCTGTGCGATGGCATCCTTCCCCCGGAGGCCGGTCTCGACGCCACTCATATCGATTACCACAAGGGCTGCTACATCGGGCAGGAAGTACTCAGCCGCATGCGCACCGCCGGCCGGCTCAATCAGCGCCTTGTTCCCATCAGACTCACCGGCCCCGCCGTTCCCCCGGGAACCAGCCTGCTGCGGACCGCGGCAGACGGCACCACCGCCGCAGCCGGAAAGGTTTCCAGCCTCTGCCGCGACCCCGGCGGTTCCGCGGACGCATGGCTGGGCCTCGCATGGATCCGCAAGGACAGCGGCGACGGTCCGTGGCTCTGCCAGCAGGACGACCGCACCGCACCCACCGCCGCAGCAGCCCGCTGAAGCAACCGCACCGCCGCGCTTGCAAGCCGTTCCGGAAAAGGCATGGCTCCCAGTCCGTATGACTTCCGCCATGCCCATCCGATCCCGCATTCTGCTGACTCTCGCCGCCTCCTCGGCGGTGGCCTGCGCCGCCGAACCCGAGCCCGGCTCGGAAGCCTACTTCACAAGCTTTGTCCGCCCCATCCTTGAATCCTCCTGCACGCACTGCCACGGCAAGGACGAGGACAAAGGCGACCTCCGCCTCCACACCCTCGAGGCCGCCCTTGCCGGGGTCGATGGCAAACCCGCGCTCGTCCCGGGAAAACCGGAGGAAAGCCCGCTCTACACCACCACGATTCTCCCGGCGGACGACGATGACATCATGCCGCCTTCCAAGGAACCCTCCCTCACAAAGGAACAGAGCGACCGCCTCAAGGCGTGGATCGCCGCCGGGGCTAAATGGCCTGCCGGCGTCGTCCTCGGGCAGGAACCCCGCATGCAGTTTGTCCGGGACATCCAGCCCATCCTTGAACAGAACTGCGTCTCCTGCCACAAACCGGACAAGGACGAAGGCGGCCTCAACATGACCACCGCCGCCGACTCTCTGAAGGGCGGAGACTCCGGTGCCGGACTCGTGCCCTACGACCACGAAAAATCCCTTATCTTCACCCGCACGAATCTTCCCGCGGACGACGACGACCTCATGCCGCCAGCCAAAAAAGGCGGCCCGCTCTCCAAGGAACAGATCCAGAAACTCCAGCTCTGGGTCAAACAGGGTGCCCCATGGCCCGACGGCGTCGTTCTCGTTCAGAAGGCGAAAACCGAGGACCGTCCCCCCAATCCGGATAACCTCGAATTCACCGAGAAACTCCACGCCGCCATCAGTCAGAAGTCCACGGAGAAATCCCAGGACGAAATGAAACCCTACACCGGAACCATTCCGAAAACGGGCAAGGAATACAAAATGGTCGTCATCCCGGGAGGCGAATTCCTGATGGGCAGCCCGGAATCAGAAAAGAACCGCAAGGCTGATGAAGGCCCGCAGTCCAAAGTCCGCATCGAACCCTTCTGGATGGGTGCCTACGAGGTCACATGGGACCAGTACCTCAACTTCATGCTGACCCCGGATTCCCGCTACAAGGACGGAGCGAAGAAGACACCACCCGCACCGGACAGCCCCGCCGTGGATACCGTCAGCAGTCCGACCGCCCCCTACACCGACATGACCTTCGGCATGGGCCAGGATGGCTTCCCCGCCATTTCCATGACGGAACACGCCGCCAGCAAATTCTGCGAATGGCTCAGCGCCCAGACCGGCCACTTCTACCGGCTCCCCACGGAAGCTGAATGGGAATACGCGGCCAGAGCCGGCACCACGACCACTTACTTCTTCGGCGACGATCCGGCACAGCTCGGCGACTACGCATGGTACTACGAAAACAGTGACGGAAAAACCCAGCCGGTCGGCCAGAAGAAACCGAATCCATGGGGACTCTTCGACATCACCGGGAACGTCGTCGAATGGACCCTCGACCAGTACGATGAGAAATTCTACGGCTCCCTCAACGGCAGTGCCGAGAATCCCTTCAACCGACCCCGCAAGCTGTATCCGCGCGTGGCCCGGGGTGGTTCGTGGGATGATGATCCCGACGCCCTCCGCGTCGCGGCCCGCCGCGCCTCGGGCGAGGCATGGAAACAACAGGACCCGCAACTCCCCAAGAGCATCTGGTACCACACCAATGCCCAGTTCCTCGGCTTCCGGATCGTTCGCCCTCTCAAGGTCCCCAACCCTGCCGACATGCACATGTACTGGAACCTCGGCACGGTGAACGAACAGAACTGAACCGCCCCACGGCGGCCCTTCCCCCTGCATGCATCATGACTGATTCCCCCGGCTACCAGCGCCCGCTCCTCCGGCCTTTCCTCCGCCAGAACGGACGGACCGTGATCGTCCCCATCGACCATGGCACCGCGATCCCCGTGCCGGAACTCAGTTCCACCGCCGCCCTCATCGAGGCCCTCAAGCCCTTCGCCGACGGTTTCGTGGTGAATTACGGAGTCGCCCGCAGCTTCCGCCAGGAACTCTCCCGGCGCGGCATCTGCCTGCGCACGGACGTCTACAAGCCATCCCGCCCCGGACAACCGGACCACGGTGCGTGGATGACCTACGGAGCCACGGAAGCAACCCGCTGCGGGGTGCATGGCGTGATGCACATGCTCTACACCCACCACCCGGACGAGGCCCGCATGTTCCGTGAATCTGCCCGGCTCATCAGCGACTGCCACGCCGCCGGATTCGCCGTCATCACCGAAGCCCTCCCGTTCGGGATTGGCCGCCCCGCCGACTACACCCCGGAAAACATCGGCTTCGCCGTCCGCGCCGCCGCCGAACTCGGTGCCGATATCGTCAAAACCGCATGGCCCGGCAGCCGCGAGGCATTTCAGAAAATCACGGCCGCCTGCTTCGTCCCGGTCATCGTCCTCGGCGGTTCCTCATCCTCGGAAGCGGAGATCCTCCGCATGGTGGAAGATTCCATTGCCGCCGGCGGTGCCGGGGTCGCCATCGGACGCAATGTCTGGCAGCATCCCAACCCGGCTCTCATGCTCCGCAGAATCCAGGCCATCGTCCACAACGGAGCCACCGCTGCCGACGCCGCCGCTCTCAGCTAACCTGCCACCGGACCCATGGCGTTCGCCCCGGACCACGCCTTCTCGCTCATCAAAAAGGCATGGGAACAGGGCCGTCTCGCCCACGCCTTCCTCATTTCCGGAGCAGAAGCCGATGACCAGCGCCAGCTTGCCCTGCGCATCGCCTCGCTCGTCAATGGCTGGCCCAGCCTGCAGCAACTCGACGAACTCCGCCACCACGGAGCCATCGTCATCGAGCCGGAAAGCAAAGTCCGCCGCATCCGCGTTCAGCAGATGCGGGATGCCGAACACCGTCTCCGCCTGACCTCCGACGGCACCTACAAGCTTTGTGTTGTCTCGGACGCCGACCGCATGGTCCCGGAGGCCGCCAACGCTTTCCTCAAAACCCTCGAAGAACCACCGGACGGATCGCTCATCCTCCTGCTGAGCCGCGCCCCGGACCAGCTTCTCGACACGATCCGCTCGCGCTGCGTCCGCATTCCCCTCTTCCGACCGGGTGCCTCGGGAATCTCGCTTTCGGAATCGGGAACAGCATGGATCCAACTCATGGCCGCCTACTTCTCGTCCGGAAAACCGGACCGCCACCGCGCCATGGGCCTGCTCGCCGACTTTCAGGGACTCCTCAGTGAAGCCCGCAGCGGAATCGAACAGGCCCACAAGGATGCCTTCCGGGAGGAAGTGGAAACGTACGGCAAAACGACCGACGGCGCATGGCTCAAATCACGCGAGGACTATTACGACGACCTCACGGAATCCTCGTACCAGGAACAGCGCAATTCCTTCCTGGCGCTCCTCTACACCTGGTTCGGCGAACTCCTGCGCCGCCGCTCGGGCCTGCCCGCAGCCGACCTCCCGGGCTTTGCCGCCTCCATGGAGGAAATCGCCGCACGCATGTCCACGGACGATCTCTTCCGACGCATTCACGCCGTCGATGAACTGCGCCGCAACCTCGCCACCACCGTCCGCGAACCGCTTGCCCTTGAAGTCGCCTTCCTCAAGGCCTTCGGCTGAACTGCCGTTCCCCCCTTGCCCGCCTGCTGGCTCCGGATAACAGCCCCAGCCAGCCACCGCGCCCACTGCTCCATCCCCAACCCTTTTCTTCTTCATGCGAATCGCACTCGATGCCATGGGAGGCGACTTCGCCCCGCACCACATGATCGCCGGGGCCCAGCTCGCCATGGCTGAGTTCGCCCGCATCGACACGCTTTTCCTCGTGGGCGACGAAACCCGCATCAAGACAGAAATGCAGGCGCTGGGCTTCCGCGACCCGCGCGTCGAGATCGTGCACTGCACCGAAGTCGTCGACATGCATGACAGTGCGGTGAAAGCGATCCGTCAGAAGAAGGACAGTTCCATTTCCGTGGCCACGGATCTGGTGAAGAAAGGATCCGCTCAGGCGGTCGTCAGTGCCGGCCACACGGGTGCCGCCGTGGCCGCCGCGACGGTGAAACTCCGCACGCTCCGCGGCGTCGAACGCGCCGCCATCGGCACTCCCTTCCCCAATCTTCACGGCACCTGTCTCCTCATCGATGCGGGAGCCAGCGTTGACAGCCGACCGCTGCACCTTTTCCAGCAGGCGGTCATGGGCAGCGTCTACATGAACCGCATGTTCGGCATCGCCCGCCCCATCGTCGGGCTCATGAGCAACGGCGAAGAGGAAGGCAAAGGCAACGAGGTCACCCGCGAGGTCTTTGAAATGCTCCGCGCCACCCCCGGACTCAACTTCCGGGGCAACATTGAAGGACGCGACCTCGCCAACGCGGAAGTCCACGTGGCCGTCTGCGACGGATTCGTCGGCAACATCCTGCTCAAGGGATCGGAAGGAATCGCCAAGGCCATCATGCACCTCCTCAAGGACGCTTTCACGGCGTCTCTGCCGCGCAAGATCCTCGCAGGCCTCCTCAAGCCCGCCATGAAGAAGGCCCTTCACCAGATGAACTACGAGAACTACGGCGGATCCCCTCTTCTCGGCGTCAATGGCGTCAGCATCATCGCTCATGGTTCCTCCAGCCCGCTCGCCATGAAGAATGCCCTGCGCGTCGCCGTCGAGAACATCCAGAACGCCGTGAGTGCCAGCATCGAGGAACAGATCGAACACTGCCGCCCGACTCAGCAGGCCGATTCCTGATTCCTCCCACGCATCCATCAAGGCGGATCGCGAAAACCTTGACCGGGCATGCCTGGGCGTGCACGCTCCCCGCATGACGCCGCCCGCTGCTTCTGACCCACTCCGCACCCGACGCGAATGGCTGCGCGCCGGTGGACTCAGCGCGCTGGGCCTCACCCTTCCGGGCCTGCTCGCCAGTCCGGCGCGGGCCACGGGACTCCCGGCCAAAGGTGCCTCGTTCGGCCGTGCGAAGTCGTGCATCATTCTCTTCCTGAGCGGTGGCCCACCGCAGCACGAAACCTTTGATCCGAAACCGGATGCCCCCGCTGACATCCGCAATGGCTTCCGATCGATCCGGACGAGCGTCCCCGGGATGCATTTCTGCGAAACTCTGCCGCACACGGCCGGCATCGCTCATCACCTCGCGGTCATCCGCAGCATGTGCACTGACATTCATTCGCACAGCACCAGCGGAGCCTACATGCTCACAGGATACGAACCGCTCAGCAAGGCAGAGAACGTGCCGCCCAGCCCGGATGACTGGCCCAGCCTCGCGGCCGCCATCGGCGCACTCCAACCGAGCACCACGTCCCCGCTTTCCGCGGTCGCCCTGCCGGACGAGATCTACAACGACGGCCACATCGTCTGGCCCGGCCAGAACGGTGGCTTCATGGGCTCCCCATGGCATCCCACGCTCATGAAGTGCGACCCCTCGCAGCGGCCCATGCGCATCGAAGGCCTCACCCTCGAGGAAAGCCTCACGACCGTCCGGCTGGCGGAACGGTTTGATCTCCTCCAGCAGATGGATGCCCACTTTTCGGAGAACGTGCGCAGCGGAGCCGTCGCCGAACTCTCGGGCATGCAGCAGCGTGCCTTCGACCTTCTTCACGCGGAATCAAGCCGCGCAGCTTTCTCGCTCGAAAAGGAACCCGCGATCCTCCGCGAGGCCTATGGCCACCACAAATTCGGCCAGAGTGTCCTGCTTGCCCGACGCCTCATCGAGGCCGGTACCCGCCTTGTTCAGGTCAACTGGCCCCGGGAAGGAGACAAGGAAGTGAAAGGCAGCCCGCTCTGGGACACCCATGCGGGCAATGCCTCCCGCGTCCGCGATGTACTCTGCCCGCAGTTCGACCGCACCTTCGCCACACTCGTGACCGACCTCCATCAGCGCGGTCTCCTCGACGAAACCCTTGTCGTCGCCATGGGCGAGTTCGGCCGGACCCCGCGCCACAACGGCAATGGGGGACGCGACCACTGGGGCTCGGTCTTCTCCATCGCGCTCGCCGGAGCAGGCATCGGCGGTGGACAACTGATCGGAGCGAGCGACCGCATCGGAGCCACCCCGGAAGACCGGCCAGTCCGCCCGCCGGATCTCGCCGCCACCATCTTCCACCTCCTCGGCATCGACCCATCCGGTGAATTCCTCGATGGCCTCCAGCGGCCCCGCCGCCTCACGGCCAGCGGGGTTCCCCTCCGCGAACTCATTGGAACATGAAGTTCCCAGCCCGGCTCGCTGCCGCTCTGCCCCTCACGGCCCTTGCGGGTGATCCCGTGCTTGATTCGTTCTCGGACCAGACCGCGGCTCCGCACGGCAAAGGCAATCTCTATGCCCCCTGCGTCGTGGCCCACGCCGGAGAATTCCTGCTCTTCTTCGGGGCCCAGGGCCGCGACGGTCACGACCGCATCTTTCTCGCCGCTTCCCCGGATTCAAAGTCGTGGAAACCGCACGGGGTGGTCTTCGCGCCCCGGGGCGTCAATCATGTGAATGACCCCTCGGTCGTTTCGGTCAACGGCCAGCTCCACCTCTTCTACACGGTGGCCGGACAAGGCGTCACCGATGCCATCGGCGGCGCCACATCGCCCGACGGCCGCACGTGGACCGATCACGGTGTCGTCTTCCAGCCGGCCCCGGCCCCGGCCTGGGATGCTCTCCTCGTGGGGCGACCGTCGGTGCTTCATGATGGACGGAAGTTTCATCTGTGGTACGACGGGCGCCGCGATCTCCCGCCAGGTGCACCGGATCCCACTGCTCCGAAATCCCCGGTATCGCGTCGCTCGGTTGGTTATGCGACTTCCGCGGACGGCCGCACATGGCAACGCCACCCTGAACCAGTCTTTGGCGAAGATGCGGGCGGTGTCGATGTCAGCCGCACCAGCACCGGATGGTTCATGGTCTATGAATCACGCGAAGGCACCCGCTGCGCCACCAGCGAGGACGGTCTGGCATGGACTCCAAAAGGACTGCTCGCCGCCATCCGTCCGGACGACCCCGCCGAGGCCCACGGCCACGTCACGCCGTTCCTCTGGAATCACGGCGGAAAACTCACGCTGTACTACGGAGCGGCTGCGTCGCCCCACTGGAATCAGAATGCCGTCCGTCGGCTCACCATCGCACGCTTGCCCTGAGCCCCTCTCATTCCGCTGGAAACTTCAGTTGCTGGAGGAAGTGATACAGCGCCTGCTTCCATTCGGCGGCATCATGCCCGCCATCCGTGACGTGCCATACGTGCGGAATTCCCGCCCCTGTGAAGTAACGGTCGACGCCCTGACTGATGCCGAAAAGACCGTCGCGCGTTCCACACGACAGCCAGATGAGCCGGAACCTGTCCGCTGCCGCGGGATCCTTCAGCAGTTCGCCGGGCGCACGCGTATTCGGTGCCGAGGAGAATCCACCGACCCATGCAAACCGGTCCGGATCCCCGAGCCCGAAATTGAGGGCTTGCCCCCCACCCATGCTCAACCCCGCGATGGCGCGCTGCTCCCGGTCGGAACGCACGCGGAAACGCGCTTCCACAGCCGGAATCACATCGTTGCGCAGATCCTTCTCGAAAACCGCGAAGGCTGGCGCGTGCTGCATGACATTGCCCACGGGCCGGTCGTCCTTCTGGGCGCGCCCATTCGGCATCACCAGCAGCATCGGCTGCGCCTTGCCATCCGCGATCAGATTCTCCAGCAGCACATCAGGCTGTGCGAAGCGGATCCATTCCCCTTCGTCCCCTCCAATTCCATGCAGCAGATACAGCACCGGATACCGCCGCTCCCCATCGTAGCCGGGCGGCGTGTAGACATTCAGCTTCCTCCTCGTACCCACTGTCCTCGATTCGTATTCCACCACTTCCATCTTCCCATGCGGCACTCCCTCGCGACGCCGATCCCAGCCATCAACCGGGCGGGGAAAGGCCGGCCGATCCTCTTTGCCCACTGACACCGGAGGCAACCCGGAACGACCCCGGCCCGCCCGGGGCTTTTCGTCGGCTCCATGCGCGGATTCAGGAAGCATCCCTGATAGCACGAGGATGGTCGCGGATGAAAGCAGAAGCGGTCTCATGGAATTCCAAAGGGTTTTCTTTCCACTTCCACCACCACCAGCCACGGACAACAGATTGCGTAGTGCCAGGGCTAGACCGGGCGAGCCGGGCACTTTCCGATCGCCGGGCCTCAACGGCGCTCCTTGACCCGACCGGAACCCGGCACCGGTTTCGTGGCGGCCGGAACCACTGCTGACTTCGGCTGGCTGCGCTGCGGCACGCCTTCCGCCACAGCAGCCCGGTACTCGGCAAGCGCACGGAAATAATCCGCCACGGCCTCAACCTCGGAAAGTCTCGCTTCAAAGGTCCGCTGTTCCCGAATCTGCAGCGCCAGCAGATCGGACGCGCCTTCCTGAAACCGGAAACGCTCGGCTTCCTCAAGCTTGACGGCCAGTTCCACGTTCCTCCGATTCTGTGAAATCTGAATCATGGCTGCCTCCATGGCGGAAAAGGCATCCTGCACTTCCGCCACAATCCGGTCCCGCGCGAACCTCGCTTCCTGCCGCAGCCGATCCATCTGCGCTTCCGCTGCCTGCAACCGCCCCTTCGCATCGTTCCGTCCCAGCGGGACTTTCAGCTCGATCCCCGCCTGCAGCTCGGTGCGCTCCAGATCCTTGTACGGCCCGTCGCCAAATTCCCGCGCCGCACTCAGCCCCAGATCCAGATTCGGCAGCAGATTGTTGCGCGCGAGGCGCTCATCGACCGCCACCTTCTCCATCATCAGATCCAGCCGGCGCAGTTCCGGACGCCGCACCGACGCGTTGAGCAGTTCCACACCACTCGGCACCGCAGGCACCGGCCCCACCACCGGGAAGGCCCCGGGCAGCCGCTCTCTGCCAACGAGAACCGGCAGGCCGTCCGCATCCCGCAGAAACAACGACAGCTCAATCGCCGCCGCCTCGAGGCGCCGCTGCGCCCGTACCACTTCGAGCGAACGACTCAGCACCAGCTGCTCGTTGTCCGTGCGTACAATCGGTGCCGCCAATCCTTCCTGAATCTGCTTCCCCAGCGCACCGTCGCGCTCCCGCGCCACCCGCAGAATCTCCTCGCTCACCTTCAGCCGCAGACCACCCGCCACCCAGTTGACGTAGGCGCGCGTGGCCGCCCGGATGAAATCCAGATACTGCCGCAGAATGAACGGGTCCGCCAGTTCCTCATCCAGCCTCGCCTGAAACACTGCCGCCCGGCGGCGGTCAATGGCCCCGTCCCGCAGCAGATTGAGCCTGCCGCCAATTCTCAGCTCGCCATCCTCCTGGGTCCGGTCCTTGCTGTAATTCGGCAGCAGCCCGCTGCTCAACCGGTACCCTCCATACAGATTCCCACCCCAGAAAGGCAGCGCCTGTTCAAACCCCGCATCCGCATAATCCGCATCGTAGTAGCCACCCTGCATTCCCAGCTTGGCCGAAAGCGAAGGATCAAAGGCACCCAGCGTCTGCCGCAGCCGACCACCGGCGATGTCCTGCTCAATCTGCGCCGCCAGCCACGGAGGATATCGGCTCGTCACCGACTTCAGTACTTCCTCCAGCATGAGGGCCTTTCCTTTCGCTCCGGAAACCTTTTCCGCCGGAGCCCGGCCTGCCGCTTCAGGGGCCTCCTTGCCCGGCACCGCCCAGACCACCCCCGGTTCAGCCGCGCCCAGCAGCACCATCGTCACCAGCAATTTCATGCGCCCTCGTCCACACAGCCTCATGACTTCGGAAATTTGTCAGGTTCCCCATCCGACACCACCGGCGGGAATCCATTGAGTTGCCGCCAGGCCTCCTTCCAGAGCGGCACCTGCTCCAGCAGCACCCAGCCATTCACCCGGACTCCCTGCCGCAGCCAACGGTTGCTCGGCCATGTCGTCTCCATCCGCCGACCGCCCCGCTCCACCACATCCGGGAGCGGCTTCACCACAATGCGCACCTTGCCGGAATCACTCACATTCGGATCAATCCACGCCACTTCCCCTCCGAAAGTCCCCACAGCCACGCTGGGCCACCCCACAAACTGAATGGCGGGCCAGCCTTCGAACTGCAGCCGCACCTTCTTCCCCGGCTGCACCAGCGGCATGTCGTTTCCATCCAGCCACACCTCCGCAAAGCGGCTCTCGGTCTCCGGTATGATCGTGCACACCGGCGACCCCGGCCGCAGAAAGGTTCCCGCATTCGCAGCCACGGACAGGACCACGCCATCCCGCTGCGCCACCACCACCTGCCGCTCGTTCTGCGCAATCTGGTTGTCCATCGCCGTCAGTTCACGCTCGGCCGACGCCAGTTCGGAATCGGCACTGGCCCGCTGGGCGCGGATGCCTGCAATCACCGACTGAAAATCCGCCTCGGTGCGCTGCAGGGTCGACTGCGCGTTTCCGAGATTCGCCTCGGCAGCCTCAAAGTCCCGACGGTCCAGTTCAAACTGCCGCCGCGAAATCACCCCGCCCGATTCCAGCTTGCGGCTGCGTTCATAGTTGGCGGACGCCGCGGTCCACGCTGCCTTTTCCGCGGCCACACGCTGCGTGGCGGCATCAATGGCCTGCCGTCTTGCCAGTTCCTGCTGCGCCGCCTGCGTCTCGAGGTCGCCCATCCGGTTCACGGCGGCGCTGCGCCGCGACTCGATCGAGGCCCGCTGCTGCCGCAGATTCTCCAGCAACCCGGGATTGTTGTCCTGAATCTCGCAGATGACATCGCCCTTCCGGACACTCTGACCTTCGACGACATGCATCGCTTTAACCGTCCCGGAAACCTGACTCTCCACCGAAAGGCGGCGGTCGAGCGGATCATACGCAATCACCTTGCCCACCCCGCCCACGTTCTGCTGCCACGGCAGCACCAGCAAAGCCAGCAGCAGCAGGGGCAGACCAACCGCCAGCACCCGGCCAAAGACCCGGCTGAAACGCGAGGAACCGGTCAGCGCCATGGCATGCAGATGAGCCCGGCTGTCGAGCAGGCTGCGGTCGGCGGGGGCGGAAGTATGCGATGCCATGTTGTGGGTCAGTGGGTCGGAGGTAAATGCCCCGGCGGCGGAGCCAGCCGCACGATTTTGTCGCACAGGGCCATCACAGCCGGTTCGCGTGTGGCCACCAGCAGCGTCCACGGATGCTCCGACCCGAAAATCTGCGGTGCCAATTCCGTCAGGTCATCGTCACCCAGTCCATCAAGCACCTCATCCAGCAGCAGCAGCCGCGGCCTTGTGACGATGGCACGCGCGATCATCAGCCGCACGCACTGCCGGCTCGACAGCGGACGCCCACCGGTGACCAGCATGGTATTCAATCCCTCTGGCAGCGCCATGATTTCCTCCAGCAATCCAGCCCGGGCCATCGCTGCGCGCACCTCATCAAGCCGGATGTCGGCACGGCCAAGCCTCACATTGTCCACGACGGTTCCCTCGAGTATTTCGAAATTGCGGACAAGGGCCACCTGCGAACGAAGCGACTCCAGCCGCCAGCTCCGCAGATCAATCCCGTCGATCCGGATCAATCCGCTGTCGGGTACCCGAAGCCCGCTCAGCAGAGAAAGCACCGTGCTTGAGCCACTCCCATGGGGTCCGGCAATCGCCACCCGTTCTCCTGGAGCCAGCTGGAAGCCAAGTTCTTCCACTACCGGATGGCCCTCGTGATACCCGTAGGCGACATTCTCCACCGCCACCGAGGCTGGCTCGGGACTCACTGGCGGAGCCTCTCCGTCCTCGCGCTCGGTACTCAGATCCACAAGATGCCCAAGCTTGTCCATGGCCGCCATCGCATCGTACCACGCCTCAAACTGCTTCCCGAGCTTCGCAATGGCCGCCACCAGCGTGCCCACGATCAGTTCGCTGGCCACCAACTGACCGAGGGTCAGCTCCATGTTCAGTACGAGCCACCCGCCAATCACAAGGAGCGCCGTCGAGGCGAGCACTTCCAGCCCGAGAAATCCCACAATCTGCCGGATCAGAATCCGGAAGTGGAGTCTGCGCGCATGCAGGTAATCAAGCGCCAGCTGGTCGGCACGCTCTGCTGCCAGCGCATAGCCCCCCGGACCTTTGAAGACCGCCGGATACCGCGCCAGTTCCTCCAGCCAGTGGACCACCGCATACTTCGAGCGGCTCTCCACGATGCTCGTGCGGACGGCGTTGCGCCCGAACACAACGACAATCACCATGACGATGACGATGATGCACGCATCGAACGCGAGGAGGAATGGATGGTAGAACGCCAGCACGACCATCCCGATCACGGAGCCGAGCACCACATTGATCCCCTCCAGCAGCAGAAAGGCCGTCGTCTTCTGCACCGTCACAATGTCCAGAAACCGATTCATCAGCTCGGGCGCATGGAGCCCATCATAACAGGAAAGCCGCACCCTCGGCAGCCGATACGAAAGATCCGCGGTGAGCCGCACAAAGAGCCGCCGCTGAATCACATCACTCAGGTAATACTGCATGCCCCGCGCGGTGGCCGCCAGCGCCAGGCAGGCCAGCAGGGCGATCGCGAGTGCCACCACGGCCTGAAGCAACTGACCCTGACCGCCGAACGAAAGATTGCTCACCAGGGCGTTCACCGCCAGCGGCGCAGCGAGGTAAAGAGTCCCGGTGACCAAGCTGTAGACGATGATCAGCCGGATATCGGGCATTTCGGCCCGCAGCAGGCCGAGAAACCTCTGCCATGGGGGCACTTCCTCATGATGGTGATGTCCCGCGGCCCCGCCATGGCCGCTTTCGGCCAGAGAGTTCCTTCCGCTCGCCATTTCCACGGTACGCTGCGAGTGCACGACGCCAAAGTCCGTTTCCTCCGAGCTGCTGCGCAGGCCCAGCAGCCGCGCCAGTTCGCCGCGGCTCACCGTCTCACTGCGGCCACCTCCTGCGGTGCGCACCAGCCTTGCCCGGAACCATGAATCTCCCGTAATGATGAGCCAGGTCCGGCGCACCGGGCTCCATGCGACCAGCGGAAGGTCTCCCCGGGCACGCCAGACAGCATCGGAAACGGACAAACGGGCTGGGGCCACCCCGAGACCACAGCCAGGAGCCGCTGCGACGATCTGTTCGAGCGGCTCTCCCCCTGCTGCAGTGGCCTGCTCAATGGCTTGCCTCGCCACCGCTGGCTCGAACGCCGTATCGGTAAGCACCGCAAGGTTCCGGAATAGAAAAAGTGCTTCGTCCGCCCCCCCTTCCGGTTCAGGGGGAATACCGTCGGTGCGGCGGGTGTTGTCAAAGGGCATGCAGTTCTAGGAAATCGGCGGATGATAAACGCCGCAAGTGCCTTGTCGGAAACCATGAATCATTTCAGATCCTTTCTCTTCCGGTTGAAGATGCCAGCGGTTTCTTCTTCGGCATCCTCCCGCATGGCCCGCTCCCACCTTTTTCCCCTGCTGCTCTGCGGGACCGCTTTACCCATGGCTTCCTGCTCCAGCCCGGGTCTGCCGCCCGCATCAGCCACCGGAAGCGTCAACCTCACCAGCAAGGCATGGTTCCCTCCGGTGGTGGCGCAGCAGGCGTCCTCCTGCGCCCAGCATGCCGGCCTGTATTACCTGCTCGCCTGCGAAATCAACCGGACCCGCGGCTCCAGCACCGCCGACTCGGCCAACCGCCTCTCCCCCTACCTCGCCTATGGTCTGCTTGCGGACGACCGATCGGGCCGTTCCCATGTGATTGATGGCTGGCTCCTGAGCCGGGCCATCGGCGTGCCTTCCGAGAGCGACCTGCCCGCCTTTTCGTCACGGCTCATGCACGGATTCGACCTCTACCGCCGGGCGCTCGCCAACCGTCCGGTCGCATGGTCGGTGCTTCCTCTGGAAACGGAGGCGCACCTCCCCGCGGTCCTGCGGCAAATGGACTCCGGACACCCGGTGGCCTGCGAGTTCCCGATCCGCGGCACGAAAGTCGTGCCGTTTCCCGAGGGCATGAGTTCCGGATGCGGTGCCATGGTCCGGAACTGGGGGACATCCGGTCCCGGGCATGCCATGGTCTATGCCGGATACGATCTCTCGATCGGGCGGGATCTCAACGGAGACGGACGCCTGAGCAACGATACCGACATCAATCAAGACGGACGCATCACCCTCGCCGACTGGGAAAAAGGTGCCTTCCTGCTGGTCAATCCGTGGGGCAAGCAGTGGGGCGACCGCGGCATGGCGTGGGTGCTCTTCCGGGAACACGCCCTGAGCCGCTGGCCGTGGTCGAAATCAGTGGCCACGGTCAGCGCGGCCCCGCCGACGCCGCCCCGCCACATGCTCCGGCTTTCCCTGCAATGCCCGGACCAGTCGGCCCTCATCATCAACGCCGGTCCGCAGAGTCGCCCGGCGGCATGGCAACCACTGCTGTTCCATGAAGCACCCGATCCCGGCAGACCGGGCAACAACGTCTGGGAAGCCTTTGCCCAGCTCCACCGCCCCGGTTTCCGGATTCCCGCTCAACCCATGCAGGCACCCGGCGGCGGACCCCTTGAGATTGGCTTCGCCTTGCCGGCCGATCTCTTCACCTCCGCATGGGCACTCCAGCTGAAACCCCGGCCGGATCGACAACTCTCGGGCACGCTCGCCGCCGCCGAAGTGGTCGAACTCAACTCCTCAGGCCAGATCATCCGCCGGCACGCCATCGCTGGTCTCCCCGCCCCGATCCCGCCGCAGGGATCCACGTGGACCACGTCACGCCCCATGGGAAACTGACGGGGCCGGACCCCATCGGACCGCTGGTGATCAGTGACCGTCCCGCGGGAGCGCTCGCTGCCGGCGTTGGGGAGCGCTCGCTGCCGGCGTTGGGGAGTTGGCATCATCTCCGCCGGAAAAGAAAACGGCCGGGATGCAGCAGATGCCACATCCCGGCCGCCGATTCAATCAGATGCCCTGATCAGGGGTATGGCGTCGCCACGACCGAGAAGAACATCTTACCCCGTGCCGCTGCGTCCACGTAGAACGGATGCGTCACCGGGAAGCGGATCTCAGTATCAGCAGTCAGCACCGGAACCTCACCAATCGGCACCCAGTCGCCTTTCAGAGTGGCACTGGCCACGATCTGGTAACCACGGCCCTGAACACCCGGGAAGGTCAGCGCGATTTCGCCCGGAGTGAACTGGACCCGTGTGACCTGGAACGAACTGTTGGTGTCGTTCGGATTCGTGCCAGCCGCGTATTCCTGGAGGTTCGACTGACCATCGCGGTCGCCGTCGAGCAGCGCGTCGGCAGGATTGCTGTCGCTCAGACCGAAGGCCGCTTCCCAGACTCCCGGGATGCCATCGCCATCAAGGTCCGGGTTCGGCGTGACCGCGAGATTCACGCCCGTGTTCGGCGGGACGTAGAATCCGGAGTTCGTCGTGATCGGGCGGAAGGCATTGGCATCGAGGCTGGTGTATTCACCGACGGCGAACCAGACTTCGTAACCGGAGTCGCCACCACCTTCGAAGTGGTGTCCGACGATGTCGTATTCACCTTCCTTGAGGTCGATGATTCCAAAGGCCTGCGTGTTGCCAGTCCAGTAGTCGGCCGTCAGCACACCGTCACCATCGACTTCAACAACCCGGGCGACGCCGTCACCGGTCGTGTTGGCTGCGCTGATGAAGTCCTGACCGACGATGCGGATTTCGCATCCATCATCCGCGAACAGACCAAAGGTAAGGCGGATCGTTTCGCCGGCGATGCCATCCTTGTCATCAACGACGATGCGTCCCGTGAGACGGCTCGCGTAGTCGTCCGGACCACCGTTCGGCATGACCACGGCCTGGCCGTAGATGTTGTTGCCCGGGCGGCCACAGCAGATGTCATCACTGTCACGGAAGACCGTGATGCCGGCGGTTGCCGTCTGGGCGACACCCTGAGCCACCGCCTCGGCCATGATACCGCGGGTGGTGGCGAGGAACGGAGGACCGAATCCGTTGTTCGAATTCGTCACCGTGGCCGGAACCGTCAGGTTGAGCGCGTCCGGAGCACCGGCCCACGCTGCGGTGCGCAGAGCGGTCGGAGCCGTGAGGCCACCGAGCCAGTCGCCGAGTTGCCAGCGCAGGTTGTAGTTCGATCCGCCGCCGCCTTCGTACATGTACGAGACGAAGCTGTAGCTCTGACCTTCCGTGAGCTGGATGCGGCCACGGGCATTGGTATTGCCGGTGTAGAAGTCAGCGGTCAGTGTCATGTCGCCGGCGTTGTCGATCAGCTTCGTATTGCCATCGCCAAGGGCAGCAGCAAAGTCCTGACCGAGGATCCGGAGGCTGGCTCCGTCGTCGCAGTTCAGGATGAACGT
>JBIICE010000065.1:0-18139 GCA_044239025.1 Verrucomicrobiales bacterium
CTGTGCCCACGCTCATGCGGATCGTGCAGAAGAGCTTTCTGCCCCCGGTCGAGGAAGCGGAATTCGTGGTCAATCTGCGTACTCCGGAGGGCACCAGTCTGGCCGCCACCGATCTCGCGGCGGAACGGTTCGCCCGCGATATCCGTGGCCTCGCTGGTGTCGAGGGCACCCTGGTCACCATTGGCGACAATGATCAGCGCACTGCCAATCTCGCGGGAATCTTCGTGCGCCTCACCGATCCGGCGGGGCGGTCGGATCAGCAGACCATCATGGACGAGGTGCGGCAGAAGCTTGTACCGCGCTACCCTGCGGAATGGCGCATCAGTGTCCTTTCGGTTCCGCCATTCAATACCGGGCAGTCGAGTGCCAACGTGCAGTACTTCATTGCCGGACCGGACCTCGATGTCCTGACGCGCGCCACGCAATCGGTCATGAAGGATGCCGTGGCCATTCCCGGGATCCGGGATCTGGACTCGACACTCATTCCCGGGAAGCCCGAGATCACGGGGACGGTCGACCGCAGCAAAGCGGGAGAGATGGGGGCGAGCATGGCGGACATTTCCGGGACTCTGCGTCTCCTCGTGGGTGGCGTCGATGTTTCCACCTACGACGAAGGTGGCGAGCAGTACGACATTCACCTCCAGGCGGCCGAACCATACCGCAACCGCCGCGAGATTCTCAATCTCCTCGCCGTGCCTTCGCTCAAGGCCGGGCCCGTGCCCGTGGCCAATCTCATCGCTCTCGCCGACACCGACAGCCCCTCGGAGATCAACCGCTTGAACCGCCGCCGCCAGGTGACCATCACGGCGAACAATGCTCCGGGGGTTGGTGAAACCGAGATCCTCGAGGGCATCGAGGCGGCCGTGCGCAGACTCGGTCTGCCGCCCGATTACGCGAGTGGATCCGCAGGACGGTCGAAGGAAATGAAGAAGGCGGGCAAGGCCTTCATGGTGGCCTTTCTGATGGCCTTCATCTTCATGTATCTGATTCTGGCGGCGCAGTTCGAGAGCTGGCTGCATCCGCTCACGATTCTGCTGGCGCTGCCCCTGACGCTGCCGTTTGCGATTCTCTCGCTGATTCTGTTCGATCAGTCGGTGAACATCTTCTCGATGCTGGGCATTCTTGTGCTCTTTGGCATGGTGAAGAAGAACGGGATTCTCCAGATCGACCACACCAATCAGCTCCGTGCGGGAGGCATGGAACGCGGGGAAGCCATTCTCCGGGCCAACCGGGAACGTCTGCGGCCGATTCTGATGACGACGCTGGCCTTTGTGGCGGGCATGATTCCCATGATGCTCGCGAAGGGCGTGGGCGCGGCCTACAACAACGCGACGGCCGGGGTCATTCTTGGCGGGCAGGCACTTTCGCTGCTGCTGACGCTGCTGGCCACCCCGGTGATTTATTCGCTTTTCGATGATGTGATCCGCTTCCGTTTCCGGCGCAGCAAGGATGCGCCGCCGCCCGCTGACTGAGCCTTTTCGTTTTTCCGACATGCGTGTTCTTCTGATTTCCGCTGCTGCCGTGCTGCCATTTGCGGGCTGTACGGTCGGTCCCGATTACCAGCCGCCGGATACGGTGGCGATGGCCCCGGCGGCATGGCGCTGGCAGACGGCGGAACCGAAGGACGACCAGTCCCGGGGAGCGTGGTGGGAAGTCTTCCGCGATCCGGAACTCAGCCGGCTCGAGCGGATGGCGGTCGCTTCCAGTCCCTCGCTGGCGGCCGCCGCTGCCAGGGTTGACCAGGCGCGCGCCGGTGCGCGGGTCCGCATGGCCGAATGGGCTCCCGATATCCGCCTCAATGGCCGTGGCCAGACCGAGCAGACGTCGGGCAATCTGCCCACGCCGGTTCCTTTCAGCATTCCCGCGGCGCGCATCGACAGTTTCAGCACCGTCCTCGACCTCAGCTATGAACTTGATCTCTGGGGCCGCATCCGCCGCGAGGTGGAGAGCGCCCGGGCCAGTGCCGACGCGGCTTCGGCGAATTTTCATCAGGCGTTGCTCACGCTGACGGGCGACGTGGCGGCGCAGTACTTCATTGTGCGTGCCTCGGATGCCGAAGTGGATTCCCTGCAGCGGACGATTGCCCTGCGGGAACAATTCACGGCACTCCTTGATGAGAAACTGCGGGCGGGCGTGGTGCCGGAAACCGATCTGGCGCGCTCGCGCGCCGAGCTGGCTTCCGCGAAGGCGCAGCTCGCCGATGTGCAGCGTCAGCGACAGGAGGCGAGCGACACCCTTGCGTTGCTGTGCGGGCAAATGGCGACCGGTTTCGCGGTGGCTCCCGCACCGATCAGTCACCGGGCTCCGCCCGTGATTCCCGCGGGCCTTCCGGCCGCAGTTCTCGAGCGTCGGCCGGATGTCGCCGCCGCGGAACGCAGCATCGCGGCAGCCAATGCCCAGATCGGAGTCGCCAAATCGGCCGCCTTTCCTGCAATCCGCCTCACCGGGAACGGTGGCTACCTCAGCAAGGACGTCGGCACACTGCTGAGCAGCGATTCAAGCGTCTGGAGCTTCGGCCCGGGCATCAGTCTCCCCGTGACCGGATGGGCGCTCATCTATCACAATGTGAAACGCATGGAGTCGGCCCGCACGGAAGCCATTGCGAATTACCGTCAGGCTGTCCTCACCGCCGTGCGCGACGTCGAATCCAGTCTCGCGCAGCTCCGCTACCTCGGCGAACAGGCCGACGCTGTCGCCGAGGCCCTCGCCGCCTCCAGCACGGCCGCCGACCTCATCAAGGCTTCCTATGACCGAGGATCCGTGAGCTATATGGAACTGCTCGATGCCGAACGTACGCGTCTCCAGTCCGACCTCGCCTCCGCGCGCGTCGCCGCCCAGCGCCACATGGCAACCGTCCGCCTCATCAAGGCCCTCGGTGGCGCGTGGTGAGGATGATTTGGGTGGCACTCCACTGGCAAAGAGTGCGTCGGCCTCGCAAGCATCACCAGAAACGGTTGCTATCTACTATCTCACGATCAGGGATCTCAAAATGATGAAAGACTGTTGATGGAGATAATTGTCTCCGTGTCTCAAATACAGCCGCTGCGGTTGAGAGAAATCACCGGTCCGACTCTGGCTGTTCAGTTCCGTGCCGGTGGCAAGTTCGAATGTCGTCATGGTCGCGGTGCTTTCAGTGTACTTAATCAGCGTTCGATAGACCACACCCGGCTCAGCCAACAGTGAATTAGCCCACAAGTTCCCGAACTCCGCAATGACGAAGTAATTGTCCACCACATTCTCATCGGTCAAATACTCACCAATGATACTTCCCCCAACCACTTGGTTGAACGACCCCCCCCCGGTTCCACTCCAAATGAACTCCACCTCTTTACCAGCAAGATTAAAGCTGCTCTTCGTGAAGACTGTCCCACCCCCACGAGGGCGATTGGATCTGAACAGGACCCCCCCGAAGTCATCCTCGAACAGCCCGGGAATAGGTACCGTCGATCGAATCTCTGGATAGCTTAATTCCGCAGAGTCGCCGTAATTAAATGAGGCTGTCGTATTTGCGAACAACGGGAAAGTCGGTTCGGACGAGACAACCCGGTAAAACCCGTTCCCCGGCATTCGCGCACTCGGATCCTCCATGGTAATAATGCCACTGCTGATTGCTGTCGAGTTCGCCACCTCGAACCACTCTTGAAGGTTCGGGCTTCGTTGGAGTTTGTACGTGGCACCCGCCGTTCCCCGGAACTTGACGGAAACCGGTCCGGTAGGCGGCACCTTCAGTTCCGTAATCTGGAACTGAGCAGCCCTGACATTGACGGTCACTGAAAGGCTCATCGGAGAGTTTCCAGAAGCCGCATCCACCACCGAGATGATTCCCACATGCGTCCCTGCCGGCAAGGCCGTCGTGTTGAAGTTCACCGTGATTGCATCCGCCTCTCCAACCGACCTTCCAGACGCTGGTGTCACCGAAAACCACGTCGCCCCGCCTGTATCGATCGAGTAGTTAAGGGTCCCAGTGTCAGAGTTCGAGACGGTGAACGTTTGCGATGGCGCGTTATCACCGATCACGATGGACTGAGTGATCGACGCAGGACTGACGCTGATGAACGGAACGTCGGGAACGTTCGTGACCGTAACAGCCAACGAGGCAGTCCGGGTTACTCCTCCCTCAGTGTAGCTGGCATTCAGCGTCACCGGTGTATCAACCGCAACCTGCCCCGCGCTGAGCAATCCAAAAGCCGAAACGCTGATGGCCTCGGCAGACTCACTCCATGTGGCGCCCACTTCTCGAGTTGATCCGTTGCTGTACGTGGCCACAGCCGTGTATTGGGCCGTGGTACCTTCAGGGACTGACGCCGCTCCACTGATTGCCAGTGTCGAAAGCGTAAGCGGCACCGCAACATTCCGCACTGAAACGGTTTGCGAGGCGTTACGGGTCACTCCGTCCAGTGTGTACGACGCCAGCACCGTCACCTGACTATCTGATGCAACATCTGGCGGAGTCATCAGGCCCCCGGATGAAATGACGCCTCCGCCGTTCATCGTCCACGAAGGCTGTACTGCCCGCGAGGTGCCGTCACTGAAGATCGCCTGTGCGGTGTATTGCGCAGCCACACCTTCATCAACTTGGGAAGGCCCCGAGATTGCGAGAAATGAAAGCTCAGCGCCGGCATTGATCACTGTCACCGTTTTGCTCGCAGGTCGGGTCACGCCATCTGTGTAACTGGCGGTAATTGTAACCGTTCGGTCACTGGACACCGAACCGGCGGTCAACCTTCCCGAGTTGGAAATCGTCGTAACCGAGGAATCCTCGCTCCAGTTGTCGGCATTGACACTGCGAGTCGATCCGTCGGAATAGATTGCCGTCAGCGTATAGTCGGCGCTGGTTCCCTCGCCCAGCGAACTCGGACCATTGATCGATGCAGACGAAAGCGTCACAGCCGGTGGCACTACCGCATTGATACTGACATCGTCGATCCGGAACGTCGTCGGATTCGAACCATTTGTCTGTACAGTGAAACACAGGTACACTCTCTCGCCTTTATAGGGCAGGAGGCTGAAAGTTCGCTGCTGATAGCCAGTGCTCGCGTGCAGATTCGACCGCGAGTCAATCGTCACCGCCGTTCCTCCAGGTCGCAGTATCTGCACAAACAGGTTGTCATTCGCAGCTCCTCCGCTCTCCGCAGTCGTGATACGCGTCCAGTACGTGAACGTGACCTCTGTTGCCGTAGCCGGAATCGTCACATACTGGCACAGTTCACCGTAGAGATTGTTCCCTGCCGATCCGTCCTCAAGTGACACGTAGGCGTATCCGCCCGGACTATTCGCAGAGGCGAAGCGGTTGTCCGCGTAAAAGTTGAATGCCCGATCCCATCCCGTGGAGCCATTCGAAAAGTTCCCATTCGTCACCAACTGCACCGTCTGAGCACCCCCGCCACCCGCGTTGTTAAGTACCGTGACCAAAGCCGTTGCCGTCCTCGTGATTCCCCCGGCAGTATAACTAGCAGTCACCGTCACAGCAGCATCACTGGAAACGGTCGATGCAGTGAGGACGCCGCCCGAAATTGTGGTTGCCGACGAATTCTCCGACCAAACGGCCGCTCCAGTCACGACGGAGTTGGTGCCATTCGAATAGTAGGCCCGCGCCGCATAGTTGGCCGTCTGCCCTTCTCCCAACGTGCTCGGCCCTTCGATTGAGAGCGCCGTGAGACTACTTGTACTGGTCGGCAGCACGTAAAATGATCTTGAGTTGGAACTCAGGGCACCGTCGGTCACGGTCACTGTCCACTCCCCCGTGGAACTGCCCACATCCACATCGTAAGACAAAGATGTACCGCTCTGGTTGTAGGGCGCTCGACTCGCAAAAACACTCCCACTAGGACTGCTGAAGGTGAGTCGCGAATTCGCCGTGAAATTCGTCCCGGTAAAAGTCAGCGGCTGCTTCACTCCAGCCGCAGGTACCACGAATGAGGACGGCGTGATTGATTCAAGCTGCGGCTGAGCGACTGCCGTCACTTCCAGTCTCGCCGCATCACTGAAGACCACACCATTATCATTAGACACCCGCACCACGTACTCGCCTGCATCCGCACTCGTGAGCGGGGATAGTTCCAAACGGGACGATGTCTCTCCGTTCAGGATTTCTCCGTTTTTAAACCATTGAAACCAAGTAGCTCTATTGCCAGCTACCGCAAAAGTAAAGTTGTCACCAACCGGTTTGCGGTCATATTTTGGATGTTCAGTAATTCTTGGAACCAGAGTGTTCTGATGAACGCGGCTCTTGAAGTATCCAATATTGGTCCGATCAGATGGGGGATTCCACTGAACCAGTCCAGAAGGAACAAGCTGTCCCTGAATAGAAGAAATGACTGAATCCGCATAAAACTCCAATGGACCAGAGTGAAAGTGGTAGTACAATAAGTAGGGCAAACCCAAAACCAACCCGTGAGCGACTTGCTTGTTAATGTCGATGCCGTTTCTCCATGAGAAAACCGACTGAGTCCACGGCGTTGGTGTCCACGCTCTCGTGACGTCCCATACCGGGAAATCATCGGCATAATAGTTCTCCATTCGATGAATTCTTTCTTCTGCCGCGAGATCCTTGGTTCCACTCATTGTCGTCTCGCTCAAATTCCCACTATTTGGAATAAATGGATCGAGCAGCGTCAACTGGCAAACACAATAAGGATTGTTTTGAAGCAAGATCCGCATTGCTTCGCGGGCAGCCCAAGATCCCGCGCTATGAGCGATAAACTGAACCTCTCTTATATTACCGTACAACGAGCCGTTTACCAATGTCTCTTCATTGATGAGTTTTCCCAAATGCGTCCCGTGATTGGCGGCGTTCCTCGCAGCTTCTACAGCAGCGCCGTAAATGAATTGATCCTCGGATGGTTGGATGAATCCAGTCGCGGCATCATTCTCCCATCGGTATGCCGATAGCCCCCAGTCCGTGCCATTCAGTTTTAACTTTAACCATTGAAACAAACGAAACAGCTCTGGACGACCCTTCGAATCAAGGTATGCACTGTAGTTCTCCGGAACCGACGCTGAATTCATCCATCCGTGAATCAGAATCACCAGCTTCTTATCTGTTGAGTTCACTGATCGACCAGCGGCATCATTGTAGAGTTCATTTCGCAAGTCTCTGAGTTGAGCCATGGAAATGAAGGTCGATCCAAGGAGAGTTATAGCAATAACCCAAAGAATCTTAAGCGACTGCCATTTCATTCGAGTAATCATATGCGCGAGTGGTTCATTGGTGAGATTGGGTCGATTCAAAAGGGCAGTAGTGGCGGATGTGCTTCTACAGCCTTCGTTGCGAAGCTCCATGGCGGCGGTGAAGAGGGCTGCACGTGAATCTGTTGCCGAAAGTCATGGTGGCGTAGGATTCATTCGAGTTTTGGATGCCGCCGAGGATGGCACTGAACTCAGGCCATGAAGGTGGTGGAGAGAAATTGCCGGGTGGAAGGGCCAAGTCCAGACACATCCGAGATTACCGGAAATGCTGCACCCGGGAAAGGCGTGTGTGCGTCTGGAGAGGTTCATGGTTGGAGTGGCGGTAGGTTCGATGGACGAGTGAGGCTGTGCCCAGCCGTACGACCTGTCTTTTGTTTCTTGGAAATACAGGGCACGCTGCTTCGAAACTTTTTTGCTTTTCTGCTCCACCGACCTGTCGTACACGACTACCATGACGCACGACTACCCTAGCCGTCCGTTCCCTGAGACCCGCCGATCACTGATGGACCGCGTCCGATTGGGCGATGCGACGGCGCTGGAGGAACTGGCCCGCTGCTACTGGCCGGCGATTCTTGCTGCTACTCGCCGCGGTTGGCATGATCAGAGAGGCGAATCACCCGAGGACCTGGCCCAGGAGGTGACCGCAAAGATTTGCCGTCCAGCCCACGTCCTGCAATGGAATTCAGACCGCGGAAAGTTCCGCTCTTGGATTCTCGGTGTGGTGCAGCATGTGGTTTCGGAGCATACGCGAAGGGCCAGGGCGATCAAGCGCGGTGGGCGAGTGGAGCATGTTCCCGTTGATGCTCTGAAGTCAGTTTCCGATCCGAGCGCGGAGTGGGAGGAGGAATTCGACCGCGCGTGGGCAAGAGTAAATCTGACCACAGCAAAGGCGAAGGTGCGGGCCGAATGGGCCGCCGAAGGAAAAGCCGAACGATTCGACCGCCTGATTGTTTCCGCCATGCTGGGCAATAGCGCACCCGAGACACACGATGACCTCGCCCGGAGCTTCGGAGTGACCAGAAGTGCCATCAGTGGCGAAATCCGTCGCCTTTACCTAGCGGTCGTTGATGCCTTCGCCGCAGCGTGTCGGCAGACCTGCGGCAGCGACGCCGAGGCCCGCTCCGAGGTGGAGTATCTGGCCGGTAAACTCCTGCGCCCAGGGCCGAGGCGAAAATCGGTCTGCCACCCGACGTCACCGCCCAACTCCGGAGATGCCGACGCCCTCACCTGAAATATGCGCCCAGTGCAGCTGCCTGCTGACGGGAGCCGATGCAGGCACCCCCTATTGCGAGGACTGTCTTTACGCCGGATTCGCCGCCAGTGTTCTGAATAGTGAGCCTCGAGTGGACCCGAAACCAAATGCGCCCGTCTTCGATTTGCCAGAGGCTTTCGCAGACAGCCGCATCGCCAGCGGAGCCACCAGTTCCGTGTGGCTGGGCCGATGGAAAGCGGACGGTTCACCTGTCGCCATCAAGGTCGCAGAAGTGGCTGCATGGGGTGCTGACTCGGATGTCGCCCGGTTGCGGTTTCACAAGGAGGCGGCGGTGCTTGCCTCGCTGCACGCTCCAGGAATTGTCAAAGTCCGGGCCAGTGGCGAGTACGAGGGCACCCCATACCTCATCATGGATTACGTGGATGGCAAGCCCCTCGACACTAGAGACCCAAGGTTTCTCTGTCCCTCGTTCAGTGCGGCCTTTGTACTGCGCATCTGTCGGAACTTGGCTCTGGTGCATGAGAAGGGAATCGTGCATCGTGATCTAAAGCCCGCCAATATCCTCGTGGATACACTGGGCAATCCCACCATCGTGGACTTTGGCTTGGCCAAAGACCAGGCAAAGGTAGCCGATGCTCAAGGCCTTACGGAGACTCGCCAGCGCTTGGGCACTGTCCTCTACATGTCACCGGAACAAGCGGCTGGGAGATCAGCCGAGGCAACTCCGGCCACCGATGTCTATGCGCTCGGCGTGATCCTTTACACTCTGCTCACCGGGCATTTTCCGCTACGTGCCGCTACCAGCTCCGACGCGTGGGAACACATGCAGGCCCTCTCCAACACGCCCGCGACTTCCCCCCGAAAATACCAGCCCTCGATTGAGAGACGGCTCGAAGCGATCGTGATGCAGTGCTTGGAGATCAATCCCGGGCGCCGCTATGCCAATGCAGGCCAACTCGCGCAGGAACTGGAGCGCTACGACCGAGGCCTCGACGTCACCTCTCAAGCCGCAAGCGCGGCGGCTTCTTTGCGGCGCTTTTGGTTCGGGCACCGGGCGGCGTGCATGGTATCTCTCGGCTCCATTGCCCTCGCGAGCGTATTCTCGTGGCAGGCCTCGCGTGCTCAGAGCGAGCGGGACAAGGCTCGCCATGCGGAAGGCCTCGCGGTGCAGGCCACTGCGGAAAAGCAGGAGGCACTGGTGGAGAGCCGGCGTGCGGAAGCCAGCTCCATTGCTGCGGTGGCGGCTGAAATGGCCGGACGGGGTGAGGTGGATGACGCCATTCCCAATATGGTGACAGCGCTGCAGCTCGACCCGAAGAATGAAGTGGCCGGATGGTTGGCGGGGCAGACGTTGCTTGATCGCAGCCGGATGGATCGGTTGGGTACTGCGCCGTTCGCGGCAGCATCCCGGGATACGGATGGTTTTGTTTTCGGGCTGCGTGAGTTTTATTCGAAGCGAGGCCCGGATGGGGCACTGTGCCGAGGCGTTGTGTCGGAGGACGGGATGAAGGTTGACGTGGCGCCTTGGCCCTCAAAAGAGGACGGCAAGTGTGCGGCGGTGGCCGGAAGTCCTGATGGCCGAGTGCTGATAGTGGCGCGAGAGAAGGGGACAGTGCGCGCTCTGGAGGCGGGGACGGGGCGGCAATTGTGGGAGTGCCGCCCGGCGGTGGGTAGCACGCAGAATCTGGAGTTCTCACCCTCAGGGCGGCTGGTGGTGCACATGTTGATCACACAGGACGGCGAAGCTGCATCCAGCTTGCTGCGGATTCTAAAAGCAAAAGACGGATCCGTGATGCATGAGGTAAGGCTACCTCATTCCATCACATTCCGCCAAGTTGCTGTCACGGCAGATGACCGGTGGCTCGTGACGGCGGGCTCGCCAAGCGTGTGGCTCGGCTGCACAGACCTCTCCGATGGGACGACGCGCGATTTGAGCTCACTGTGGAATGACCGCAAAGGCGCGGGTTTAGTCTACAATCTGCTTCCGTTGGAGAATGGGACGCGCGTACTCGTAAGCGGGCAGTGCCGGGGATTCAGGGTCCTGTGTATTGATGCGGCGGCGGGAACAGTGGAGTGGAACAAGGAGGTTCTCGGTCGGGGGCGAAACTACACGGTGGCTGTGGAATCAATGGCGCTGGTCCAAGGAGAGGAGTTCTTTGCCGTATCTGGTTCGGAAGGGGATGCTCAGCTGTTCCGAACTGCGGACGGGGAGCCAGCTGGGCCCCTCCTCGCATGCCCGGTGCGGGGCCGCGAAGTGAAGTTTAACGGCCCCGACGAAATGGTCTTGAGCGGCCCGCGCACGACCGTGTGGAACTGGCGGACTGGAGAGCGAAAGACGGCACCTTTGCCTCATGATATGCGCTCGCTTGGAGATGGCTTCTTCTTGGACGTGGGCGAAACCGAGGTGTCTGTCTGGCGCATGGAACGGAAACCGCAGCGACTGTGGGAGTTCCGACCGGGAACAGGCCGAGCCGGATTTGACCTTAGCGCTGATGAGCGGATGGGTTTGTTCTGTGCAGAAGGAGGGGATGTTTGGGCGGTTAATCTTGACACTATGCAAGTTAAGGACACCAAATGGACCCACGGGGCGGCGGCTGAGCGCGGGACCATGCGCATGGTAGCACGCCCGCGCGTGGCGACGGACGGAAGCAGGTGGCTCCGGTGGAAGGACGAGCGGACCCTGGCGGTGCATTCCGAATCGTCTCGAGCCGAGCCGGATTTCGAGATACCCTGCGACCAACCGGTGACGTGTGCTGCCATTTCTCCGGACGGACGGCTGGTGGCCTGTAGCCAGCAGGGCGGCCTCATGGTGGTTTGGGATGCGGTTAAGCAGATGGAGACTTTCCGTTCTCAGAACCTCTGCCGGTCTCCACAAAAATATGGGGGAATCGCAGCGATGGTGCTATGCATGGAGTTCTCACCGGACGGACAACGAATGGCGATGGGTACCGATCACTGGACGACGGTGAGTGTTTGGAACACGCGCGACTGGTCGAAATCGCAGGAACCGTTCACATGCGGTCATGCGGTAAGGGATATTTGTTTCGCACCTGCGCCCCGGCATGTGCTGTGGTCCGGGGACTGGCAAGGGGATTGCATCCAGTGGGTTGATCCTCCTTATCGTAGCGAAAACCAGCGGGGAAACGGGTCCCGGCGCCCTCCGGCACTTCGGCTGGGTAGTCCCATCGCCGACGTTACGATTGCAAAGAACGAAAGTGTGGGCGCGATCGCCATATGGAACGGCACAGCGCGCCTTTTCGATCCCTCGTCGCTGACCCTCGATCCGACGATCCTGAGGCACTCGGGCGAGGTCACCAGTGTCGACTTTTCGCCGGACGGGCGGCTCTTGCTGACAGCATCAAGCGCTGGAGAGGTAATAGTCTGGCATCGGGACACGCGGCGGCGGCTGCTCTACTGGCCTCAGGCAGGGCCAGTCGTTCAGGCGGCCTTCCTCGCGGGCGGCAAGCGGATCGTCATCGCCCGATCGGACGGACGAATCCTAGTGCGGGAAATACATGCGGGCGGCGCCGTTGGATCCGATTGGCCGGAACGGTTGGAACGGCTATCTGGCGTTCCGACCAGCGAGCGGGAAGCCCGCCCCGGCAATCACGATGTCAAACGTTGACCGACTCGGTAGCGTCCCGTGAATCGTTAAAACTGGCTGGTGGCTGGTTGGTCTCATGCACGAGCATGAGGGCGTCAGAACCCAAACCAACCAACCACCATGAATCACGAGAAATTCAGAGAGGCCTTCCTGCAAGGCGAAGAAAAGGAAGCGGCGAACCTCTTCCGGCAGCTGCTCCGTCAGAGCATCAGGATCGGGCTGCTGGAAGCGATGCAGGAGGAGGTCGAAGCGCTCTGCGGCCCGCGCTACAGGCCAGATCCCCAGAGTCCCTGCCACCGTGCCGGTTCGGAATCCGGCGTTGTCTACATGGATGGCGGCAGAGAGCAGATCCAGCGACCGCGGGTGCGCCACGAAGCCGACGGGGAAGTCAGGCTGGGCACTTATGAGGCGGCGTCGAGTTCCCGGAACCTGTTCGACCAGATCGTGGCATCGGTAGCGGAGGGACTCCCCGTGACCGGATGGGCGCTCATTCACTTCAATGTGAAACGCATGGAGGCCGCCCGCGCCGAAGCCGTCGCCAACTACCGTCAGGCCGTGCTCGCCGCCGCCCGCGTCGCCGCCCGCGTCGCCGCCCAGCGCCACATGGCAACCGTCCGCCTCATCAAGGCCCTCGGTGGCGCGTGGTGAGGATGAGGCGGGTGGCTTTCAGAAATTCATCGACCAGATGGCTTTCGCCACCCTTGCCATGCTCTGCTGCCGTTCCGCGATGGCTGCCTCTGTCCACTCTGCTTCGTCGGCCAGTTCTTTGGCGGTGTGGAACGAGGACTTGCGGTAGGCCAGCTGCTTCTCGGGGAACGACGCGTTGGCGGCGTCCCGCTGGTTCAGGCCGCGTTCCAGCAGGGCGAAATTACCGAGGCGGTCGCAGCATCGTTCGCGCGCATCTTGAGTGAAATGGTCCCATCCGTCCGATTCCGGGTTCAATGGCAGGATGTGTTCGATGGTGGCCTTCGTTGAGCCATCGCTGATCTCGTTTCCGCTCAGCTGTGTTTCGATTTTCGAGAGGAAGTAGGCGCGTTTCTTCCGGTCCTTCACCCGCAGAACTGAGAAGTCAGCTTCAAACTCGTCATCTGGGATATAGATTGGCAGCAGTGCCCGCCGGACAGCGAGGAGTGAGGATGCCTGTCCGCTGCGGATCTGCAGTGCGGCACTGTTGTAGGTGGGTTCAAGCAGGTGCGTGCTGCGGCGGCTGACTCCGTTGAAGCGAACGGAGAGCACTGCGCAGTAGCGGAGGATTTCCACAACGTCGGGCTTACTTGAGAAAACGTCCTTGGCCGCGAGGATGAGGGGAGTGTACTGGGACACTTTGAAGAGGTTCAGGACCCTGACCTGTTCCTTGGCTCCTGGGTAGTCCAGCCAGAATTCATTGGTGTGATCCTGCAGTGCGGCGAACCACGCGGCGTCGTCGTCAAGTCGGCGGAGCAGGGCGAAAACCTGTTCCATCGTGGTGACCTCTTTTTTGATGGTTTTGAACAACTGCTTCTGCCGGACGAATGCCCGGCGGGAGTTCAGGTGGTGGCGGAGGAACTCGGGGAACCCTCCCGCATCCACCCGGTCGGTGATTCGTCCCCAATGACTGAGGACAGGTTCCATCTGTGAACTGCTGAGGCGGTCAGCGAGAGAGAGAAGATAATTCTTGAGCAGGTCGGTCTCGGTGAGTTCCAGTCCGCGGGCATTGAGTGTTTCGAACACGGTGTAGGCGCTCAGTTGATCCTGAACCCGCACGGTGATGAAAACGAGGCGTTCGGTGACGACTTCGCTGATGAAGGCAGCGACTTGTTGGCCGCTGGGATTGTTCCCGAATTTCGCACTGAGCTTCTCCCGGAAAAAAAGGAAACAATTCCAGAGAAGCCGTTCGGAGTCGGTGAGAAACCGCGATCCTCCCGGGGGTGGCCTGCGTTGCGCGAGGTCCAGTTGGAAGAAGCGGTCATCATTGGCGTTCAGCTTGAGCTTTGGGGTGATGCGGAGGCTTGTGGGATCCTTGGATCCGAGGTAGCTTTTTTCGAGGAGTTCTGCGCGTTCGAGGTTGGCCGCTTGGTCGATGCCTTGGTCCGCGATTTTCTTCAGATAATCGACCGACGCGAGTATGAGGATGCTGAGGGTGGCCATACGCTGCTGGCCGTCGATTACCCGGAAAGACTTCCTTTCACCGCTCTCGAGAACGATGGCTCCCATGTAGTGATCCTCATTACTGGCTTCCACTGTGATCAGATCCTCCCAGAGGTCTTCCCAGTGCTCCTGCTTCCATGAGTAGTCGCGCTGATAGGGTGGAACGCTGTAGGTCTTCCCGTTGCTGAGGAGTTCCTTGAGGTCCTCCGTATCGGTGTTGAGAAGGGAACTGCGAGTCATGGCATGGTGTAAAAAGTTAGGCCTCGCCGAGGTCAGCTTGGTGGCTCGGGCGTTGTATCGCGAATGGGGCAGCAGGATTGCCGCTGACTGAATGGATTGTCGAGGGCCCTCAGCGTTCGTCGAACGACGGGACGTCGGAGGGAGGTCGTGCCGGGCTGTCTGGTGCTGGAGTTGGTGGGATGGGATTGATGATATTGCCGATGGTATCGGGGAGGTCTTCCGGTCGGATGGTGGAGGGATCGAGGACGAGGGGGTTGGTGGCGGTGGAACCGGAAGGTTGGGTTGGTTTGGGGTCGCTGGGGGAGGAGTTGGTGGCCGATCCGGCGATGGGGGTGGGTTCCGGGGGCTTGGCGGAACCGGTGGGAATGACGGAGTCGCCGGCCTGAGGGGAACCGCTGGTGACATCGGCGGCGGCGAAGGATCCTTTGCGTTCCGGGGTGATGATGAGTTCGCCGGTGGTTTTGGCATCGCGGCGGGATTCGAGTTTGGTGCCTGTGGGGATGGTGAGGCCGGTGAGCGGGCGGATGAGGACGAATCCGGCCGAGGGGTCGGCGTAGACGATTTCGCCGGCTGCTTTTGAGCCGAGCCGGTCCCGTGCTTCGGTGGTGGAGGCCGAGGCGAGGCGTTCCAGTTCCTTCATGCGGCGTTTCTGGCGGGCCTTTTCATTGAGGTTGATGAGGTTTCCGCAGCTGGCGAGGCAGCCTGCGGCGGTGAGGGCGGCGAGGGCGCGCAGGGTCCGCGGTTGGGTCAGCTTTGGGAGGGCCATGGGAGGGAGAAGGATTTGGTATGGGAGAAGAAGCGGATGGCTTCGGTGACGCCTTCCTTGGTACCGGGGCCACTTTCCTTGATGCCGCCGAAAGGGGTGTGTTCGAGACGCCATGCGGGCACTTCATTGACCTGGACCATGCCGGTGCGGACGCCGTGGATGACGGCGAGGGCGTCGTGCAGCGAATTGGTCATGACGGCGGTAGCGAGGCCGAAGGGGGACTCGTTGCAGAGGGCGATGGCGTCGGCGGTATCTTTGATGGTGACGATGGGAGACAGCGGGCCGAAGGCCTCCTTGTGGAGGAGGGCGGCGCTGCGGGGGACCTCGGCGAGGACCGTGGGTTCCATGAGGGCTCCGTGGCGGGTGCCGCCGCAGACGAGGCGGGCTCCGCGGCTGGTGGCATCGTTCACGAAATCCTCGAGGGAGCGGGCGGCTGATTCATTGATGACCGTGCCGACGCGGGTGGCGGGGTCTGAGGGGTTGCCGGAGGGAAAGGCGCGGAGGGTTTCCGCGGCGAGGAGGCTGGTGAATTCGCGGGCGACCGTCTCATGGACGAGGAAGCGTTTGATGGCAGTGCAGCGCTGACCGGAGTTGCGGTAGCTGCCTTCCGCTCCGAGCTTTGCGGCGAGGGCGAGGTCTGCGTCCGGGAGGACAATGAATTCCGCATTGCCGCCGAGTTCGAGGCAGGATTTGCGGAGGCCGGCTGCGGCGGCGATCTGGCGTCCTGCTTCCGTGCCGCCGGTGAATGAGATGGCGTCGATGCGGGGGTCGTGGAGGAGTTGGTGGACGACGGGGTTGAGCCTGGCCACGAAGCACGAGAGCATCCATCCCGGGAGGCCAGCTTCGTAGAGCAGTTCCGCGAACTTCATGGCGATGAGCGGGGTTTTCTCCGAGGGCTTAAGGAGGAGCGGGGCACCGGCAGCGATGGCCGGAGCGGTTTTATGGGCGCACTGGGTGAGCGGATGATTGAATGGCGTGATGGCGAGGGCCAGCTGGACTGGTTCCCGGATGGTGCAGAGTTTGCGGCTGAATCCGGCCGGGGTGACATCGCCCGGCCAGACGGAACCTTCCTCGCGGAGGCATTCCATGGCAGCGCAGCGCAGGATGGATCCGGCGCGGGCTGCTTCCGCCCGGGCATCGAACTGGCAGAGACCGGTTTCGAGCCGGATCAGCTGAGCGTGGGTATCAATGCGGGCGTCGAGGAGGTCAGCGGCGCGGAAGAGGATCGACGAGCGGTCGTGCCGGGTGAGGCGCGGACCACCGCGGAGGGCAGTGGTGATGGCTCGTTCGAGGTCGTGGGAGGAAGCGAGCACGGCTTCGCCCGTGAGGGATCCATCCCATGGGTAGTGCACGGGGAGGCGGTCTCCGTGCGGCAGGGGTTCTCCGGCGATCCATGAAGGTGTGAGCATGGAGCGAGAGTAACCCGGGGCCGAAGGGCGGGAAAGCGGGCAAAGCAAAGCGGTGGCAGCCCGGGAGAAAAGCAGAGGCGCGCAGTCCGTTCAGGTGCTGCGCGCCTCGCAGGTGTGCCCCGGAAGATATGGCTGTAATGACCGGGGGAAATTGGGCTGCACCAGCCTTCGCGGATGTGCCGCGGGTCGGCAAGTCGCCTGCGGTGACGATTCCGTCAGTTCCGCCCGATCAATCAGCGAGAGCTGGGTAGTCCGTGTAGCCCACTGGGCCAGGGGAATAGAACGTGGCCGGGTTGGGGTCGTTGAGCGGAGCGCGGCGGCGGAAGCGTTCCGGCAGGTCAGGGTTGGCAAGGAACGGGACACCGAAGGCCACCGCGTCGACCTGTCCAGCCTTGATGGCGGCGTCTGCTTCGTCTGCCGAGTAGCCCATATTGGCGATGAGGACACCGTCGAAGCCCTCGCGTGCCGGCGTGAGGACATCGCCTTGCTGCTGGCCGAGGAAATCCGAGCGCATCACATGGAGGTAGGCGAGCCCAAAGCTGCTGAGCCGGCGGGCGAGCCATGCCGTGAGGCCGACCGGGTCGCTGTCCTTCATGCTGTTGTAGCTGTTGAGCGGTGAGATGCGGAGACCGACGCGGTCGCTTCCCCAGACGCCGCAGACGGCTTCGGTGACTTCGAGGAGGAGGCGGGCGCGGTTTTCGAGCGGGCCACCGTACGGTCCGCTGCGGTGATTGGCTCCGTCGCGCAGGAACTCATCGAGCAGGTAGCCATTGGCACCGTGGACTTCGACGCCGTCGAAGCCAGCTGCTTTCGCGTTGCCTGCGGCGTGGCGGAAGCCGGCGATGATGTCCGGGATTTCACCGTCGCGCAATTCACGCGGGGTGACGTAGGGTTGTTTGCCTTCCGGCGTATGGACTTCGTCGCCGGTGATGGCGATGGGGCTGGGAGCGACGGGCTGCTGTCCGTTATTGAGGAGCGGGTGGCAGGCGCGTCCACCGTGCCAGATCTGGAGAAAGATGCGGCCGCCCTTGGCGTGAACGGCGTCGGTTACAGTGCGCCATCCGGCGACCTGGGTTTCGCTGTAGATGCCCGGCTCCATCCAGAAGGAGGAATTCCCCTCCATGGCCATGGTGGCCTCCGCGATGATCAGTCCGGCAGAAGCGCGCTGCGCGTAGTGTTCCGCCATGAGCGGGCCGGGGACGTGGTCCGCGTCCGCGCGGCAGCGGGTGAGCGGTGCCATGAGGATGCGGTTGGGCAGTGTGAGACTGCCCGCCTTGAGAGGATCGAAGAGTGAGGACATGGGAAGATGGTTGGTGGGGTTGCGGGTGGGAGCAATGGCAGGGTCAGCGGATGAGGGCGGCGAAGCGGCTCCGTTCCGTCCACAGCACAAAGGCAGTGAGCGCAGCCACGGCGACGACCGCAGGATCCGTGAGCCCGGCACCTTTGGTCAGGAAGATGTGAAAGGCGAGGATATTGATGACGATGGGGCCGAGCACGAGGAGGCCGAGACTGCGGGTCCGGGGAAAGGCAAGGAGAAGGCCGCCGAGGAGTTCCAGCGCCTTCACAAAGCCGAGGTATCCGGTCGGGTGGAG
>JBIICE010000066.1:0-18126 GCA_044239025.1 Verrucomicrobiales bacterium
TGGCGAAAGCGGGCGAATATCTTGCGCTGACCGACGGTGAGCGTGGCATCCACGCCTTCGCGCCGGCCTTTCCGCCTCAGGAGGAAGATGTTTCCTACGGACTGACGGGAGCGGACCCTGCGTTGGCGGGATACATGGCGAGGGCGACGCCCGGAACGGCCAACGATCCCACTCCGGCGCGCCCGGGCCGCGTCCGTTTCTCGGAACCCGCAGGCCTGCTCACGGCTCCACTGACACTCACACTCCGCGCAGACACTCCGGACGCCGCGATCCGTTACCAGATCAATGCCGCGGCGGAAGTATTGACCTATTCCGGTCCCCTTGTGATCTCGCAGTCGACCCGCATCACGGCGTGGTCGGAACGCTTTGGGCAGCGCAGCGATCCCGTGCGCGCGTCGTGGCTCCGTCCGGGAGCGACGCTCGCCGGGTATCAGTCGAACCTGCCGATCATGGTGATTGATAACTTCGGCTCCGGCCCGATTCCGCAGAAGGGCTGGAGCGGCACCGGAGCAGGCATTACGCAGGTTCCGCAGCAGCATGCCACCTGGGCCGCATGGGACCGCACGGCACCCGCCTCGGCCACGCTGAGCGGCCCGCCACAGTTCATCAGTCAGATCGGCATCCGCGGCCGCGGTGCCTTCAGCAGTTCATGGCGGCAGAAACCGTATGCGGTCGAAGCCGTTTCGGAAACGGGCAGCGAAACGGACGTTTCGGTCCTTGGCATGCCGGCCCATGCCGACTGGATCCTTTATTACCCGGACACGGACAGCAACAAGGACCCATCGCTCCTCTTCAATACCTTCATGTATCAGCTCGCCAAGGAATGCGGGCACGACGCCCCCCGCTTCCGCTGGGTCGAACTCTTCGTGAATGAAGACGGCGGCGATCCCGAACTCACCGACCGCCGCGGCGTCTATGCCGTCATCGAAAAAGTGGCCCGCGGACCGCAGCGGCTCGACTTCCAGAAGCTGAGCGACGATGGGAAGTCGGGTGGATGGATTCTGTCGATCAACCGCATGGATGCGGTCCCGGAAACGGGCTATCCAGCAGCCAATGGCGCGACTTCCCCGCAGTTTTTCCGTACGGCCGGGCCCAACCGGATTCTGCAGACGCAGCCGAACAATCCTGCGGTCGTCGGCGATGACCTCCCGCAGCAGAGCAATGGATTCCTGAATTTCGAAAACCCCGGTGGCTACCGGATCAATGCCGCGCAGCGCGCCGCCGTCGAAGGATGGTTCAAGTCGTTCGAAGACGTGTTCTACAGCACGGCATGGCGCGACCCCGTCAATGGCTACCGTCGCTGGCTCGATGACCGGGATTTTGCGGAATACTTTGTCTTCAATGAGATCTCCCGGAATGGCGATGGCATGCTCATCAGCATGTTCCCATGGAAAGGCGACGATGGACGGCTGCGCATGGGGCCGGCATGGGACTACAATTGGTCGAGTTATCACATCGGCGGGGCCGCCACGGGCAACCTGCGCTGGCGCTCGAATCAGATCTGGTACACCCGACTCTTTACGGATCCCGACTTCCTGCAGCTCTACATCGACCGCTGGTTTGCCTTCCGCCGCGGCCCGATGAGCAATGCGCGCATGAATGCCATCATCGATGGGCAGGCCGCCGAAATCACGGCAGCCAAGGCCATGCTCAATGGCGTCGCCAGCCCGGCCGACTTCACCAGCCGTCTCAATGCCATGAAAACCTGGCTCTCGCAGCGTGGCGACTGGGTCGACAGCAACTACCTCCGGCCGCCCAGCCTTTCCCTTCCCTCGGGCATCGTCTCCGCAGGCACCACGGTCACCATCGCCACCACCAGCGGTTCTCCGCGCTCAGTGACCGCCCTGGCTCCGGGAAGCGACCCCCGTCTGCCGGGCGGCGCTCCGCTTCCCGCGGCCCTCAGTGCCACCACCATCACGATCAATGGCGACACGCGGCTCACTTCCCGGGCCTACAACAATGCCGCCAGCTGGTCCGCTCCCACCACGGCCCTCTACGTGACTGATGCCATTCCGGCCGTTCCGGGGACGCTCGCGGTCTCGGAAATTCATTACCACCCGGCCCCGCCGACGCCCGCCGAAACCGCTGCCGGTTTCACGGATGCCGATGACTTCGAATTCCTCGAAATCACCAGCACGGCCACGGCCAAGGTCAGCCTCATCGGATTGACCATCGCCCGGAATGCGGACGGCTCGGGCATCCAGTTTTCGTTTGGTGACAGCAGCCAGCTTTCGCTCGCGCCGGGACGGTCGCTCGTGATCGTCCGCAATGCCGCGGCGTTTGCGCTGCGTTACGGATCCCAGATCCCTGTGGCCGGGACCTACGCAGGCCAACTCGCCAATTCCGGTGAAACCATTGCACTCAGCAATGCCGCAGGCTCCACGGTCGCGTCGGTGACCTATTCCGATGCACCGCCGTGGCCCGGCGCGGCCGACGGCGACGGCTACAGCCTCACGTGGACGGGTCAGCCCCCTGGAGTTGCTGCGAACTGGCGCACGAGTGTCTCGGCCGGGGGCACGCCCACGACGTCGGACCGCGTTCCCTTTCCGGTCGGCAGCGACCTCCGTGGCTACGCCCTTGCCTCGACTGAACCGGTGATCGGCACCGCGCCGGACGGTCTCACGGTCTCGTGGAACCGGCAGCCGGGCCGCGACGATACGATCCTGATTCCGGAATCGTCCGCCGACCTCGCCGCATGGTCGCCCCTCGCTCCGGAATGGTCGCGGGAACTCCGCACGGGCGATGGCCGCGTTGTGCTGCAATCCACGATCCCGTTTTCGCCGTCGACCCGGTTCGTCCGGCTCCGCGTCCAGAAACCCTGACGGCTGTGCCGCGAAGGCACGCGTACGCCGTTCCGGCTGCAAACGTTTTGCCTTTCCACCCGATCCCATGTATCGGCGCGGACACCTGAGATCCCTCCCATGAAATGCCTTCTGCTGACCCTCGCCGCTCTGCCGTTTCTGAGTCTGACCACCGGGCTTCCGGCGGCGGATCAGGCAGCCGTTGCCACCCCGCGCCATGCCGAACGGACCGTGGCGGGCTGGAAGGTGCTCGTTCATCCGGAACTCGCCACCAATGCCACGGCGGCAACCGAAGAAGCGCTCTCTCTGCTCGAGGGACAACTCAATGCCATCGTCAAGGATCTGCCTGCCTCGGTCGTGACAAGGCTGCGTGAGGTGCCCCTGTGGTTCTCTCCCCGCTACCCCGGCATCGGCCCGCGCGCCGAGTACCATCCCGGAGCCGACTGGCTGCGCGACAACGGCCGCAATCCCGCCATGGTCAAAGCCATCGAATTCACCAACATCCCGGAATTCGCCGCCGAAACAAGGCGCATGCCGAACTTCGCCCTCCACGAACTCGCCCATGCCTACCACGACCGCGTCCTCGGCTTCGAGAATCCGGAAATCATCGACGCCTACCAGGCCGCCCGCGACAGCGGCAAGTACAACCGCGTCAAACGCCGCGACAGCGAAGGCAATGAACGCGAGGACAAGGCCTATGCCATGACCGATCATAAGGAATACTTCGCGGAATGCACCGAAGGCTACTTCTCGCGGAATGACTTCTTCCCGTTCGTGCGCGCGGAACTCGAGGCCCACGACCCACGCGTGGTCCGTGTCCTCAGCCGCACATGGAATGCGGAACCCCTCCCCGCCATCTCCGCCCCCCCCGCGGATATGAAACTCCCGCCGTTCTACACCAAATACATCAGCGCCTCGGGCTACCCCATCATCGCCTCGGATAAAGTATCCGATTACGCCCTGCGCGAAGCCGCCTTTCTCTGCGATCAGATGCTCGCGAAACGCCCGGACCTCCGCGATGCCATGATCCGAAGCGGATCACGCATGAATGTCATCGCATGGAATGAATTCACCACGGACCTGCCCGACTTCGCCATGCTCGAACCGAAGAATTTCTGGGACGCCCGGGCCCGCGGAACGGGTGGCTCGGAGGAAGACCCGGCCTGTTCGTCCGCCGAGGAAAATCTGTTAGGCTACCCTGGGGATCCCTACGAGAAGGAATGCATCCTCATCCATGAATTCGCCCACAGCATTCACCTGCGGGGCGTGCAGGCCGTCGATCCCACGTTCAATGACCGTCTCCGCGCCACGTTCGACACGGCGATTGCGGCTGGTCTCTGGAAGAATGCCTATGCGGCCACCAACCCGGCCGAATATTTCGCGGAGGGCGTGCAGTCGTGGTTCAACAACAACCGGGAGAATGACAGCGTCCACAATCATGTGAATACGCGCAAGGAACTCCAGGAATACGATCCCGGCCTCGCTGCGATCTGCCGCGAAGTCTTCGGCGATACCGAACTCCGCTACACGAAGGCACCCACCCGCCTCTATGGCCACCTCGCGGGATACGATCCCTCGAAAGCCCCGACCTTCGAGTGGCCGGAACGCCTCCGCGACATCCGCGACGGCATCAAACGCCAGGCCGAAAAACGGGACTGATCCCGCTTCTCAGTCGTCCGATGCCTGACGGCGCGCGTCGTTTTCCTTCCGGCGCCGGCCGAAGAAATCGACGAGCAGAAAGCGCGTCTCGTTTTCCATGACGCCCGGTGTCACTTCGCTGCGGTGATTGAGGTTCGGATGCTGGAGGAGATTGATGAATCCGCCGGCGGCTCCGCCCTTCGGATCGGGACAGCCGAAAATGACGCGCCGGATGCGGCAATGGACAATGGCTCCGGCACACATCGGGCACGGTTCCTTGGTCACATAGAGATCGCAGTCGGTGAGCCGCCAGTCGTCGACGACACTTTCGGCCTGGGTCAGGGCGAGCATTTCGGCGTGAGCGGTGGCGTCGCGCAGGGTTTCGACCTGATTCCATGCGCGGGCGATGACGCTGCCGGCGCGCACGATGACGGCTCCGATGGGGACTTCATCCTTGGCCGCGGCGCGCTGGGCCATGCGCAGGGCTTCGCCCATGAAGAACTGATCGCTGGCCATGTCGATCACGGGTTCCGGCGGACCGGGCGCATCTGGATGAATCATGCGGCGAAGGTGCCGCAGCAGAGTGGCACGCCAATGGGAAATCAGGCAATCCCTCCGAGGGGAAGCCAGTGTTCGGGCTGATGGAAGTTGGGACGTTCTCCGGGTAATCTGGCGAGTGAAAAGTAGCAGCCATGGCCACCCGGAGGGTACCAGACGGCCGCAAGATTTCCGCGCAGATCGTGGAGGGAGCGAACCTCCAGCAGGGACTGCAGGACGACCACGGGGACGCTCACCTGGCCATCCCAATAGGCCTTGCCGCGGTCGGTGCTGTGGCGCACGTGGGCCAGCGGCAGCGGGTGACCGGCTGGCTGCTCGCGCTGGCGCACTCCGCGGAACAGGCAGGCCCACCAGCGATGCGTGGGTGCCAGATGAATTTCGAGATAGCGACCTGTGGCGGGATTACCGAGGAAGCATTCGACCACGTTGTGCTTCCAGAGGCCGTCGACGAATTCTCTTGCTCCGGTCTGGACGGTATCGGTCGGCGCGGGCACCATCCCGGCGCGGAAAACGAGTTCGCTGCCATGCTGCCCACCGGGAACTTCCTCGATGGCAGCCATGGGCACACCGGAGGGCGGGCCCAGCGTGGCACCGGTCACCCAATGCTGCACCATGCGCCGCTGCGGACCACCCAGCCAGAGGACATCGGCGTCACCGCCATCGGAATAGGAAATCATGGGAGCATGGTTCCGTGGTTCAGGCCAGCAGCGGGCCATTCAGGAAGCCGAAGAAGCGCTGCGCATTGCCATGGCAGACCCGCTCGACGAGGACACGCAGAAGATCGAAATCGTCGGGCAATTCCCCACGCTGCACATCGTCGCCGAGCACATTGCAGAAGATGCGCCGGAAGTATTCGTGACGGCAGAAGCTCATGAAGCTCCGGCTGTCGGTGAGCATGCCGACCCAGTGACTGAGCAGGCCGAGATTGCTGAGCGCATTGATCTGCCATTCCATGCCTTCCTTCTGATCCAGAAACCACCAGCCGGATCCGAACTGCACCTTGCCCGCGGTCCGGCCGTCCATGAAGTTCCCGCAAAGGGCGGCGACCGCATAGTTGTCGGCGGGATTGAGATTGTAGATCACCATTTTCGGGAGCGAGCCCCCGGAATCGAGCGCGTCAAGGTAGCGTCCCAGCCGTTCCACCTGCGGGTAGTCGCCAATGGAATCGAATCCGGTGTCTGGCCCCATGCTGCGGAAGGCACGGCTGTTGCCATTCCGGTAGGCTCCAAGATGCAGCTGCTTCACCCAGCCCCTCGCCGCATCCAGTTCGCCGCTGCGCATCATGACGAAGGTGGAAAATTCCTCCTGTTCAGCCGCGCTGGGCTGCTCGCCACGGCGGGCCTTCGCAAAAACCGCGGCGGCTCCTTCCCCGGTTCCGTAAATCCCCGGCAGCTGCGTCAGACCATGATCACTGAGCCGGCAGCCGCGCTGGTGAAAGAATTCATGACGAGCCTCGAGCGCGGCCATGGCCCCGTAGAGTGTCCCGGTTTCCATCCCGGCCGCTTCTCCAAGACGGTCGACGTAGCGATTCCATGCCTCCACGTTCCCCATCCGCATGAGGGCATCGGGACGGAATGTCGGCAGCATCTTCGTCCGCCCACCCGATTCCGCCACGGCCCGGTGATGCTCCAGATCATCCGCCGGATCGTCGGTCGTGCAGATCACTTCGACGCGGAAATCGTCGAGAATGCCACGCACGGTCCGGTCGGGTTGACGCAGCCGCGCATTCGCCTGCATCCAGATGGCCGGAGCGGTCTCGGGCGTGAGAATTTCGTCGATTCCGAAGTAGCGCTTCAGTTCGAGGGCACACCAATGAAACAGAGGATTGCGCAGCGTGTGCGGCACGGTGCCGGCGAAGGCGAGGAACTTCTCGTACGGCTCGGCCTTTCCGGTGCAGTACGCCTCGGCCACTCCGTTCGCCCGCATGGCCCGCCATTTGTAATGATCGCCCTCGAGCCAGATCTCGTGAAGGTTCCCGAACTTCCGGTCCCCGGCGACATCGGCGGGCGGGAGATGGTTATGGTAATCGATGATCGGCTGCAGGGCCGCCACTTCATGGTAAAGCCGACGCGCCATCGGCGTCCGCAGCAGGAAATCATCGTGAATGAACATGGGAAAGTATACGGCGGGTTCAGGTCTGCGGAAGAATCACTCCGCGGAGAATCAGGACAGCCACCACCACGGCGAGCGCAATGCGGTAGTAACCGAATGGCTCCAGCCCGCGCTTCTGCAGGAACGAAACCATCCACTTCACCGCCAGAAAGGCCGACAGCCACGCCGCGAAACAGCCGAGCATCATCGCCACGACACTGTATTCCTCGAACAGAATCTTCCAGTTCTTCAGGAATTTATAACCCGCCGCCGCCGTCAGCGTCACCATGCCCAGCAGAAAGCTGAACTCGACCGCGGCAATCATGTGCAGCCCGCAGAGCAGGCCGCCGACAATCGTCATGAGACTGCGGCTCGTGCCCGGCCACATGGCGACGCATTGCAGCAACCCAATGGTCAGCGCCATGGCGGGCGTGATCCGGTCCATTCCCAGTCCGTTGCGCACCTTCCCGGGCGAAGCATTCCGCTTGAACCACGCCACCGCCAGAATGGCGACACCCCCGACAAACCACGAGGCCACCGTCGGCCACAGCCCCGTGAGCAGAGCATCAATGCGCTTCTCCAGAAACAATCCGGCAAACGCAGCCGGCAGAAAGGCCAGCAGGAGATTCCGCAGCAGCACCAGACCAGCCTGATTCCGACCGAGCAGGCCCTCGGCCATCCCACGGGCTTTCGTGAAGTAAATTCCCAGCACCGCCAGAATGGCTCCGGCCTGCACCACGATCGCAAATGCCCTGGACGCCTCGTTGTCCTCAAGCCCCAGCATCCGCTGCGCGAGCAGAATGTGTCCCGTCGAACTCACCGGAAGATACTCCGTGAGTCCTTCCACCATGCCGATAATGATTGATTGCCACCAGTTCATGAAAACGCCCAACCTCCCGCATCCACTCGATCAGGCAAGCCGAATGCCGTGCCTCCTGACTTCCGCGGGAGTGCTCCGGATCCACGGATTTGCCTCTTGATGCCCCGCATCTGCCGACTACGGAACCCGTCCCCCACCTTCATGGCCACCATCGTCCAGAAATACGGCGGCACTTCGGTCGGCAATCCGGAACGCATCCGGAACGTCGCCCGCCGCGTCCTCGAAACTCAGCGCGCCGGCAACCGCGTCGTCGTCGTCGTCTCCGCCATGAGCGGTGTCACCGACAATCTCATCCGGCTCGCCCGCGAGGTCTCGGAAGAACCCGTTGAACGCGAAATGGATGTGCTCCTCGCCACGGGCGAGCAGACCACCATCGCGCTCACGGCCATGGCCATTCATGCGCTCGGCGGCAAAGCGGTTTCGTGCACAGGAGCGCAGGCGGGCATCGTGACCGATGGCGTACACACCAAGGCGCGCATCAGCAACATTTCCCCGGCAGAAGTCCACCGCATGCTCGACGATGGCAACATCGTGGTCGTCGCCGGATTTCAGGGCGTCACTGCAGATGGCAGCATCACCACACTCGGCCGCGGAGGCAGCGACCTCACCGCCATCGCCATCGCCGCTGCCATCAAGGCCGACCTCTGTCAGATCTACACGGACGTCGATGGCGTCTACACGGCCGACCCTCGCCTCGTGCCCGATGCCCGCCGCATTCCTGTCATCAGCTACGAGGAAATGCTCGAAATGGCCAGCTCCGGGAGCAAGGTCATGCAGAGCCGCAGCGTCGAATTCGCCAACAAATTCGGCGTCCCCTTCGAAGTCCGCAACAGCATGAACCAAAACCCCGGAACCCTCGTCACTCGGGAAACCATGAACATGGAGTCAGTCGTCATCCGCGGGGTCAGTCTCGAAAAGGACCAGGCCAAAATCACGATCACGAATCTGCCGGACCAACCGGGCCACGCCGCCCGGGTCTTCTCGGCCATCGGATCGGCGCACCTGAACATCGACATGATCGTTCAGAATACGGGTCGCGATGGCGAAGCCCGCATTTCGTTCACGCTGCACAAGAACGACCTGCGCAAGGCCCGTGAAGTGCTCGAGGAAGCCGTCCGCGGCATCAGCGGGCGCGTGGAGATTCTCGCGACCGATGGCATTGCCAAGGTTTCGGCCGTCGGCATCGGCATGCGCTCGCACAGCGGCGTCGCCGCCACCATGTTCAAGGCGCTCGGCGACGCCGGCATCAATATCGACATGATTTCCACCTCGGAAATCAAGATCGCTGTGATCGTTGACGAGAAGTCGCAGGAAAATGCCATCCGCGTGGTGCATCAGGCCTTCCGCCTGCATGAAGCCCCCGGCGCGTAAGGATTCAGCGCCCGCGCTTCATCCACAGGCAGCACCGCGGCTGCGCTGAGCGACGGGAGCGACCGCGCCCATGGAGCTGCCCGTCGGCCATGACTTCCCTGGCGAGCGGGGAATGTCGTGCTGGGTTACTCCGTGTATTTTACCTTCATGCTGTCGATGCTGCCATTGAAGGGAAAGGGTGCTTTATCGAAGTAGACTGGGGAAACCGGGGAACCGAGATCGGTGCCGACATCGAAACAATCGGTGCTGAAGGCGAAGGGCGCGCTGGCTGGCACGCGGCCGGTGGCCCAGTCCTTGCCGTTGACCTTGATGGCGACAGCAAGCGGACCGCCCGGGCGTTTCTCAGCATATTTGGTGATCACCTCAATGGTGACCTCGCCCACGGGAAGCTTTTCCTTCGCCTTGATCGTGGTGCGCTCGATCATGAAGAGGTTGTATTCGTAGTGGAGGATGCCGTCCTTCACGAAGCAGCTGAGCCCGCCTGAAAACGAGCCCATGGCGTAGAGCACGCCGTTGGCGCTTTCGGGAATGTCTGCCTTGAGCGAGACGATGTTTTCACGGTTCCCGAGCTTAGGTACGGTGAATTCCGGCAGACGCTGAATGTTGCCGGAGTATTCCCATTCGGTGTACTTCGGCTGCGGACCAAGGTCGGGACGGATGAGCAGGGTGAAGAGCCCGCCACCGATCGGAAATCCTTCATTCCTCGCGCATTCCATGGTGAAGATCTCCTTCATCTGGGCGAGCTTGCCGGGCATGCTGGTGGCCAGGTCGCTGGCCTGCGTCCAGTCTTCATTGATGTTGTAGAGTTCCCAGACGTCGTTGTCAGGCGTCCACTTGAGCTGACGGTTTTCATCAAGGAAGGCGGGAGGAATACCGGGAATCCATGGTGTCCGCGGACCTGGCGTGCAGGCGAACCAGCCATCGTGGTAGATGCCTCGGCTGCCCATGACATCGAAGAACTGAGTGCGGCGGACTTCGGCTGCCTTGGCGTCGTTGAAGGTGGCCGCGAAGCTCGTCCCATCGATGGAATCCTGCGCGATGCCATTGACGACGCGGGGCGGCGTGATGCCGGCCAGTTCGTAAAGCGTGGGGACGACGTCGATGACATGGAGAAACTGTGTCCGTGGGGCGGCGTCCGCTTTGATTTTCGCGGGCCAGGAAACGATCATGGGGTTGCGCGTACCGCCGAAATGGGAGGCCATCAGCTTGGTCCCTTTATAGGGGGAACCCCCAGCCCAGGCCCAGCCGGCGTGAAACATGTTTTCGGTTTTGCTGGAGCCGAGGGCGTCGAGGCCCCCGATTTCCCCGAGTGCCTTGGTATGCTGCGCGACAGTGGTGCGGATGCCGTTCTGAGCGAGCAATTCGCTGATGGTCCCGTTCTGACCTTCGGCGGATGATCCATTGTCGCCCCAGATGTAGAAAATAAGGGTATTGTCACGGTATCCGAGCCGCTCCGCTTCATTGACAACGCGTCCGATTTCATGATCCACATGCGCGCCGAACCCGGCGAATACTTCCATCAGGCGGCGCTGGAACGGTCGCTCGCTTTCGGGGATGCTGTCCCATGAGGCAAGGGTGTCAGGGCGCGGGGTGAGTTGGGCGTTCTGCGGTATCCAGCCTTTGGCTTTGGCCCGGGCGAAGACTCGCTCGCGATACCGATCCCAGCCATCATCGAACTTACCGCTGTATTGGTCAGCCCATTCCTTCATGATCTGATGCGGGCCGTGCGTGGCCCCGGATGCCCAATACATGAAGAATGGCTGGTCCGGATAAATCGCCTTGTGCCGCTGCAACCAGTGAATGGCATCATCGGCGAGATCCTCGGTGAGGTGGTAAGGCCGGCCGCCGCTGGGAGCATTCGGATGCGCAAGCGGGCTGGTGTTACGCACCATGCAGGGCTCAAACTGGGAGGTTTCACCCCCCAGAAAACCGTAAAAGTATTCAAAGCCGTAGCCGGTGGGCCAGTAGTCGAACGGACCAGCGGCGGTGGTGTGGCTTACCGGGGTGTTATGCCACTTGCCCCACGCAGCCGTGCGGTAGCCGTAGCTTTTCAGGACTTCGGGAACCATGGCGCTGCTTTTCGGCTGAATGCCCGAATAGGCGTCCCAGTCGTTGGCAAGCTCGGCAATTTGCCCGGCCCCAAGCCGAGTATGGTTGCGCCCAGTGAGCAGGCTGGCGCGCGTGGGCGAGCACATGGCGGTGGTATGGAACCGGTTGTACCCAATGCCCTGCCCCAGGAGACGATCCATGGTGGGCGTGTTGATCTCACCCCCAAAGGTGCTGGGGAGGGCCGGTCCAGCATCATCGACCATGAAAATGATGATGTTCGGGGCACCCTCAGGCAGACGGCGCACCTCTGACCGAGGATGGTAGGTCGATTCCTGTATCGTGCGACCGGCGATGCTGCCGGACGGCTTGGGCGGAAAGGGCAGAATTTCCTGGGCACAAACGGCTGGCGCAGAGAAAACCCACACCAGCCCCAAGGCGGACATGACAGGGAAAAACGGAAAAGTCGCTGGAATCTTGGGCATGATCGTGTCTGGCAAATTCCGGACCGTCATGGGCTGATTCAACTTCTCAGCATCATAGGGTTCAGTAACCGACGGTATCATCGGCCGCACGATAGTCGAGGTGTTTCGCGCGCGCGTCGGTCAAGCTTCCTCATCAAGGACACCACCACCGTGCCTGCCCCATCGATGGTCCCGCCACCTGCAGGGCTTTGTGAAATGAAACCGCAGCCCCGGGGCGTGGCCTTCTGGGATGCAGGTGGCTTGTTTCCTCCCGGCCATTTTCAGAGCAGAGAGCCGAAGGCTTTGGACTGCCCCAGCAGAGAGCCGAAGGCTTTGGACTGCCCCAGCAGAGAGCCGAAGGCTTTGGACTGCGGTGAGCATCACCGCTTTCCCTGAGCGCGCAGCGCGGGATCTCGACGTTGCCAGCCTTCTCGAACTGTCGGGATCGAGAAAGCTGCGATGCTCGCAGCAGTCCAAAGCCTGGCGGCTTCGTTCTGTGACCGGTCTTTCCGGAATCGCCGATCGATCCAGTCATCAGCGCGTTGCGTTCCGGAACGACGAGGCCATTCGCGCATCAGAGAGCCGAAGGCTTTGGACTGCGGTGAGCATCACCGCTTTCCCTGAGCGCGCAGCGCGGGACCTCGATTCCCCCAGCCTTCTCGAACTGTCGGGATCGAGAAAGCTGCGATCCTCGCAGCAGTCCAAAGCCTGGCGGCTTCGTTCTGTGAGCGGTCTTTCCGGAATCGCCGATCGATCCAGTCATCAGCGCGTTTCGTTCCGGAACCACAGGACCATTCCCCCAGCAGAGAGCCGAAGGCTTTGGACTGCGGTGAGCATCACCGCTTTCCTTGAGCGCGCAGCGCGGGATCTCGACGTTGCCAGCCTTCTCGAACTGTCGGGATCGAGAAAGCTGCGATTCTCGCAGCAGTCCAAAGCCTGGCGGCTTCGTTCTGTGAGCGGTCTTTCCGGAATCGCCGATCGATCCAGTCGTCCGCGCGTGTTCTGCGGAAGGCGCTGCCGGCGCGCTGCGCATGGTCCGGACTACGGGCCGGCTGGCAGGACGCTTTGCCACTGCGGGCCGCAGCGGATTTCATCGAGGAGGTAGGCACCTTTTCCGTACGGCTGCATGCCGATGGCGAGGGTGCGGTCTTCCGGGTTGTCGAATTCCCTTGTGACCACGGCGGCCTCGTCGTCTGCGGGCATGCGGTCGGCTGGGGGATTGACCCAGAGGTGCATGAGGTCGTGTCCACGGTGGAACACGGTGCGGACGACCATGAGGTACGTGCGGCCTTGTTCCATTTCGACGCCCGCCTGCGATGTATAGATGCCGAAGCCGCGGCCCCAGCCTTTGCCGACATTGGTCCGCATGAGATTGCAATGGAGGTCGCCGATGGCGGGGTCGCGTTCGGCGCGCACGAGGAAGCTGCACCAGACCTCCGTGCCGTCGCGACCGAAAGCTTCGGCGAGCGGGCGTTCGATGCGAACGTGCGGCGGCCTCCGCCGGTTGGTTTCGTCGGCATCATCGGCGACGACCCGCAGGGCCCGGCCGGATGATTTGAGACCGGGATAACTGAGGCCATCGGCGGCCATGACGAGCGGGGCATTTTCCTCGACGACCTTCCATGGTCCTCCGAATCCCCTGCCCCCGGCCGTGGCCGCAATGGCTGCTCCCGCTGGGTAATCGAACGATTCCTCAGCGGCCGGAACGCTGACACCCGGTCCGCTCCATCCTTCGACCGGCGGAGAAAGGGCGGAATCTCCGGCCGCGCTGATTGCTTTCACGAAATAGAACCGTTTTGCGCCGCCGGACGGGACAGCATCACGGAACTGGTTCAGCCGGGTCACCGTGCTGGCGGGGAGCACCGGAGAAATGGGGCGGGCCATGACCGGGTCCGCCGTTTCCCCGCGGAAGACCTGATAGCCATCCGGAAAATTCGTGCTGTCGCCCCAGAAGACATCGACGGCATCGGCATGGACACCCTGGGTTGCCGTGACATCGCCCGGAACCGCCGGAGCCACCGGCTCGCGCACGACGTTCCGCAGGAGTGATTGCTGGGCGGCCGCGCGCTGCATGACCTCGCCGCTGTCCGCGTACGGCCATGGACGGACGTTCCAGATCCGTTCGCCGAAGACCGGCAGGCAGGGCAGCAGCATGGCGAGGTGGCCTTCCTGCTGATCCGCCGAAGCGAAATCCCAACTGGCCAGCATGGCTCCGAGAATTCCCTCCTGACGCGCCGTGAGGTCGCGTGCCGCGATGGGAGCCCCGAACGGGCCTTCGTCCCCGAAGCGCGCCACATGAAATTCGTCCGCAATCCAGCGGGCCTGCCGCAGCGCTTTGCGGCGCGTTCCCGGCTGCACATAGAGCGGACGCCACGAGACATTGACGAGACCGAAGCCCGCCGCGAGCTGACCCTCTGGCGTACCGCCCCAGTGCGCGCTGTAGAAGGCCACCGCCAGCTTGCTGCGCAGCGGCTTCAGATCCGGATCGTCATCCGCTGGACCATTCCAGTACATCATGCGCACGGCGGGATCCCATTCCTGAAGAATCTCCTGCATCCTCACGGCATCGCGGCCGCTGCAGCCACCTTCGCCATAGACCGGTCCGATGTGATAATACGGCAGCTTTCCACCCGGCCATGTCCGCGCAAACTGCGCACAGGAACGCCGCACCACTTCGCGCAGAAAGCCCCAGAACCGCGGGTCGTCGCCCAGTTTCTCCCCGACCTTGTACGGTCCCTTGCCATCGACCTCGTCGACATACCCGGCCCGCTGGTCCGCGGGATCGGGGTCCTCCTCGAGGGCCGCCTTCCAGAACGGATCGTTGGGACGCATCTCATTGTGCGGCAGCAGGGAAACTCCGCGCTTCCGGGCATAATCAAGAACCATCTCCATTTCGCGCCGGCTCCATGCGGCATTCCTGCGGAGGAAATCCGCGGACGCGCGGTCGCTCGACGCAAGGGTACTGCCGACCCAGAGCGATTCCGTGGTATGAAGTTGTACGATGCGTATATGGAACAGCCGGGCGGCATCGATGACCCTGCAGACCCATTGCGGAGCATGATATCCACCGCGCACGGAAACCTGAAGGGCCCGGAACGAACGGTCGGGATGGTCCGCCACCGTGAGCCGCGGCAGGCGCAGTCCTCCCGCATCTCCGCGTTCGAGCAACTGCAGCAGCGTCACGAGACCGCAGCCAGCCGCCGGCGCATCGGCAGCCCGCAGCGTGACGGCATCGCCTGAGCCAATCTGCAATTCGTAACGTCCCGGCGGTCCGGCCACCGCAGCCATTTCCACGACCACATCGCCAGGCTTCGGTGCGTCGTTTCCGGTGGCCACGGTGAAGGCAAAGCCGTGCGCGCGCTGCACGTCCTCGGCGAAAGTCTCCGCGACGCCGCGCATCGCTTCCCCGCGGCACAGGATCCGCGCACCGGTCGCCAGCGCAATGCTCCCATCGAGGCGAACCAGCGACTTCGGTGCCGGAATCAGCTGAACTGACCGATCCTCGGCCATCGCAGCCGTGTGGACGAAAAGCAGCAGGCCGAGAATTCGCTTCATGGCACGCGGAAGATGAGACGGGCGAAGTGCGATGACGCTCCCGGCGGCACCGTGACCCGCAGGGTGATGCGTTCGGATCCATCCGGGAGGAAATCCCTTCCGACCAGTTCCGCGCTCTGCAGCTGCCAGTTCTGCAGGGCAGCCGAAAGCTGCACTCCCGGCTGGGCCTCCACGCCGCGCGCCCTCACGAAATCGACCGTAAAGCTGCCGTCATGGCCCGTCACGCGGAATTCCGGACGCGTCCCGCCCGTCGCGTATTCCATGAGATTCGACAGCCCATCGCCATCGGCATCGCCATCCGGATCAACCGGAGGCTCCACCGCATCGGATCCACCCGGCTGACCACCTGCAGCGAGGCTGGCCCGCCAGTTCAGTGGATCGGCGTGATCGGGATTCAGTCCGGGAGCAATGAGCACGAGCGAAGGACCCGCGCCGTCCGCCACCGTGGGCCATGGGGCCGTGTCACTGTAGCGGAACCTCCGGATGTCCGCACCGCTGCCATCCACCAGCGCAATTTCCTCACCGGCATTCGAGAGAACATTGCCGCCCGCCTGATAGTAATCCGCAAGGGTCGCAACCCCCGGATAGCGCAGCGCAAAGGCCGCCGTCCGGCGCGGAATGACCACCCGGCCACCCGGGGGAAGAGTCGTGCCGGCCGGAGCGGACCACGTGATGCCCGCCGTGAAGCGCACGCCATTGAGCGAAACGATCGATTTTCCAATGTTCCGGAGTTCGATGAATTCAAAGTCCTCCGCGTCACTGTAGGGCGATTCCGCCGCCACGGGGTCGGCCGGATGGTAATGCAGTTCGGAAATCACGAGATTCGCGGCACTGGCCGGCTCGACAGTGCCCGTTCCTGTCACAATGATCGTATCGCTGCCGGTGACAGTGCCCCCGAAGCCAATGGCTTCGATCAGGAAAGGATTCGCTCCGGCGAGCACGGGCAGCGTGATGCTCCATGTGTTCCGCGTGGGCCATGTCACGGGCACGGTTTCCTCGCCGCCATTGATCCGGATGGCACGGACGTCGAGTCCCGCATTGCCACCGAGCACGACCTGAGGCTCCGCCGTGCTGAAATCGACCCCGCCATTCGTGCTCACCGCAAAGCTCACTGCTGGATAGAGCGTATTCAGCTGCGTCCGGACAAACGCGGATCGCTCGGCCACGTAGCTCGTGATTTCGCCCCAGTTGCCACCCGTGGTGCTGAAGCGGCTGTAGTGCTCGGCCCATGTCCCCAGGTAGTCGGCCCGGAACGAACGGTTCATGATGTCGTTGAGGTGGCCGTAGAAGGCCCGGTGGTTCGCAGGGCTTGCGGCAATCATCTTCGAGAGGTCCGGCGCGATCACGAGTGCCGCGTTGGCCGCCTGCGTGAGGAAATCGCCATCCCATGGCAGGAAGAGAATCCGTCCGTCGTTCCGGTGGTAGAGTTTGAGATTATGCCAGCCACCGGTCGAGGTGGTGTAATGGTCGCCCGGACCCGCGAGCGCATAGGCCGCGAAGCAACGCAGCCATTGGTCCACATCGATGGCTCCGGGCAGGGCCTGCGTGTACGCCGTGCCGCTCATCCGGAAGGTCGTGCTCAGGTTCACGATGCGCGCGTAGTCATCGCGGTTCCGGGCATTGCCGATGAGGAAATTCCAGCGGTACGCCTCCTTGTCCGGGCTGCTGATCTGACTGGTCGTGACCGCATTGACGTTGTCCGGCTGCGGCAGTTTGAGTCCTTCGACCCCACCCTGAGTGGTCGTTGGCCAGTAGATCAGTTCGTATTTGAACGTGGGTGTGTCCGCGCCGCCATTCCACTGACCATCGAGGTAGGGATCGTTGAATTCGGCCATGGTGAGGACCGCGCTGCCCGTGTGCGCGGCACGGGGCGAAATCAGGTACACCATGTCATTGTACATCGATGGAATGCCTCCGGCTCGGCTGAAGAAGTGCCAATTGATGATCTCGCTGTGTCCGTAGCCACTGCCGGGCGTGCCGCGACCGTAGCCCGAGCGGTCGAGATTCACGGTCGTCATGACTCCGCGGAAGGGCTGCTCGGGATCGAATTCGATGGCGAAGCCCAGCCGGATATCAGCGAGGCGGCCGCGCTGACTGCTCTTGAGGCGGCAGCCGGCATGGTAGAAGACTTCGCTTTCCTGATAAACGACCGTGCACGGGATCATGTCGTTGCTCATGACGTTGGTCGGCAGGTGCATGAAATCGGCATTGGCGGCGGTCATGAGGACGCGCAGTCCATGCCCGGGCCCCTGCGGCACGGTGCCGTCATTCCAGCGCACGAGCGCCCCATGGGCCGGGTATCGCGACACCGCGCCAGCGCCATCGGTGGCCTCGACAAAGAATTCCACGAGCGCGCCCGCCGTCTGCGCCGGAAGCGCCGCCGCATACTCCGCAGCGCCGCTCATGGGAACCGATGCAAAGGAATTGGCCCCGTCGAGCCGCCAGCGCAGCACCACCGAAGCCACCCCGTCCGGATCGGCAGCCCGCACGCGGACCGACGCCACCTGATCGGCCAGGGGCACCACCGGCGCGTGCTGCAGTCCCGTGAGTGACGGTCCGATGTTGGCGGTTCTCCGGCTATTGGCGCTTCCCGGGGTTCCGGTGGCCACGGGCACGGGAAGAATCGCCTGCCGCGCCAGCCGGTTGAAATAGAGTCGGCTCAGCAGCCGCGGCGTCCCGCTCAGCCAGCGCGCCCGGAAGCTCACCTGATACGTGGCGGCAT
>JBIICE010000280.1:0-4540 GCA_044239025.1 Verrucomicrobiales bacterium
GCAGTTCCTCGGCTTCGCGGGCGGCTTCCGACTTCTTCCGCAATTCCTCGGCCTCGCGGGCGGCTTCCGACTTCTTCCGCAATTCCTCGGCTTCGCGGGCGGCTTCCGCTTTCTTCCGCAGTTCCTCGGCCTCGCGGGCGGCTTCCGACTTCTTCCGCAGTTCCTCGGCTTCGCGGGCGGCTTCCGCTTTCTTCCGCAGTTCCTCGGCCTCGCGGGCGGCTTCCGCTTTCTTCCGCAGTTCCTCGGCCTCGAGAGCCCGCAGCGCACTCAAGCGATCCAGATCCAGCGACAAGTCGTCGATCGCTTCAGACTTACCTGTCACCGGAACCGCCAGATCGTCGGCACCGCTGCGAATCTCCAGAAGATCTCCACGCGGCACCTCAGCACGCTCCCCTCCCACCGGGCCGACCAGATCGCCGAAGTCCCAATCACCACGGTCCACCATTCCGCTCTCTCCGCCCTCCAGCAAGCCCTCCGGAGACCCCGGAATCTCAATCTCACTGCCGCAGCTCGCGCACTCAGCAATCACCCCGGCAATGCCCGCAGGCACCTCAAGCACCATCCGGCAACCAGGACAAACAACAGATGTGGGCATATGCGACATGACAATTCAGCAGGATTCAGCAGCTTCCTGCTCGGTTCCCTACACCCCCTCCCCATCATTGACAACCTTCATGCACTCCTCCTCACGCAGTTGCCCGCAGCAAGTACGGCACCACTGCCACAGAACCCCGACCGGACAGGAACGTGTCCGCTGGCAAGCACGGAATCGATCCATGATCCTCATTCTTTCTGCTCACCTAAAACAAACAGATCTTTCAACTCTCGGACTATCTCCCTATCCCTGCCTCCCGACATCCCTTTCCCCGCGCCGCTGCTCCGCTCAAATAAAAACGGCACCTGTCTCCAGGTGCCGTTTCCAAAATGCCATGTGCCGCGATCAGCGCGAGTAAAGCTCGACCACGAGCTGCTCGTTGACGATCGGATCAATCTCCTCGCGGCTCGGCAGCCGATTGACCGTGCCCGTGAGCTTGTCGCGGTCGAGCGTGAGCCACTCCGGAATCACAATCGCCTGGGTCAGGTCAAGCGCACGAAGACCCATCTGCTGCGCACGAACCGAGGGCTTCATCGAAATCACATCACCCTGTTTGCACTGGTAGGAAGCGATATTCACCTTTTTGCCGTTCACGGTGACATGACCGTGTCCGACATACTGACGGGCTGCATTGCGGGAAGGCGCGAGCCCAAGGCGGTACACCACATTGTCGAGGCGGCACTCGAGCATCTGCAGGAGAATCTCACCCGTGACACCACGGCGGCGGGATGCCTCTTCAAAGAATTTGCGGAACTGCTTCTCAAGCATTCCATACTGGAACCGCAGCTTCTGCTTCTCGCCGAGCGCAATCGCATAATCCGACAGCTTCTTGCGGCCACTGCGGGCCCCATGCTGACCGGGAGCAAATGCCCGGCGCTCAAGCGCCTTCGATGGGCCAAAAATGGCGACGCCGAAACGGCGACTGATCTTGTCCTTGGGACCTGTGTAACGAGCCATGTGGAAATACGGTAGGAATTAAAGGGAAATCAAACGCGGCGGGCCTTGGGCGGACGGCAGCCATTGTGCGGCACCGGAGTGACATCCTTGATGACCGAAACCTCAAGACCCAGCGCGGCAATGGCACGGACGGCCGACTCACGACCGGCACCCGGACCCTTCACCCGCACTTCCGCCTCGCGCAGACCGTGTCCCATCGCCTGGCGGCAGGCGTCCTGCGATACCAGCTGCGCCGCATAGGCTGTGCTCTTCCGGCTTCCCTTGAAGCCCATCTTGCCGGCGCTGGACCAGCCAATGACGTTGCCCCGGGCATCCGTCACGCTCACAATCGTATTGTTGAAGGTCGCCAGAACATGGACCACACCCGAAGTGATGTTCTTCGAGCCCTTGGCCTTGACGATTTTAATGCCCTCATTCGGATCCGCGAGAAGCGCGGCAGCGTCTTTGGGGCCTTCTGGAACCGGCGCGGCGGGTACGGCCGGGGCGGCGGGTTTCTGCGGATCTTCTGCCATGGGAGAGTTCGTTGGGGGCTTTCAGTTGAAATTACTTCTTGGAACGCTGTACCCCAACCGTGCGGCGGGGACCCTTCCGGGTACGGGCGTTCGTCTTGGTGCGCTGGCCACGGACAGGCAGTCCTTTGCGGTGACGCATGCCCCGGTAGCAGTTGATCTGCTGCAGGCGCTTCAGGTTGATCTGAATGTCCCGGCGCAGGTCACCCTCGATGACGATTCCGTTGGCCTGAATCACCGAAATGATGGCGCTGACCTGTTCGGTGGAGAGTTCCCCGGTCCGGGTATCCGGATTGATGTTTGCCTGTTCCAGCACGCGCCGGGCGAGGGACGGGCCTATGCCGTAAATGTACGGAAGAGAAGCTTCGATGCGCTTCTCATTGGGAATGTCTACGCCGAGGAGTCGTGCCATGGGAAATTCGGTTCGGGAGTTGGTATGCGGACGGAATTGGAAATTTCTTCAGCCCTGCCGCTGTTTGTGGCGTGGGTTCTTGCAGATGATGCGCACCACTCCCTCGCGGCGGATCACGCGGCAGGATTCACACAGTTTCTTGACGGAAGCACGGACTTTCATGGGGATTTCGAGAAATGATCAGGGAAACGGAAAGATACGGGAGAGGCACGCTGCCGGGGCCGGGTTCCGCCTGCATCGCCATGGGTGAACCAACGGCGGAGATAGAAAACCCGCCGGACCGCAGAGGGCCCGGACGGCAAGGAGGGTGCGGTTTAGCACAGGGAGATGGCTTGGCAAGGGACGAAATGGAATTTTTTTCCCCTGGGATGGCTGCGAAGGCCACTTTTCCCGGCCGCCAACCGACGCGCCGCCGGTTGCCCGGAATCCGCGGATTACTCTGATTTCCTGATCTCATGCCCCGGCGGTCTGCTCCCGGTGGCGCTTGAACATGGCAAGGGTGCGGTCGCGTTCCCTGCTGTGATCGAGCATCGGCCGGGGGTAGGCGGCACCCCCCGGGATTCCGGTCACCTGCGGGGCGAACAGGGCCTCTGCGGGAGCCTTGGCGAGTTCCGGAACCCAGCGGCGGATATAGCGGGCTTCAGGATCGAAGCGTTTGGCCTGGGTCCATGGGTTCTGGATGCGGAAGTAGGGCGCGGCATCGGCTCCCGTGCCGGCGCTCCATTGCCAGCCCCCGTTGTTGCTGGCGATTTCGCCATCGGTCAGCGCCTGCATGAAGTACTGCTCGCCAAGCCGCCAGTCGAGCCGGAGGTCCTTGGTCAGGAACATGGCGGTGATCATCCTGACCCGGTTGTGCATGAAGCCGGTGGACGCGAGTTCGCGCATGCCGGCGTCGACAATGGGAAAGCCAGTGGTTCCGGTCTTCCAGCGCTCGAGCCTTGACTCGTCGTACTCCCAGGGAAGTCCGCGGAATTTCGGATCGAATTCCTCGCTCAGCACCTCGGGAAAACGCCAGAGGATCTGCATGTAGAATTCCCGCCATGCGAGTTCATTGATCCACGAATCGATGCTCCCGGCGACCGCAGCCGGGGCGCTCTGCTGGAGAGCCGTGGCGCGCGCGTGCAATTCCCGGATGGAAAGGGTTCCGAACCGCAGGTCCTGACTCAGCCGCGACGTGGTCTGACCGTCGGGAATGTCGCGCCGCTCGCCGTAGTGCGGCAGCACTTTGTCCATGGTGTGCCGCATGCGGTCGCGGGCGGCGCGTTCCCCGGCCGGCAGGATGCCCGCCGGCGGAGCGCTGAGCCCCCACCATGCAAGGTCCGGACACGGCAGAGACACGAGCTTTGCCGGGTCACCGAAGCCTTTCACCGCGGGAAGCACGCCGGGCTTCGGGAGCTTCTGCCACGCTCGGCGGTAGGGAGTGAACACCCGGAAAGGCCCCCCCGCCCCGGTAAGCACCTCGTCCCGCTCATGCAGGACAACATCCTTGAACGTGTGGAGCGCGACCCCGAGTTCCCGACAGGCGTCCGCCAGCCTTTCCTCGGCCTTCATGCCGTGCGGATCAGGATCGCGGTTCACGTACACGGCCTCGGCACCGGTTTCCCGGATCAACTGCCCGAGCACCGCCACCGGATCGCCCTCCCGGAAAATCAGGCGGCCGCCGGCTGCCTGAATATTGGCGGCCAGCGAATCAAGGCAGCCGACGAGAAACGACTGCCGGGCCGGACCGGTCCAGCGGTGCTGTTCTTTCCACTGGCTGAGCACGTACACGGGCACGACGCAGCCGGCGTCGGACGAGGCGTGATGCAGCGCGGTATTATCCGTGAGCCGGAGATCGCGGCGGAACCAGTGAATGACAGTGCGGTAGGCGGGCATGCGGCGGGAACTACGCCCCGGAATCCGCGGAACGCACCGGGAAATTCCATCCGTGGCCCCTCCGCCAGCGTATCCCCCAGGGGTTCCCGGCCCCGCCCTGCTCCACTAAACCGGAAAAAATCCTTTGAGTGGACCCGTCCACCGTTCTAAGGCATCCCCCATCAGTCAACCCCAACCGATTTCCCATTCCCA
>JBIICE010000281.1:0-4508 GCA_044239025.1 Verrucomicrobiales bacterium
GAATTCCTGCCGGGTAGTGGCACCTCCCTTGAGGAGCTGCTGCTGCCTTGCGAAGTCGCGCTGTGCCTGTTCGAGGGAGGCGCTGGCCTGTTCGGCACGGGCGTTGATTTCGCGGGCTTCAAGGACGGCGAGGACATCGCCTGCCTTCACTTCTGTGCCCTCCGGAGCTGCGAAGGTGGCAATGCGACCGCTGACCTTTGCTTCGACGGTGGTGCGTTCGACGGCCCGGACGGTGCCCACGATTTCCTCGGTCAAAGGGATATTGGTGAGGGTGGTGGTTTCGGTCGTGACCGCGGCGGCGGGCAACGCTGTTGGCGAGGGTTTGGCCGGGTGGGGCGCTTTGCTGCAGGATGTGCCAAAAGCGGCGGCGACCAGAAGGGCGGGGAATGGTTTCATTTCGTGGAAGAGGGAAGGAGAGGAAGTCCGAGGGCACGGCGGAGCGCCGCGATGGCCATGCAACGGTCCGTTTCCGCCTCGGATCGGCGCATGCGTGCAGCCGTGAGAGCGGTTTCCGCATCGATAAGCTGAGTGGCGAGGGCGAGGCCGCCCGCGAAGCGTTCCCTGAGCAATCTGACGCTTTCGGCGGCCAGGCTCACGGACTGTGCCGAAACCGAAAGTCGTTCGTCGGCTTCGCTGAGAGCAAGCCGGGCCTGCTGGAGTTCAAGATCGACGGCGAGGCTTTGGCGGCGGAGTTCGGCCTCTGCGATGCGCGCTGCGGCCTCCGCTGCTGCGATGCTCCCCTTGCGCTGGCCGCCGTCCCACGCATCCCATTCGGCCATCACGCCGACAGTGAAGCTGGAACCCTCCCCATCAAAGCGGCTGCCCCGGTTGTGTTCGGCTGCTCCAAATGCCCGCACCGACGGCTTGCGGCCTGCTGCTGCCGATTTGACCCGCGCCACCGCGGCCCGGACCATGCTTTCCGCGGCAAGGAGTTCGGGTCGACGCGGAGATTCCGCCGGCTGCGGGACTGCCAGCACCGGAATGGTGCGCTGCGCTTCGATTTCGCTATTTTCCAGCCCAAGCAGCGAGGCCAGCGCACGGCGGTTGAGGGCATGGGCATTGGCCGAGCGCGCGAGGTCTTCCCGTGCCTGAGCCAGCCTTACCTCCATGTCGAGGACGTCGGTCTTCAGGGCACTGCCCGCCGCGAGGCGCTTGCGGGTCAGTGCAAGATGCGAAGCGAAGGATTCGGCCTCTGCCCGGGCCGCTTCCGTGAAGCTGCGTGCCTTGTAGACGGTCAGCCAGGTCCGCGTGACCTCCGATTCGAGGGTCCGCTGTACCCCGGTGGCCTCATGGCCCCGGGCTGCTGCTGCTGCTACTGCTGCCTCACGGCCTGCCCGTAGCGCACCGCCCGCATAGAGCGGCAGCGAAACCGAGGCTCCCGCGGTCCAGTTGTCTGCCGTGGGTACATCATTGAAATTCAATGAGGGTGAGATTGCCCGCTGATTCAGTGCCATCCCAAAGACACTGACCGGCTGATTCGTTCCCACATAGCCTGAATGCAGTCGGACCCGGGGCCGGAACGCCGCATTTGCCTGATCGAGCGCCGCGAGCGCCGCCACCATCCGCAGTTGCGCAATCTGCGCATCGGGATGTGATTCCCGCGCCCGCCTCACCGCGTCCTCAAGACTCATCTCTGTCGCCGTTACCGCCACCCCGTCGGAAGCCGGAACCATCACACCCAGCCCCAGGCAGGCGAAAATCGAGAGAACTTTGCTTTGCGTCATTTGTACATGACTCTATACGCATACGCACAAGCTGCAAGATGATTCTGCGGCATGCGGATGGGGGAATGCAGACGCTGGGAAGCGCGGAACGGGCGACAGATGGACGGCGACAGACGGACAGACCTCCTGGAGTTCTTTGGGAGGCCGTGGAGAAAAGGTCTGGCCACCTGTCAGTGCAGCCCCAGCGAAAAGGTCTCAGCGAAAAGGTCTGGCCTATTGTCGTTCGCCGGCCTATTGTCGTTCGCCAGCAAACTTGACAAGTGCTGCCCCGCCCGATCGACCCATCGCTGACTTGATTGTGCCACGCGCCGCACTGTTCTGATGCTCGCCGAACAGTTCCGCAGGGAAGGAGGTTTCCGGGGCGTGAGGAAGGTTCGCTCGGAGCCAGTCGGCGGCTTGTCTTCGACGCACTCGACCTGCGCTTGGGTCGGGTTCCTGTGGGACTGCGAGAAGCTATCGAACTGATCGGCAACCCGGAAAAACTCCGGAGTCTCCACCAGACTCCCAGCGTGGCAGATTCGCTCGAATCCTGCTCTGCTGCGCTCTGCGTGGCTCTAGGGATAAAGTAAAGAAGGTACGGCCATCTGTCGGCGCGCACCGCAGGGTTCGGGTTCGATGGCAGAAGGCAACGCTGAGATGTCCTGTCGACTTAGCGGCACAGAGCCCTGGGGGTTTGTTCCCGGGGATGCTTTCCCGAAGTTGTCGGTGAGTTCCTTGATCGGGGGGACCGCCTTGATCTGCGGCGGACGCGTATGGAGGAGGCAGATCAGCGCAGGGCCTGAGCTTCCAGTTGGCCGTACCATGCGCGGTTGGTTTGGCGGATGGTGCGATGGAGGGAGAGGATGGGGTCGATACCCGGGAATTCAGGAGAAGCGGACAGATTGCCGGAGAAGCCGAGGGATGCGTCTGCTGGGGCGAAGTCCGGGAACCGGGCAAGGGCGGCATTGAGGGCTTCCCGTGGCGGGGGGAATCCGGTGGCCTGCTCATTGGGAGCTGTGTAGAAGAATCCGGCGGGGGACCCGGTGACCCAGCTGATGAACACGGTGGGGCTGGCCGTGATACGGGAGAGAGAGAATTCGCCGGGGGAGGTGGCGTATCCTGAATAGAGTCGGCTTTCCCCTGAAATCACATAATACACGGGATTGGAATAGTCTTCCATCCTTCCCGAATATGGACCGGTGTACTGGTATCGGGCGAAAAGGGCGATGCGCCCAGGGTCAGTCATGGGGTAGGCCCACTTTGCCCAGATCTGGATACGATCCGGGCTCCAGTAGCGCCAGACGCCGGTGATGAGACTGCCCCATTTGCCGGGCTGGCCTGCGAGGCCTTCGCCGATCTGGACCCGGACCCGGAGACCGGGATCGTCGTCGCGGATCTGTAGGGTGCGGCGGAGTTGGCTGGAGACCTCGGCGATGATGGGAGCGACCAAAGCATCGTTGACATATGACGGCGGATTTCCCGGGGATTCGTAGAGAATGTCCAGCGTGGAGTCGTCGATGCCGGATCCGTCCGGATCTCTATCGGCTCCATTGGCGGCCCCATCGCCGTCCATGTCACCATCGAGTCCATTGGCGATACCGTCGCCGTCGATATCGAATTCCGAACGTGCGATGTCCGGGGTACCATCGCCGTCGATATCGTCTTCATTGCGGGCAGTGTCGAGAATACCATCTCCATCGACATCCAGTTCGTTGCGCGCATCGTCCGCGAGGCCATCGCCGTCGATGTCCATTTCCCGAGGGTCGTCATCGGGTAATCCATCGCCATCGATGTCGCGTTCCTCGGGCGCATGGTCCGCGACCCCATCAGCATCCATGTCGAGTTCGAACGGTGAATCATTCGGCAACTGGTCACCGGCAAAATGGCCGCGCAGCGGTCCATGGAGCACCTTGCCTCCATCGATGTTGCGGTCGGCTCCATTGAGAATCCCATCGTTGTCGACGTCTGGATCGACGTGATTAGGAATGCCATCCCGGTCGAGGTCAGCCAAGCCCTGCGCCATCGCAGCGGGGGCGAGGGCGAGAATGAGAGCGGTGCCACCGAACACTAAGAAACCGCGAAACTGGCAGAAAAGGAGGGAGTTGATTGATCCATTCATGGGGTTTGCGCTGTTCAGGGTGAAAGGAATTCCCTTGGGATCGGGTGAACATAGCGGACCTGCCGGGAGGGAAGCTGATCGCCGGGATATTCCGACCGGATGCGGGGTCTCCCGTGCATCGGTTCCACGACCGCTCACAGCTCCGCATGCAGCCGATTTGAAGTGCGCGCCATGCATTTGCTGCCCGCATGACCCGAGGCTCACGGGAGTGAGTGGAAAATCTGCGATGGAATGACACATCGGTTGTGGTCGCTTGAATTGGTATTGCCTGGTTGACCGCCAGCGGAATGCTCCGCGCCATCAGATCGGATCGGCTTATTATTACAATCGTTCAGATATACGAAAGCGGTGCGGTGACGGATGCTCAAGGGTCGGGCGATACGCAATGTGGGGTCGACAGCTGGACAGACCTCCTGGGGGCGTGCTCCGTGGGGGTCGACAGATGGACAGACCTCCTGGAGGCGTGCTCCGTGGGGTCGACAGATGGACAGACCTCCTGGAGGCGTGCTCCGTGGGGGTCGACAGATGGACAGACCTTCTGGGGGCGTGCTCTGGGGTCGACAGATGGACAGACCTTCTGGGGGCGTGCTCTGGGGTCGACAGATGGACAGACCTCCTGGGGGCGTGCTCCGTGGGGGTCGACAGATGGACAGACCTCCTGGGGGCGTGCTCTGGGGTCGACAGAT
>JBIICE010000067.1:0-17957 GCA_044239025.1 Verrucomicrobiales bacterium
GAGAGAGGCGTTTCCGGGAGGCCATTATTGATCGTCATGCGGGCCTCGAAGGCCTCGCGTTCGAACGTGAGTTCCTGTTCGATCTGGATTTTGACCTTGGCGCAGACGTCCTGAGCCAGAGAGGTTACAGGTCCCAGCGCGATCGCCATGAGCGGGGCGAGCAGGAAGCGGAGGCAGGATTTCATGGGATGAAGAGAGTTGAGAAGTTGAGGAAATCAGAAAGCCCAGCCGCCGCCGTCCGAGTCCCAGACGGGAGGGATTTCGCCACCGATTTCGGCATCACCGGGGAGCTTCTTGTCGCAGCCCAGAGCAGGCCCCGAGAGACTGAATTTCTTCGCATTGAAATCGTAGCATCCCTTGAGGACCTCCGCCGAGCAGGGACCCACCTTGCAGCCGAGAGCGCCACAGAGTTTGGGGGCCGGGGCGCCGCCGGGACCGCCACCATTGCGGCCATTGCAGAGGTCGAGGTCGACGCTCGCTTCACAGCTGCCGAGTTTGCTGCCCTCCTTGCCGAGCGAGCCCCCGCATTTGATGCCGCACTCGCAGAAGTCGAGCGAGGTGTAGGCCTTGCAGCCCGAGGCCCCGAGCGGGATGCTTACCTTGGCGCGGAGGCCATCCGGGTCGAACTTGGTGAAGGGGTCATTGAGGGCGTAGCGGAAGTGATTGTAGTCATCGCGGGCCGGGTCACGGGAGAGGTAGGTAGCGGTGAGAGGGTCGTAGTAGCGCTTCCAGTTGTAGTGGAGGCCCGATTCCGCGTCGAAGTACTGGCCGGGGAGGCGGAGGTTATTGGTGACCGTACTGACGGTGACCGAGGCGCTGCCGAAGGCATCGTAGTTGGCGCGCCAGACGACATTACCGGCCGAATCCGTGAGGACGAGCGGGGTACCGAGTTTATCGAAACCGTACCAGAAGCGATTCGGGCCGACCTTCATCCAGAGCGGGCGCTGACCGAATTCCGACGATGGATCGTAGCCATAGGAAACGAGTTCATTGCCCGCGGCGTCGAATTCCGCCTCGATGCCATTTTCGCTGTAGGCGTAGTAGGTGGTGACACCGCCTATGGATTTCGCGAGGCGGCGGCCGAAGGGGTCGTATCGGTAGGTAGCGGAGCCCGCCGGGCCCGTGAGCGAGACGAGGTGGCCTGCGGCGTCCCATGTGTAGGAAACGCCCGGGCCCCCGCCCGAGCGGCCCGTGCGGAGTCCGCGGGTATTGTGTGAGAACGTGAAGGGGCCCGCCGACTGGATTTCGTCATCATTGTTATAGATCCAGAGCCCGGGGATACCCGTGAGCGAGGTACGGTTGCCGCGGTCATCGTAGGTGAAAGTGGCGGGGCCCGCGGTGACGAGCCGGGCCGAGCTGTCATAGGCCGTGGCCGTGGTGGTGCCGCCGATGGTGCGGCTGGTGGGGAGGTTGGCACCGTCGAACGACTCCGCCCAGCTGAAGATATCCGATCCATCCGGTTTCCGGAACGACATGCCCGTGGGCCGGAGGAGAGCATCGTGGGAGAAGTGCTGCGTGAGGCCGCCGGGGAACGTGATGAGGCCGATGCGGGAAGCGGAGCGTTCGCTGTAGGTGATTTCTCCCGTGCCGGGGAGGCTGATGCCTGCGAGGCGGCCCGCGTCATCGTAATTGTAGGTCCGGGTCGTGCCCGTGGCGTCCGTGTAGGTATGGATGCGGTCATCCGGGTGGAACGTCCATGTACGGGTGCGGGAGAACGGACCGTAGTTCACAGTTTCCGACGTTTTGCGGCCCTTTTCATCGTATCCGAAAGTCGCGCTCGAATCCGCCATGGTGTAGCCCGTCATGCGGCCATTGGCGTCGTAGTCATAGGTCACCGACTTCTGGGGAGTGGTCGGCGCGGCCGCCGTGAACCAGGCGTAGGAAGCGGCGCGGCCATCCGCGTCGTAGGAGATCAATTGGGAATCGCCATTTGGTTCCGTGGTGCGTTTTGGTTCCGCGGAATCCGTGTAGGTGAACGAGCGGACGCGGCCTTCCGGGGAAGTTTCCGAGCTACGGAGGCCATCAGCGCGGTAGGCATACGACCAGACCTTGCCATCCGGAGTGGTGTAGGAAGTGATTTTATTGAAGCGATTGTAGGTGAATGCCTGGACGAGACCGCCGCCTGAAGTGGCGTGGGTGAGGCGGCTGAAGGCATCGTAGGCGAACTGTTCGCGGCGGCCCTCGCTGTCCGTGATGGCGACGACATTGCCACGGGTATCGATTTCGTGGATGGTAGTGCGGAGGACAGTATCGGCCGTGCGGTCCGTGGTGGTGACGCGGCGGTTGCGGAAGTCATAGGCAAAGACGCGGCGGAACGTTGGGTAGACGATTTCCGTGGGGCGGGCACCCTCCGGGTCGCTGTCGCTGTAGAGGAACTCCGTGACATCGCCCGCGGGATCCGTGACCTTCCAGAGGCGGCCGAAGGAATCGTAGGTATTGCGGGTGACGCGGCCAGCGGCGTCGCGTTCTTCCGTGATGCGGCCATCCGGGTTGTACTGCCGGCGGGCAGTGAGTGTGCCGAAGGCATCGGTTTCGCGGGATGGGAGATTATCGATATTGTAGTAGGTTTCCGAGCGCTGACTGGACGCATCGATGGTGGCCGTGAGGTTATTGAAGGCATCGTATTCGAACTGCCAGCGGTGGCCGAGGGCGGAGGTGCGGCTGGTGAGGCGGCCGAAGGAATCGTGGGTTTCCGCGCGGCTGCGGCCATCCGGGTCCGTGATGGTGGTGGGGATGCCATTGGCGTCGTGATCCGAGAAGGTTGTGACCTTTCCGGTCTGGTCCGTTTCCGAGATTTTGCGTCCATCGGCATTGTAGGCGTAGGAACGGACCGTGGCTTCGAGACCATCGCTGGCATGGGTCGTTTCACTGCTCAGCTGTCCATTGGCATGGTAGACGAAGACCGTGCGTCGTTGTTCCGGGAGGCCGAGGGCTTCCGTGAGTTCCGTGAGTTGGCCACTACTGTTGTACTGATAGGCCGTGATGACGCCCGCGGGGTCGATGCGGCGGCTGACCTTGCGGGTGGCGGGGTCGTATTCGAGCGATTCCACCGAACCATCCTGCTGGGTGGTGGTGATGAGGTTACCATTTTCGTCGTATTCCTGGACGACCTCCGAGCCATCGCCGTAGCGGAGGATTTCGCGGCGGTCCTCCGCGATGACTTCGCGGGCCAGCTGGCCATTGATGCGGGCGAGCCGGACATTGCCGGCGCTGTCGTACCAGCGTTCGCGGAGCGGGCCCGACGTGAATTTCTCCGAGAAGAAGTATTCGCGGCGGAGTTTATCGTAATCGAAGCCGAAGATGCGGCCATTGCCCTCTTCATCGAGGAGGGAGCGGGCGGCTCCATTGGCATCGTAGGCGAGCAGGTGGGTGATGCCCGTGGCGTCGATGTAGCGGTTCATGCGGCCCGCGGCATCGTAGAAGTACTGCGTGATTTCGCCTTCCGAGTCCGTGACCTTGCTGAGGAGGCTGCCTTGGTATTCGTAGGAGACCGAGCGGCCGTCGGCATCCGTGACCGCCGTGAGACGGCCCGCAGACCATGTGAAAGTGGTGAACGGGGTACCGGCCGAATTGGCGAGGCTCGCGAGGTTGCCATCCGCGTCGTACCCGTAGGTCATGAGCGTGGCATCCGCGCGGCCCGATCGGATGAGACGGCCGAGTTCGTCGAATTCGCGCCAGTTTCCATTGGTGACCGAGAGTCTCCAGCCATTTTCGATGCGGCGGATGCGGTCGCGGCCATTGGAGAATTCGAGGCGGGAAGAATCGACTGGGCGGAACGCACTGCTGAGGTGGATCATTTCCGACGGGCCCGAGCCATCCGTCTGGATGACGAGGCTTGAGTCCGCGTGTTCGAAGATCCAGCGGTTATCGCGGTAGAAGCGGCGGATGCGGTTGGTGACGTTGCCCGATCCTGGGACGGGCGATTCGAGGTCCACCGCTTCGTCCTCGAACTGCCGGGTGATGTAATTGACCCAGCAGCCGACGGGGTTGCGGTTATTGCAGTCGAAGAAATCCGGGAAGCAGCCATCCGAAGAAGAGGTGACCGTGCCTGGCCAACCGCCCCAGATTCCATCGCCGCCGCCGCTGCTGGGCCCACCGTAGCCCCAGTAGAGGCCGCCACTGCCGCCCGGTCCGCCCGGGCCGCCGCAGGAACCGTAGGCATAGGAACCACAGACGGTGCCCGTGGAGGGAACATCATCGCCCCATGGGCAGCGGTGCGAATACTCGTATGGGAAGCAGGTCGAGTAGCGGAAGCAGTCCGACGACGAAGTTGATCTTGTCGTCGTGCGGGCATCCGGGGCTCCCGCGCCGCCGCAGGCGACGCCGGGGAAAGCCTTGCGGGAAGTGACGCGGTAGGGAACGACCACGGTGGTGCGGGCGTCGATGCTGGTGGGCACTGCGTCGAGCAGTTCGAATTCGTTGTATTCGTCCGACCTCGGGGCATTGAACTTGAAGGCATCCGCGCGGATGAGACCGTGGTTGGTGAAAGCGAATTCGCCGTAGAAGACATCGCCCTCGCACATGGCTGGGAGGTTGAGAATCGGGGGATTGACCGTGACGACCGGGGCGGGGACATTTGTTTCAAAGACCGCCTCGAGGAGGATTTCATAGCGATCCTCGATGGTGATGGGGACGACTTCCCATTCGATGGAGACGAAGCGGTTCGGGATGAGAACCGTTTCGCGGAGCGTGACACCTGGTCGGATCACGAGACGACCCGTGCGGCTGTCGTGGCCATCGGCAGTGACGCGGTACTTGTAGCGACCCGCCGGGAGGACGCGTTCGCCGTCCACGCGGAAGTCCGCTTCGCCGTAGGCGTCCGTGGTGACCGTGCGGACAAAGCTGGTGACATCCTCATTCTGGAGCTGGATGGTGGCATTGCGGACGCCCTGGTAGAGCGGGTCCGGGTGGTTGGGATTGCCGGGGGGAGAGAAGCCCGGGTCCGGGGTGAGCGTGAGGAGGTCAACGATCTTGAAGAGGACATCGCCCGTGCCCGAGGGCGTGATGACGACGCGGACAGGGATACGGATGTCGTGGTGGTTGGAAGCGCGGAAGCGGATATCGAAGAAGTAGTCGCCCGGGGCGAGGTCTGCCGGTGGCTGGACATTGAAGGTGACCGGGAGTTCCTCACCGACGGCGACCTCCGGGATGAGACCTGGGACCGCGAGCGAGACCCATGGTGGGGGAGGCAGTTCCGCGGAGCCATCGATGCGGACGATGGCGAACTGGACGTCCTTGAGCGGGACGAGGCCCGAGCTGCGGAGCCGGATGGTTTCCGATTCCGCGCCACCGGGATTGACGCCCGTGTCGAGTATGTTGGGAGAAATGCTGGCGGCGGCCGTGGCAGCAGTGAGCGTGAAGCCGAGGTCGAGGCTGGCCCAGCCGTCCGGATTTTCGTCACTGACGAGACGGAGCTGGAGATTGCCCGTGGACGGGGCCGTGCTGTCGCCGGTGAAGCTGATGGGGAGGGTTGCGGATTCGCCACCCGAGAGCGAAGCGCGGGCGTCGAGGTTGAGCGAGATACCCGTCGGCAGCGGAGCCGCTGGCACGAGCCTGAGGTTCGTGGCCGTGGTGCCGGTGCCCGTGCGGATCTGGGGAGCGAAATCCTGGCGGTAGTTGCGCGGGACCTTGAGACCAGCGACAGCCGGCGTCATGGTGACCTGCGCGATCACGAAGCTGGCCTGAATGGTCTTCGTGCGGATTTCCGGGTGAGTGAGCCAGACATCGAACTGCCCCGATTCCGAGGGAAGCGGCTGGAACGAGAACGAGAAACTGCCCGATCGGTCCATGGTGATTTCCGAGACCCGTTCGAATCCGCCCGATGAGATCCCGAGGCGGAGCGGGACATCCGGGACCGCAGTGGCGGGGTCCGCGGCCGAGACCGCGCGGCCGGAGATGACGACCGGTTGGGTGCCCCGGGAGACCGGGGGGGTGACCGCGGTGATGGCCCCGAGGTAGGAAACTTCGCGCAGAGAAGCTGAGGCGCGGGCCGTGAAGCCTGGGGACGAGACCTGTTCCGGCCGTCCGTAGCGGTAGAAGGCGCGGTCAGCCTCCAACTGGAGCGTGATGGCATTGGCGGTGGTATCCGGCACCGGGATTTCGAGGGTGTCCGAGAGGAACGACGATCCTGGGGCGAGGCGGATGAGACTCGTGCCGTCCGAGACCGTGACGATGCTGCTGCCCACATTGATGCGGACCGGAGCGGCCGAGAGGAAATTGCCCGCGGGGTCGATGAGGCGGACGCGGAGGTCCGTGGAGTCCGCGGTTCCGCTGCTGCGGGCCGAGATGACCTCGACTGTTTCCGTTGAAGTATTGCGGATGCGGAACTGGAACTGGCCGAGGCCACCGCGGGTGAAGCGTCCGGGGAGGACATCCGCGGAGAGACCGCCATCCGCCACGGCCACCGAGCCCGTGCCGCGGTAGCGCAGGAGGGCACCGTCCTCCGGTCTCGATTCCAGAGCGAGCGCCACGGGTGCCGTATTGTCGGTGAGGCTGGCGTAGCCGCCCACGACCACCGGGACGTCCATTGCTTCACCTGGGGCGAGGCTGAAGAGTTCCGACTGATGGTCCTGGGACGCGAGATTGATGCGGACGACGGCGCGGCTCAGCGTGAGAGAAGACGAACGGTTCGTGACACGGACGAGGAGTCGCGAGACGAGGCCGCGGCGCACCGATTGATCCGGGAGCAGGGCAAGCTCCGTGTCCGGCATGGCCAGCGAGCGCGGAGGACTCTCCGCATTCGCCGGGTCGACCGTGATGACCGTGTAGGTGCGGTCGCCAGCGGCAGGGTTGTGGTCCGTGAAGGAAGTGCCCGGGAGGAGACCAGGAGAGAGCGGAGTGCCGCCCGTAGCCGGGCCGAGCAGGAGCCGGTAACCCTGGACATCAGGGGCGGCATTCGTCCATGAGATGAGGCGCGGCCCCGATTCCGGTCGCTCGATCGTGAGCGAGTTGACCGCCCAGAGTGTCGTATTGAGATAAGCGCTCAGGGAAGGTGGGGATTCATTGCCCGCGCCGTCCACGGCAGCGACCGCGTAGTAGCGGAGCGAGGGCGACGGAGAGGGGTCGAGGTAGCGGGTCAGCGTGAGCGTATTGGTGAGCGGCGTGAGGCCCGCAGTGGAGGTGATGGGGCTGCCCGCGCGGTAGACACGGAAGCGCGTGCCCGGTTCAGCGGGTTCGCCCGCCAGCCATTGCGAGAGGATGCCATTGCTGGCGAGGACGAGAGAGAACTGGTGCGGGGTCCCCGGCGCGATCCGGTCCGCGATGGCCGACGCAGGCGCGGAAGCCGTGCCAGCCGCCGTGGTTTCATTGGCCGTGCGCAGCGAAGCGATGGCGTAATGGTATTCACCGTCCGTGTCCGGGGTATCCGTGTAGGTGAGAACCGTTGGGTCGTTGATGACGGCGAGCGGCTGGAGAGTGGCGGGACCTCCCTGCGCGGTCGAACGGTAGAGTTGGTATCCCGAGGCCGACGGCATGAGATTCCATGCGAGGGCGATGGCACCCGCCGGGCGCGAAACCGCGAAGAATCCCTGAGGGGCGTCGAGCGTCGGGAGGTCGCCCTGGTAGATTTCGAAGCGTGACGTGACCGAGATTTCGCGGCCTTCATTGCCGAGGTCGTCGCTGGCCACGAGCGAGAAGCGGAGTTCCTCCGGTTCCGGGGATCCCGCCTCGGCAGGCAGCGTGAGGTTCCCCGTCCATGTGCGGGGATTACCGTCCATGGTGAGCGTGACCGGGGTGGGCGAGAGGTTCGCCGCGAGCCGGGTGAGCCGCCATGTCAATTCCGGGGGAGCGGCGGCGGGTTCATCGAGGTGGAGGACGACCGTGAGTTCCGCAGGATCGGCAGAGTCATTGCGGATGGGAGCGTCGAGGCTCAGTTCGAGGCCATCGGCGGCGGGGCCGCGGGTATCGATGCGCAGGCTCGCGGCCGCCGAAGTTCCGGCACCCCGGTTATTGTTGAGGTCGCGCATGGAATACGACGACTGGTATTCGGCCGATGCGGTATCCCGTGTGATGGCGAAGCTTCCGGCGAACTCCGTGGGCGAGTCACCGGCGCGCAGGTTGATGGGGATGGGGAAACCGCCCGTGGTGGGAGCGATGCTGAAGAACGGGAGGCCATCGAGCGGTTCCGAGACCCTCACAGCGACATCGACCGTGCCCGTGCCGAAGCGGCCATCGATGAATCTGGCGGGATCGCGCGGGGAGAACACCACCGAGACAAGGGTCGGTGCGGTGCGGTCGCTGAGCGCGCTCGCTTCCGGCGATGCCGTGCTGGTGTTGCCCGCCGCGCTGGTGGCCGTGACGCGGTAGAACCATGTACCGTCCGTGGCAGGGACATCATCGAACTGCTGGGCCGTGAGGAGATTCGTGGTGAGTTTTGCGACACCCGGGGCCGAGATGTCCGTGAACGAAGCCGCCGAGCGGTAGACATGGTAGCCCGAGATTCCGGCACCGGTGGCCGCCGTCCAGTTGAGGCGGATGCGGCCATCCTCGCGCGAGACAGCCATGAGCGAACTGGGCGGGGCTGGGACCGTGAGGTCGAGGGTAGCCGTGACCGTATTCGATGGATTGCCGAAGCCAGCGGCATTGCGGGCACGGGCGACGATCTGATTCGAGCCATTCACGAGGATGACCGGGACCTGCCATTGTCCGTCGTCCGTGACCGTGACCGGGGCCGCCGCGTCCGCGCCATTGATGCGGACGACGACTTGCGTGGCCGGATTGGCCGTGCCGCGGATGCTGAGCGTGGCCGAATTGGTGGAGAAACCATTGCTGGGCTGCGTGATGACGGGGGCGGGCGGCGGGGCGAGCGCGAGAGTGACCGGGCGCGTGAGGGCAGCGGCATTGCCGAAGGTATCGATGGCGCGGATGGTGAAGACGTAGGGACCGTCCGCAGCGTTCTCGGCATTCCAGAAAGCTCCGAAGCCATCGCTTGCCGTCGTGTCCGTACCGATGAGCGAATCCGTGCCGCCATCCGGGCGGACCGAGAATTCCACGCGCGAGACCCCCGAGGGATCCGTGACCGCCGCGGTGAGGCGGCCCGATCCCGTGATGGTGCTGCCGTCCGCGATGGCGAGTCCATTAAACTGGGTGTTGGAGATGGCCGGGGCGGTGAAGTCCGCATTGGCGCTGCTGAGCGGGAGCGAGGCGGCATTGTTCGTCTCCGCGTCGCCGGACGCATTGTATTCAAAGACCGCATTGTAGGTGTCCGTGGCGACCGTGAAAGTGAACTGACCGATCCCCTGCGTGCCGCTTGGCAGGGCAATCTGAGCCGAGCGGGCGCGGCCAGTTCCGGGAGCCAGCGGACCGTCTGCAGCAGGCGCGGCATTGTAGAAGATCACCTGATCCGCGACCGTCTGGCCGGTGGCATTGCCCGTGACCGTGATGCGGTCGTGCCAATTGCCGCTGGTGGGGACCGAGCCTTCATTGCGGTCGATCCAGTTGACCGTGATGATCGATCCGGGCGATGCCGCCGAAGGAACCAGCGAGAGTGCGGTGACCCGGAGGTCCGGGTAGGCCGAGACCGTCGCGGGGCGGCTGATGCGGCGGCCATTATTCGTCTCGGCGTCTTCGGTGGGCAGGTATTCCGCGATCTGGCCGTAGACGTCCGCGATGATTTCGCATTCGATGACGCCAGCGCCGCGCAATCCGTCCGGGAGGCGAGTGGCGATCTGGCGGGTGCGGGCATCAGCGGGGGCGATGGGGCCATTGCCCACCGACGCCGGTTGGTAGGGAACGTCCTGGGTGAGCAGCGTTTCGCCCGTGGTGAGGTTGCGGAGGATGACGCGGTCGTGGAAGGCAGCAGCGATGGCGAGGTTGCCGCCGTTGCGGACACTCCAGCGAAGGGTCAGTTCGCTGCCCGAGACCAGCGGGGTGGCCGGAAGGATTTCCACTGATGGAACCGTGAGATCGCGGGAGGCATCGATGACCACCGCCGAGATATTGTTGGCTTCCGCGGCCGTGTGGCTGACGCCATTGTGTTCGTAGATATCGTCAGTGGAATCCGTGGTGACGGTGAGCGTGTAGCGACCAGCGGCATCGGGACTGAAGGAGCGGGCATGCGGCAGCGTATTGCCTGGCAGGAGAGGACCCGTGACCTCCGTTTCCTCGTCCACCGAGGCCGCCGCCGCTCCGGCGCGGCGGGCCGTGAATCGCTGCTTCCATGCGGCGGCCGCGCGGGTGCCGCGGTTCGCGGAATTCCATGCGACACTGAAGGCACCGGCGGGATCCGGTCCGGTGGCCGAGAGCGCTTCCGCGACAAGGTCCGGGTACGGAGCGAGAGCGACGCTGAACGTACCGTCCGAGACGCGGACATTATCCGCCTCGAGGAGGAACTCATTGACTGCATTGCCCGAGTCCGTTTCAACGATGACGTAGTAATTGCCGCTCACGCCATCAGGCAGGGCCACCGCGCGTTCCACGCGGTAGGAAGCCCCGGGGTCGAGGGCTCCCGAGCGCGGCAGCAGACCTCCCGGGATGTCATCCGCGTCGCCGAGCACATTGTTGCGGGAGAGCACAAGGCGGTCGACCCACGAGGAAACCGGAGTGGTCACGGGACCACCATTGGTGACAGTGAAGGCGACCGTGACCGGTTGTCCGCTCTGAATCGCCGCGCCTGTCGGCAATTCGATGTTCGAGACCAGCAGATTCGGGAAGTCGAGGGCTCCGGTCGGGAGGATCTGGACATCGAGAAGGTACTGGTCGAGCGGGCCCGTGACGACATTGGTATTGCGGACGGCGACGTGATAGACGCCCGTGGTGGTGATGCGGACCTCCGCGACCCCGTCGAATGGCTTGCCGCCGCCGGCTTCGAGCAGGTAGGAATTGGAAGCCGAGTAGACGCTGACCGAAGGGTTCGCGGGGCTGCCGCCGGGGCGTCGGGTCGTCACGTAGATGGTCTGGCCCGCATTGACCGTTCCGAGGTTGAAGTAATCGATGTCCGCCGACGATGGCAGGGCACCGGCGATGGAAGCGAACTGGCTGGCTCCGCTTGTGGTGAGCGTGAGCGGATCCGAGCCGGCGATGTTGCCATTGTCCTCGCTTTCGAGCTGGAGGGGCGGATTTGTGGTGACGACCTGAAAGCGGTATTCGCCTTCATGGCCGTACCAGATGGAAGCACGCAGCGAGTAGAGGCCGGTAGCCGGCAGAGTGAGGGGTGCGAGCTGAGCGATTCCATTATCCGAGGTATAGAATCCGCTGAGGAGCGAACCATCCGGGCGATAGAGGTCGTAGCGACGGCCCGAGCTGTTGGGATTGCCGAGATTGGCGACTGTGATGGTGAGCGTCTGACCCGCCGTGGCTTCGAAGGTCCAGAAGTCGACGTCCCAGCCAGTGGCCGGGAGATTCGGGAGGAAGCCGCGGCCACCGGCCATGGCGAGGCCCGACGCCGCTTCCGTGAGGGTGATTCTCGTGCCCGTGGCGGCCGAGTCATTGCTGCGGTTTTCGATGAGGAAGCCCGGAACCGCAGCGACCGTGAAGCGGCGCACGAAGGGAGCCGTCATGGGATTGCCCGCACGGTCCCGCAGGGCTGGTGCCACCGTGAGTCTGGTGGGGCCGTGCTGCAGCGGGCCATTGCCGATGCGGAAGGCAGCGCTCAGGCCGCCGCTGTAGCCATCGGGAATGAGCGTGTAGGTGAGGTCGTCCGGAGTATCGAAGAGCCCATCGGGGCCCGCCTGGCGGAGGTCATAATTGCCGACGGCATTCACCGGAGCGACTTCCAGTTCCTCCGAGAACGTGAGGGAGAAGCGGTCGGCCAGCAGCGGGGTCTCCGCCCCCTCAGCCGGGAACGAAGTGGCGAGGATGGCGGGTGGGATGGAATCCGTGGCTTCGCAGTTGAGGAGATAGACCGAGCGGAGGCCGCGGCTCGCTGGGGTCGAAGTGACGCGTGCGAAGTACTGGCCGGCCGTGCCAGGAGCGATTTCGTGAGTGGCGGAGCCGGTGCCCGAGGCGAGTTCCGTGCCGGCCGCATTGACGATGGCGATGGTTGCCTCGAGGGGGCTGAAATCCGGCTTCGTGAGAGCAAGCGAGATCGTGGTGCCTTCGCCCTGGGTACCGAGGCGGAAGAAGTCGCCATTGCCATCGTAGTTCGCGGCGTAGCCACCGACCGAGGCGACCTGCCTTCCGGGGCCACCGCTGCGGATCGCGAGAGTGTTGGCGTTGCCGGTGCTGTCATTGCCTTCGGTTTCCCATTGTCCGGGAGGGCTGATCTGGCTGACGCGGATGCGGTATTCGCCTTCGTAATCGTAGTTTGGAAACACCTGCAGGGCGTAGCGTCCGCTGACCGGCAGGGTGACCGGAGGCAATTCACCGCGGCCATTGGCATCCGAGTAGAAGCGCGCGACGAACGATCCGTCCGGCCGGAGCAGGTCGTAGCGCAGGCCGCTGTTGGCAGCGTTGCCGGGAGATTCCGCGGCGATGCTGATGACGTCCCCTGCCTTGCCGCTGAAGCTCCAGAAGTCGTGATCCCATCCTGTGCCCGGCTGATTCGAGAGCTGACCGCGGCCGAATCCGGCAGCGAGACCACTGTCGGGCGGGCTCATGGGGAGCAGGTGCGGCGCATTTCCGGAGAAGACGGTGAGCGTGGCATTCTGATAATTGATCGTGGCGAGGTCGATTCTGCCATCGAGATTGAAATCATTGGCGGTGACCCCGATGGGATTGCCACTGACGGAATAGGCGAGAGGTTCGCGGAACGTGCCATCGCCGCGGCCCGCCATGACGAGGAGGCGCGAACTTCCGTAGGTGGCGATGGCGAGGTCCGCCAGAGCATCGCCATCGAAGTCACCGGCGATGAGGTGCCAGTGACCCGAATGGCCCGTAGCGATGGCGACGGGAGGAGCGAAATTGCCCGTGCCGCTTCCGGCAAAGTAGCGGACGTCCGCGGTATTGGTGCCCGCCGTGACGGCATCGAGGTCGCCATCTCGGTCGAAGTCGGCGAGCGCCACTTCGTACGGGCCGCTGGATCCACCCGTCGGGAAGGCCACATGAGCGGCGAATCCGCCCGCGCCATTGCCCGCCAGCAAGCCGAGCGAATGGCTATTGCGGTTCGTGATCGCGAGATCGGCTTTGCCATCACCGTTGAGGTCGCCCACGGCGATTCCAGCGGGAGCACTTCCGACCGGGTAAGTGGTTTGGGTCGCGAGAGTGCCATCACCGTTTCCGAGGAGCACACTGACCGTATTGCTGGATTCGTTGGTGACCGCGGCATCGGCTTTGCCATCACCGTTGAGATCAGAGAGCACGAGGCGGCGGGGAGCCGATCCCGTGGCGTAGCTGACCGGGGCGGAGAAGGAGCCGTCGCCATTTCCGAGGAGAACGCGGAGACTGTTCAATCCCGACACCGTGACCGCGAGGTCGGCGAACGAGTCGGCATTGAGGTCGGCAATGGCGACGGAGAAAGGATTGGGGCCGACCGTGATGAGCTGGGGAGCATCGTACTGGGCGGTACCATTCCCGAGGAAAACACTGATCGTGCTGCCGCTCCAATTGGCGGCGACGATGTCCGGGAAGGCATCGGCATTCAGCTGGCCCGAGACCAGATTGTAGGGGTTCGCTCCGCCCGTGGCGACCGCCGTTCCCTGCGAGAAACTGCCATCCGATCCCGGACCGGAAGTGTTCGTGGTGAAGGGAGTGGCCTGGGCCTGACTGCTGTTGCTGCGGCTTTCGAGGAGGAAGCCAGGCACAGCAGCGATCGTGAATTCCTGAACAAAGGGAGCGGCGAGGGAATTTCCGGCGCGGTCCTTGAGTCCGGTGGCGACGCGGAAACGATGCAGGCCCGGTTGGAGCGGTCCGTCGAGAATGCGGAAACCCGTGCTGAGGCCGGTCGAGTAACCGAGATTGAACAGCGTGTAGGGTTGGTCGTCCGGGGAATCGAAGACGCCGTCAGGTCCCGCCGCGCGCAGCGAGTAGTTCGCAAGGCTGGTGACTCCGGCGGGTTGCAGGTCCTCGCTGAAGGAGAGCGTGAAGCGGTTCAGCAGCGACGTCGATTCGCCGGTGGGCAGCGTGGTGGCCGTGATGGTGGGCGCCAGTGAATCCGTGGCCTCGATGCTGAGGAGGTAGAGCGACTGCAGACCGCTGGTGGCTGTCGTTGTGCGGATGCGGAGCACGTGGGAACCGGCGGCACCTGGGGCAATCGTGTGGCTGAGCGAGGTGCTGCCTGAGGCCACGACCGCTCCGGTGGGACCGAGCAGATCAAGTGTGGGAACGACCGTGCTGACTGCTGGCTTTGCGAGGCTGACAGCGATGGTTGTGCTTTCGCCCTGGGTCCCCAGCTGGAAGTGGTCACCGCTGGTGTCGTAGCCCGCGAGGTAGCCACCGATCTGAGCGACCTGCCGTCCGCCGCTGGCTTCGCTGAGGGCGAGGACATTGGCGGAGCCCGCGGAATCATTGCCTTCCGTTTCCCATTGCCATGGCTGCTTTGCGGTGGTCACCCGCAGCCGGTATTCGCCTTCGTAGCCATAATTGGGAAAGACCCGGACGCTGTGGGCACCCGTCTGGGCAAGGCGGATCGGCTCGAGTTGTCCGCGGCCATTGCCGTCGCTGTAGAATCGTCCGATGAACTGACCATCGGGCCGGTGGACATCGTAGCGGAGCCCGCTGTTCGAAACATTGTTGAGTGATTCCGAAGCGATGCTGAGAATGTCACCGGCTTCTCCATGGAACGTCCAGAAGTCCGTTTCCCATGATCCGCGGAGGGCCAGATTGCCGCGGCCCGAGGCGGAGGCGAGGCCGGATCCGGCTGGATCCTCGGCCAGCAGACGGCGTGGTCGGCTGCGGAACAGCGTGACCGTGGCATTGCCGTAGTTGACGGTGGCGAGGTCCACGAGGCCATCCTGATCGAAGTCCGCGGCCGCGGCGGCGATGGGATTGCCATTCACCTGGTAATCGAGCGGTGCATGGAAGGTGCCATCGCCGCGGCCGGAGAAGAGCAGGAACCTTGAATTGCCGTAATTTGAGACAGCGAGGTCGCGTCGGCCATCCGCATCCCAGTCGCCGGAAGTCACGTGATAATTGCTCGAGTAGCCCGTCGGGATAACGGTCGCGGCCGCGAAAGTGCCGTCAGCCTTTCCGGCAAAGAAGCGGAGGTCGGCCGTGCGGATGGAAGGCGTCACGAGGTCAGCGAAGCCGTCGCCATTGAAGTCGTCGGCGACGATGGCATAAGGGTCGCAGTTTTCGTCGCAGGAATAAACGATCTGCGGAGCGAAGGTGGCGGGACCGGTGGCGAGGAAGACACTGATGGTATCGGCGTAGTAATTGACGGCAGCGATGTCCGGTTTTCCATCGCGGTTGATGTCCGTGATGGTGACCCCGGCGGTGCCATCGCCAGCCGGCAGCGCGACGGCTGCGGCAAAGGTCCCATCGCCGATGCCACGCAGGACGCTGACCGAATCACCATTGAAGTTGGCGACGACAGCGTCGGGATTGCCATCGGCATTGAAATCGCCCGTGGCGACCCGGTAGGGATTGTTTCCGACGTTGAAACTGACCGCTTCACCGAGCGTACCGTCGCCCTGGCCGAGGCGGACGCTGAGGGTTGCGGCACCGCTGTTGGTGACGAGAACATCGGTACGGCCATCGCGGTTCAGGTCGCTGAGAGCGACGCCGAAGGGATTGGGCCCCGTGGGGTAGGTGACGACCGGGAGGAATCCGCCGCTGCCATTGCCAAGGAGGACACCGATGGAGGCGCTGCTGTAGTTGGTGACGACGGCATCGGGAAAGTCATCGCCATTGAGGAGTCCTGCGGCGATTTCGTAGGAAGCGGAACCACCAGTGCCTGCGGAAAGCATGGGCACGGGGGATCCGTCCGCCCCACTGGGTGGCTGCGTCGAAAACTGCGTGGCTGTGGCGATGTTGTCATTGCCGCGCGATTCGAGAACGTAGCCGTCGATTGCTGCGATCGTGAAAGCACGGGAGAAAGGAACGAGGGCGTTCCCGGCGCGGTCGCGCAGGGCAGCAGTGACCGAGAACGTGTAGCTGCCCGGCTGGAGCGGGCCGTCGAGGACGCGCACATTGGCGGTGAGGCCGCCCGTGTAGCCCTCGCAGAGCACCGAGTACGATTCGTCATCGGCATTGCCCGGAATGCCATCGGCTCCTGTATTTGTCAGAGAGTACGGCGAGGATCCGTTGACGCTGGCGGGCTGGAGGTCTTCCGAGAAAGTCAGCGAGAAACGGTCCCATACGGCATTGCTCGTGGCCCCTGCCGCGGGCAGCGAGCTGGCAGTGATTTCCGGCGGGACGAGGTCCGCTGCATTCACCTCCATGAGATAAACCGACTGGAGTCCGAGCGTGGCCGGTGTCCCCCGCAGTCGGACATGATAGAGACCACCGCCGCCGGAGCCGATGTTGTAGGTGAGGTCCGGCGTGCCGCTGGCGACGACCGAACCTGCCGCGTTGATGAGTTCCAGCACGGGAACCAGCGGACTGATCGATGGCTGGCGGAGGTTCACCGATATGGTGGTTCCCTCGCCCTGAGTCCCGAGTCGGAAATGGTCGCCGGCGGCATCGTATCCGGCAAGGTAGCCGCCGATCTGGGCCGTCTGGCGTCCGCCGGAAGCCTCCCGCATATTCAGCACATTGGCACTGGACGTGGCGTCATTGGCTTCCGCTTCCCACTGCCATGGCTGCGGAAGCATGCTCACGCGGAGCCGGTATTCGCCCTCGTAGGAATAATTCCGGATGACCACGATGGTGTAGCGACCGCTCTGAGGGAGCGTGAGCGGATCCGATTGCCCACGGCCGAAGTAGTCGGAATAGAAACGTGTGAGCAGTGACCAGTCCGGTGCATAGACGTCGTAGCGCAGGCCGCTGTTGCTGACGTTTCCGGCGGATTCGCAGGCGATGCTGAGGATGTCGCCGCCCGTGCCCGAGAACGACCAGGCATCTTCATCCCATGAGCCGGATGGGTCGAGGGTCAGGTTGCCGCGGCCGGACGCCGTGCGGAGCCCCGAGCCTGCGGGATTCTCGCTGAGGAGTTCCCTTCCGGTGCCTTTGAGGAACGAGACGGTGGAATTGCCATGGTTGGCAGTGACCGCATCGGTGCGGCCATCGCCATCGCAGTCGGCCAGTGCGACAGCGATGGGATTGCCGGAAACAGTGTAGGTGACGGGTCCATTGAAGGTGCCATCGCCCTTTCCGGTGAGTACGAGGACACGGCTGTTGCCGTAGCAGGCCACCACAAGGTCGCCAAAGCCATCGCCATTGAGGTCGGCGGAACGGACATGGTAATTGCTGCTCATGCCGACGGGGATCGCGGTGGCAGAGCCGAACGTGCCATTGCCGCCACCGCGCAGGTACATGAGATCGTTGGAGCTGAGCGCTGCCACCACGAGGTCGGGCTTGCCGTCGCCGCTGAAGTCCTCGAGCACGAGAGAGTATGGACCGCGCTGCGAGCCGAGGCTGAAGTAGGCCGGGGCCGCCATGCTGCCGCCGCCGGTGCCAAGCAGCACGGCGACGTTGTGGCTTCCGTAGTTCGTGGAAATCAGGTCCGTGAAGCCGTCACCATTGAGGTCGGCTGCCTCCACGGCGAGCGGGCCACCGGAAACGGCATGGGCGACCTGCGGAGCGAAGGTGCCATCGCCGAGGCCGCGGAGGACACCGATGGAATTGCTGCCGTAGTTGCCGACGACGAGATCCATGACGCCATCACCCGTGACTTCGCGGGCGACGATGCGGTGCGGATTGGAGCCGACCGTGTAGGCTGCGGCTGCACCGAAAGCACCGGAGGCCGAGCCCAGCCGCACCTGAACGGCCGCACCGCCGTAGCAGGTGACGGCTACGTCCGTGAAACCGTCGCCGTTGTAGTCGGCGAGCGCGATACCGAAGGGGTTGGCCCCCGTCGGGTAGGTTTCGGGATCGGCGAACGTGCCGTCGCCACGGCCCATGAGGACACTGAGCGTGTTGTTGTTGAATCCGGCGGTGACAACGTCGTCGAAGGCATCGCCATTGATGCGGCCGAGCGCGATTTC
>JBIICE010000282.1:0-4492 GCA_044239025.1 Verrucomicrobiales bacterium
CCCGTGATGAGGGCGTTGCCATTCGCAGCGTCCACGAAACTCCAGTCGACATCGTCGCCTGTCGCCGTGCCGCCGCGCATGATGTAATCCACCGTGACAGGATTCGGCATGGCCGAGGGCAGTGTCACTTCAATGTCGCGGAATGGACCGCTCACCGGATCCGGACCTTCCGTGGTGCTGCCCGTGGCCGAGGCAAAACCCATCGACGGCAGCGAGGAAGCCAGATCGTTGTCCTCCAGCAGGAGGGTGGCCTCCGAAGTCTCAAATCCGTAGCCGCTGCCCGGAGTCAGCCGCAGCGTGACCGTTTCCACACCCTCTCGCAGCGCATCCTCGATGGGCGTGACCGTGATGTCGACCCCGCTGGCTCCATCCGGAATAACCGCCGTCCCCGGCAGCAACTGGTAATCGGTTCCATTCGTCGCCGTACCCGCCATGGTGTACGCCACCGTGAGATTACCGGTCGTGCCCGCCCGCGAAAGATAAAATGAACTACCGTCTGTCGGTTCCGCCAGCTTGCTGCTGTGTATGCTTACGGCGACCGGTTCGGCGTCGTCGTCCTTCAGTCGCATGACGGCCTGACCATCGAGATAGACCCGGTAGGCCGGGTCCGGAGTGATCGTGAGCACGATGGTTTCCGTATGTTCCGGAAGTGTGTCATTGGTCACGGGAATCGACACGGTGGCCGTGCTGCCTTTGCTGTCGGTGCTGGTTCCGGCGATCGATACCGTACCGGAAGGAATCGTGAAATCCTGGCCGCCGGTGGCGGTTCCGCTGAGCGTGTAGCGGACCGTGATGTTGCCCGGGACCGCTCCCACCGCGGTGAAGGTGAAGGTTCCCGCCGTGGACGGTTCCGCCGCAGAATTCGCGGTCACCCCCACCACCGGAGCATCAGCATTGTCACGGATCGTCAGGGTGGTGCTGTGGTTTGCGCCCAGCGAATAGGCATTCTCAAATGTTGTCAGGGTGAATGTGATCGATTCATCGGCTTCGCCATGGTCGTCATCGTATGGCGTGATCACCACGGGAACAGCAGAGACTCCCGCCGGGAACGTGATCTCACCAGGAAGCGCCACGTAATCGGTTCCGTGAAGCGCACGCCCGCCAAGTCCATAGAAAACGCGCAGCGGAGCCGCGAGACTGCCGGTACGGGAAATGATGACCAATCCCGTGCCCCGTCCGTTCTCGTGCAGGGTGTCGTCGGCTGTGCTCAGGCTGAGGACGGCAAGGTCGTCGTCGCCAATCGTCACGGTGGCGCTGGATTCCGTCGTGCTGACCACATAAGCCGCGTTGCTGGCGATCGTCAGGGTGGCGTCTTCCGGTGGTTCCGGCACGGTGTCGTCGACGGGATGGATGGCAATGGTGGTGGCTGCCTGGCCCGCGGGAATGGTGATGGCGGCGGGGACCGCGCCGTAGTCACTCCCGTTGGCTGCCGTGCCACTGAATGTCAGGGAAACCGTCAGCGCAGCCGCGGTCCCGCCCGTGCGGCTCACCGTGAACGCAGCGGAATCACTTCCTCCTTCCGCAGCATAGAGGTCGCTGGCCGCGATGCTGACCACCGGGCGGCTGGTGTCGTTGTCCGCAATCGTCAGACTCGCCAGTCCACTCGTGCGGACCTGGTAACCAGTGCCCGGACCGAGTTGGAGCGTGACCGTTTCCGGTCCTTCCTGCGCCGTGTCATTGACCGCTGCCACATTGACCGTGAGCGACGCCGCGCCCGCAGGAATGGTGAATGCATTCATGCTCCCGCTCGCGGTGTAATCGGGCGCAAAGGTATAGTCATTGGTTTTCACAGCCGTGCCGCCGGCTGGATTCACAATGACCGGGAGTGCATCCGTGAGCGGTCCGGAGCGGGTGATCACGAACGTGCCGGCTGGGCCGCCTTCCGCGGCATCGGTGGCGGTCAGTGTGATCTCGGGAACGCTGGTGGCGGTCCAGTTGAGATTACCAAGACCGGCGCCGGGCAGGCTGACGGGATTCGTGAATCCGGCCGAGAAGGTGTAGCCGGCCATGGTCGCGGTCAGGGTGCGCGTCCCGCTCTGAAGGTCGGCGAGCGCATAGTTTCCGCTGCTGTCCGTGTAGCAGTACTTGTCCGTGTCGCTGGTCACGAGGACTCCCGCAAGCGGGCGTCCCCCGGCAATGATCGTGCCGCGGGCCACGGCACGTCCCGGACTGCCGATGGTAAGCACCGTGTGCGCCCGCGCGGTCCCGCCCTTCAGATCGCTCACGGTCACGTGAATGGTCTGCTGATCCGTACTGGTGAACGGCCTTGTGAAAGTGGCACTGTTGCTGCCCGCGGCTCCGTCTGTGCAGTCCCAATGATACGCCAAGGGGTCGCCATCGGGATCGCTGGCCGTGGCCGTGAAGGTGACCGTACCATTGACCGCCACCTGCGCCGCCGTGGCTGTCAGCGCAACCGTAGGCGGGCGGTTTCCGGGGAATGGCCCGCGCAGCATGGCGACATCAAGCGATTCCGGTGCCGTGCCTCCCTTGCCAAGCACGGTGAAATGAAGGTCGCTTTCGAAATCGCTGAAGGTCCGGCCGATCTGAATGCCGCCATCGCCTTTGCCGCCGGGCGAGCCGGGCGTGGTGTCAACGAGGTGTCCCGCATTGCTGCCGAGACCGGACATCATGAGAAGTGCCTGCTGCGGCCATGCGCCCCCGATGGCCGGATGATACTCAAGATAGAATCGGCGCTGCGCATCCTTGTCCACCCGCAGAGAATAGCGTCGGCCTTCCTCAAGGCGCGGCTGATCATAGGCATACAACCGGTACATGCCATTATGCGATGCCGTGGTTCCGGGCCGGTGCACATACGGATCCTGCAGCCAGCCGAGCGACCGCTTGCTGTAGCTGTTGTAGTGCGCACCAAAGCCGCCGCCGCCGCCCATCACATCGTAGCTATTCCCATATTCCTGGTTTTCTCCGACCCCGATGGCCGTGCCGTCGCTCGTCCTCCAGAAGTTCGCGTGATTCCGTCCCAGCGAGTGTCCGCACTCGTGATTGAGCACGTCCATGCCATCCCATGAGACCCATACACTGTCTCCGCCACCCCACGAAATGCCACTGAGGCGCGGGCCTTCGTTGACGCGCACAATGGTACAATTGAACTGACTGTTATCATAGCCAAGTTTGCGCGCTTCGGCCCGGGCGTGCGAATGCACGAGCCCAAGTCCGTCGACTTCACTGTCCTTGGCAATGTACCATGCCCTGGTGTGCGGAAGCACGATAAGGGGCGTCACCACCGATGTGGTGGTCAGCTTTCCGTACGACGATTCCAGATAGAACCGGGAAACATTCTGCATGTCGCTCCACGCGCGCGCTTCCGTGTTCGGGGCCCGCATCTGATCGGGATACGTGATCCGGATGTAGAGACATCGGAAATTGCCAATCGCTTCCGATGACGTGCCGGGGTAGTTGTCGTAGAAATACCCGGCCCCTCCCGGACCGCCGCTCGCCCAGCGCTGCGCTTCCCCGAAAATGGTTACGTGCGTCCCATTGCACAGCCGGATAAGCCGACCAGCCAGTTCGACCAATGGCACCTCGGGCTCAACCACAATGGGTTCTTCCGTCTCCGTCGGCGTCACCGTGCCCGAGACCGGACAGGTCTCGTCAATCACCGTGCCTGCCGCCACCGTTTCCCCAGCATCAAGTGCCCGTACGGGACTCTCGGCGACCGCCAGCTCACGATCAATCGCATACCCGAAAAAAGGGACGTCCTTCCGGCTCACGGCTTCCTGCATCGCTCCGAACACATGCGCCCGGTAACTCTCGCCATCCGAGGTCTCCAGATACCGCAGCACAAGGTCGGTCCCGGGATCAACCACGGCCCCGGGAAGCGGTCGGCCAAAGTACGCCTTGTAGTCCCCACGGCGGCTCACCGGCTTCTCCAGGTGCTCGGTGACCAATTCCGGCAATTGCTGCCGCACAACCGTCCGCACGGCCAATTCCAGTGCCAACTGCGGACGCTGAAGGATCAGCCGCTTCATCTCCGGCCGCCGCGCCGCCGCCATCCGGGCACCTTCCGCCACCATCCCCAGACGCTCACCCGGCTCTGCTTCCAGATACTCAGAGAGCCACCCGCGAAATTCGTGAATCGGCCCGAAATCAGGATCGCGTCCCGCTTTCGCCAGCGCTCCGCCCGCAGTGGTTGTCAGTTGAGCCTCTCCGGACACCGGCAACGCCAGCATCCGTTCCTCGGAACTCACCCGGTCTGCTCCGCCTCCACCCGGTTTCCCAGAAATCTCACGGAGCACCATGGCAACCAGCCCAAGGCCAAAGGCCAACATCAGTGAAATCCGGATCTTCATGCAGCGGGAAACGATTGGGGATGTCATGCCACCATCCAGACGATGGCAGGCTCATTGAAATTCAACCAGATCCTACCAGCCCGACCGGAATATGCGAGCACGAACGGATCACCCCAACAACTATCCCGAGTACCTTCAGCGAAAACGACGGATGCGGCACGCGGAGAGGATCCGACAGATGGACA
>JBIICE010000068.1:0-17757 GCA_044239025.1 Verrucomicrobiales bacterium
GGGCGCTGCCGGTCTTTCTGATCTGTCAGGGGGCGATCGGAGCCGGGCTCGCGGAAGCCGCCTATGCGGCGGCACGCCGGCACATCATGGGTCATGGCTTTGAACACACCGGGACGGGGCTGCGCGACCTTCCCAACCTGCGGGCGACCCTTGCCGAGATGCGGATGGAGACCGACCGTGCGAGGGCGTATCTCGTGGCGGTGCTCGCGAAGGCCGGGGCGGGCGATCCCGATGCGATGCGTCTGCTGCTCGGGCTGAAGGCTGTGGGCGGCGAGACCGCGGCGCGGGTTTCCGATCTGGCGATGCGGGCGTGCGGCGGGGCGGCGTTTTCGAAGCATCTGGGACTCGAGCGGGTGTTCCGTGATGCCCGTGCGAACATTGTGATGGCACCGACGACCGATCATCTGCGGGAATTCATCGGACGAATCCTCGTCGATCTGCCGCTTTTCGGATGAGAGACCGCCACCGCACGAACTGCACGAGCCACATGAACACTGCCAAACCTGTCATTGTCGGGGCTGTCCTCTACGACCCCAAGGTATCGGTCATCTGGGACATCATCCGTGAATTCTTCGAAGCGCGGGGCTGTCCCATGGACGTCGTTTTCTATACGAATTACGAGCTGCAGAACGAGGGCCTCCTCGCCGGTCATCTGGACATTGCATGGAATTCCCCGCTGGCGTGGGTCGATGCCCAGCGCCGTTCCGGGGGGACTTGCCGGGCCATTGCGATGCGGGATACCGACCGCGACCGGGTCTCGCATCTGATTGTGCGGAAAGAGGCCGGGATCGCCTCCGTGGAAGACCTGCGCGGCCGGACCGTGGCGTTCGGTGCAAAGGATTCGCCGCAGGCTACCCTCATTCCGCAGGGACTCCTGCTGCGTCACGGGCTGCGCCCGGGCGATGACTACACCGTCAGGCGTTTCGATATCCTCGTCGGCAAGCACGGCGATCACATTGGCGGGGAAAAGGAAGCCTTTCTGTGTCTGAAATCCGGTGACGCCGACGCTTCCGCGATGATTGATCTCAACTGGGAGGCGTGGACGAAGGACGGCACGGTGGATCCGGCCGTCTTCGGAATCCTCGCCACCACGCAGCGGTATGATCACTGTGTCTTCACCGTGCGGAGCGATTTCCCGGCCGAGCGGGAAGCGCACTGGCTGCGGGTGCTGCATGAAATGTCCTATGACAATCCCGAGCATCGTCAGATGATGGACATGGAGGGACTGCGGCGCTGGGAAGAGGGCCGCACCAGCGGATTCGGCGCGCTCGGGGAAGCCTGTGAGCGGCTGCATTTCTTCGCATCATGAATAAATTCCGGACCTTGACCGTTTCATGGGGAAGCCGTTCCCTGCGGTCGATCCGGCACACCCCGATCTGGCACACCCAAGAACAAGACCAACCCAAACCAACCAATTGACCTTATGAAAACGAGAACGTTTCTGGCGCTCGCAGCCACCGTGGCGGGCCTTCCGATGATTTCCTGCGCGGAGGAAGCTCCCAAGGGAAGTCCGAAGTTCATGAATGACTACGCCAAGGCGGTGGAAGCCGGGGCCAAGGAGAAGAAGCCCGTGATTGTCATTTTTTCCGCGACCTGGTGCGGCCCGTGTCAGGTCATGAAGAAAAAGGTCTATCCGAGCGATGCCGTGAAGGGCTTCCATGACAAGTTCATCTGGGCGTATCTGGATGCCGATGAGAAGGGCAACGAGAAGCCCATGAAGGATTTCGGCGTGAGCGGCATTCCTCACATCGAGTTCCTCGGAGCCGATGGCAAGTCGGTCGGCAAGCAGGTGGGTTCGTCCTCCCCGGAGGACTTCGCCAAGAAGCTGGATGGCATTCTGGCAAAGGCGAAGTGAGGATCTGAGCGAGTGACACCAACCGGTCGTCCGGGCATGCCGGGCGGCCGGTTTTTTATTCCGTGCAGCGCCATGCGTCATTTTACCGCCAGTGATTTCCGGGTTCACGCCGTCCGGCTGCGGCCGGGGGACGATCTGCGTCTGGAACTCGAGAAGCTGACATCCCTTGTGCCGCTGCGGGCGGGCGTCGTGCTTTCGGCGGTCGGCAGTCTCACGCGACTGGCGCTGCGCCTTGCGGACCGCAGGGAGGAAACCCTGCGGGAGGGGAAGTTCGAGGTGGTCTCGCTGACCGGTACCCTCGGTCCGGATGGCTGTCATCTGCACCTCGCGGCGAGCGACGGCGACGGAGTGACGCTGGGAGGGCATCTCCTGCCGGGGTGTCTCGTGTACACGACCGTGGAACTGGTGCTGGGCGACGCCGCCGGGTTGATTTTTCACCGGGAACTTGATTCCGCGACTGGATTCCGCGAACTGAGCATCCACCGAAGCACATGAAACCATTCCTCCCATCGTTCGCGGTCACTCAGGTAGGTTCGTGGCCGCGTTCCGCGCGACTGCTGGATGCGCTCCGGGAAAGGCGGGCTGGCCGGATGAGCATGGCGGAGTTCGATGCCCTCGCCGATGGGGAAGTGCAGCGTTGTGTGGCGCTTCAGGAAGAAGCCGGGGTCGATATGGTGGTCGATGGGGAACTGCGGCGCGACAATTTCTATTCGTTTCTGACCGAGAAGGTGGAAGGGACGAAACTGATGTCGCTCGCCGAGATGCTGGACACCGTGGAAGACAAGGAAGCCTTCGAGGACATGCTGCGGACGCTGGATGCGCCGGCCTTCGCCATCCGGAATCCGACCTGCGTCGGCAGGCTCAGCCGTCGGGCTCCGCTCGCGGCCGACGAACTGCGCGCGGTGCGCCGTTTCACGGGCCTTCCCGTGAAAGTGACCCTCCCGGGTCCCTATCTGCTGACCCGCGCCATGTGGGTCTCGGCGCACACTCAGTCCGCCTATTCCGACAAATCAGCCATGGCCGTCGATGTGGTGCGCCTGCTGCGGGAGGAATTGGCGGAACTCGCCGATGAAGGCGTTGATTTTGTGCAGTTTGACGAACCTGTGCTGACTGAGGTGGTGCACAGTGGCGATCAGAAACGACGCACCTTCATGTGCGCCACCCTCGCGACCCGGCAGGATCCGACCGCGGAACTCCAGTACGCCGTGGAGCTGTACAACCGGGTCACCGAGGGATTCGCCGACCGGATGCGCCTGGGGATCCATGTGTGCCGGGGGAATTGGAGCCGCCGCGAGGATGTTCTCATTTCCGGGGACTATCAGCCACTGGTCGGAGCCTTCGCTGCGATGCAGGTCCGCCAGCTCGTGCTCGAATACGCCACGCCGCGCGCGGGCGAACTCGCCGTCGTCGGCCGGGCCCTCGGAGATCGGGAAATCGGTCTGGGTTGCGTCAATCCCCGCACGGAACAGGCCGAGAACCCATCGGAAATCGTGGCCCGGGCCGAAGCAGCCCTGCAGTACTGGCCTAAAGAACGCATTTTTCTGAACCCGGACTGCGGATTCGGCTGCTTCGCCAACCGCTGCGTCAATGACGAAGCGACCGCCTTCGCCAAGCTGCAATCGATGACCGCGGCCGCCCGGGTGCTCCGGGAGCGACACGGGGCCTGAGGGGCGCGGCTCTCCCAGTTTTGACGTCAGGCCCCGACAGTGGGGAGTGCGAAGCAGTTGCCCCCTCCAGCCGGACCCAATCCAGGCAGCATGCCCCCCGGCGCAAGTTCGCCTCAGGTGCGAGTCAATCCCGGGGAAGGCCCCGTAAAAAAGCCGCGGGGAAGGCCCCGTAAAAAAAGCCGCGCCGCCCTCTGGGGGAGGGCGGCGCGGGGCATAGCCTCTGATTCAGTTAGCTCTGCCGGAGTGCAAATCACCGACAGACACAATTGATCTAAACCACTATTGATTGGAGTCAACAGATTTTCAGGTTTTGCTAACTAAATAATCTCGGGAGGTGTACCAACGGATCAGACAAAGCGACCCGCGTTCCCCACCCATAGGGAACGCGGGTCTTTTTTGCCTCATCGGACCACCCGGTCCAACAAATCGGAAAACTGTTTCGCGCGGGCACTGCGTTCCAACGGGTGGAGCCAATGCCGTCTGCTGTGTCCCGATCATGGCGGAAATTGGTTTTCCGGCAATCCCCTAGAAATAGGTAAATCATTCGCAGCGTTGGCGCTGAGGGCTCCGCCACGGAAAAGGGGCCACGAAAACGGAACGGAGCCACGAAAGGGCGCAGCAATGGCCGATCGCACAGTGCGGTAGTTGCAGCGGCCGACAGCGAAGGGCGGGCCGGCGAACCCCTGGGGTCTTTGTTACCTTTGTTACCTTTGTCGTAGCGCCACTTGCTCTGTGGAGTGGCGACCTCTACGGGACTCGAACCCGTGCACTCGCCGTGAAAGGGCGATGTCCTAACCGCTAGACGAAGAGGTCTTTCCTGCCGTTTTTCCGGTGGGCCGCTATGGTGCGGAGGAGCGGTGCGATTGCAAGGGCTTTTTTGGAATTGTTGATGATTCGGGCCACTTTTCCGGTACTGGATGGGGATGGAATTTTCGTGCCTGCGTCCGGAGAGTTGTGTATAGTGGGGGGGGAACCGAGAAAATGCTGAACTGATGTCTGCGATGATGCCTGTTGTGCTGCTGAGCGTGCCTCTGGGACTGCTTGCGGGTGTGCTGCTGATGGAGGGATTCATTCTGCGGCGGAACGCGCGGGATCTGGAGCCTGCGGTGCTGTGGTTGCTGTTCTGTGCGGTGGCGGCGCTCGGCGGGGTGCTGGCGATGCTGTTTGGATTGACATTGTGGAAGCCCGATGCCGTGGCGCTTGGGGAGTCGCTGCTGCCGCTGACAGCGGCGCTGGCCGGGGCGGGGGCCTGGTGGTTCAAGCGGCGGGGACGGGATGCCGGAGTGCTCTATCTGCGGGAGCGGTTTTATGGGCCTGACCCCCTGCAGCCGCCGACGGCGCGGAAAGGTCAGGCGTTCTGGATTCTGGGCTGGCGGGTGCTGGTGGTCGTGGCTTTTGCCGCCGTGCTGGGCGGGGTGGTGCGTTCCCTGCTGTCGGGCGGATGGAAGTTCGACTGGAAGCGCGAAGCGGTGGCCGTGGTGGCGCCACCGAAAGCAGGTGCCGTGGAATTCCCCGAGGGCGGCGGACTTGCGGAGTCGGATCCGTTCCGCGCGGCACCCGAGGGGGCCGCGCCCCTGACGCCCTCCGAAGTTGTCTCCGCGGAAGCGGCGGCTCCGGCGGCTCCGGCTGGACTGGAGGAAGCCCTCGCCGAAGGGCAAGGCGGCGCGGGGACGCCAGCTGAAATGGCGGCAGCCACCCCCGGGGTTCCCGCGGCAGCACCGGCAGTGGCGATGCCCGCGGCTCCGGCCGTTCCTGCGGCGGCACCGATTCCGGAGACCGCGGTGGTGCCGGTAGTGGCTAAAGTGCCGGAGCCGGCGCGGCCGGTTTCCCGGAACAGCCAGTACTTTTCGAAAATCCGGCCGATTTTTGCAAAGGCCTGTGTGAAGTGTCACGGGTCGGACAAGCAGAAGGGCGATCTGGCGCTGCACACGCCCGATGCGATCCGTGCGGGGATCAATGGCAAGCCGGCGATCCTGCCGGGGAATCCCGAGAAAAGCCGGGTTTACGCCTGTGTGATTCTGCCGCCGGACGATCCTGATTTCATGCCGCAGAAGGGACAGCCGCTGAGTGTTTCCGACCGGAAAGCGCTCTTCGAGTGGATCAAGGCCGGGGCCGATCTGGGGGATGGGGTGAGCATTCCGAGTGGTCAGGGCGGGGTCTTTCTGGTGGATGCGATTGCCGCGGGTCTGCCGGATCCGGATGCGGCGGTGGTGGCGGCCCTGCAGAAGGATCATGTGAATGTGCGGAAGCTCTCGCAGAACGGGCGGATGCTCGAACTGGACTTCAGTCATAGCGACCGGGCCCATGGCGATCTGAAACTTGCGGAACTCGCGCCGATTGCGCTGAACATTCACACGCTCGATCTGAGCCGCACGCGGGTGAAGGACGGAGATCTGGCGGCCCTCGCGGGGATGCGCAATCTGGCGAGGCTCATCCTGAGCCGGACGGAAATTGGCGATGGCGGGCTGGCGCAGCTGGCGGGCAATGCCGCGCTCGAGGAGATCAATCTCTACAGCACCGGCGTCAGCGATGCCGGGCTCGCCCAGCTGGCCGCGCTGAAATCGCTCAAAAAGGTGTACCTCTGGCAATCAAAGGCGACCGCAGCCGGTAGTCAGGTGCTGCAGCAGGCCGTCCCGGGAGTCGAGGTGAGCCTCGGGAATTGAGCGGCATGGAAACGAAGCGCGGCATGGCACATTCCGGAAACGGCGGCGGTGGCGGACTGATTGGCTGGAGTCACGAGGAACTGGAGGAACTCCTTGTGTCGCAGGGGCTGGCAGGGTCGCATGCCGGATTGCTGTTCCGGGCGCTGCAACGGGGCGGCATGGCCACCGCCGGTACGAAATTTCCACCTCCGCTGCAGCGCTGGCTGGCATCGGCGGCGACGGAACCGGAGGGACTGCCTGTGGAGGCGCGCGCCGTGGTCAGTGGAGAAGACTGGACGCGGAAGTACCTGCTGAGGATGGCCGACGGGGAAGAGGTGGAGTCGGTACTCATGGGGTATCCGGGTCGGTTCACGGCCTGTCTGAGCACACAGGTCGGCTGTGCCATGGGTTGTGTTTTCTGTGCGACCGGCAGGATGGGTCTGGTGCGGCAATTGACTGCGGGGGAAATTGTGGGGCAGGCGCTGCACCTCGCGCGTTGCTGCGAGCGGCTGCATGGGGAGAAGCTGCGGAATGTCGTGCTCATGGGCATGGGGGAACCGCTGCACAATCCCGACGCCACTCTGAAGGCGCTGGCGATTTTGACCGACACCCGTGGGATGGGGATTGGCGCGGCCCGGGTGATGGTGAGCACGGTGGGGCATGTGCCGGGGATCCGAAGGCTCGCGCGGCATGCTCAGAAGTTCCGGCTCGCCGTGAGTCTGCATGCCGCGAGCGACGAAGAGCGGAGCGCCCTGCTGCCCGTGAACCGGCGCTGGCCGCTGGCCGAGGTACTGGACGCCTGCCGGGAATACTCCGAAGTGACCGGTCGCCGCGTGCTCATGGCGTGGACACTGATTGCCGGAACGAATGATTCCCCCGACCACGCCCGGAGGCTGGCGGCCCTGCTCGCGGGTCGGCCCGTGCAGGTGAATCTGATTCCGCTCAATCCGGTGGATGGTTTCAGCGGGGAAGTGCCGGAGAGCGACCGGGTGGTAGCCTTCCAGAGGATTCTCAAGGAGGCAGGCTTGCCGGTGACGGTGAGGCAGCGGCGCGGAATCGATGTCGAGGCCGGCTGCGGACAACTGCGGGCCGCCGTGCGCCGGGGCGGTCGCTCCGGAAAAGTCAGGGCGGAGCCGGTGCCGGATTCGTGAGGTTCGTGCGCAGGCGGGCGACGCGCTGGCGCTGGCGGGTGACTTCCGGTGGTTCATCCGGGTAGGGACGGGTATTGTCCGGCGGCCATTTTCCGGCGTAGCGATCGAGGAGTCGGGCCAGTTCCAGCATTTCCGCGCAGTATTCGCGGGTGTCGGGATGGACCTTTGTGCGGATCGCATTGAGGTCGTCCCATGCCTTGCCGAAAGGAGTTTTGCGGAGACCGCGCTGGCCTTTGCGGAGGGCTCCTTTCGGCTGCACGCGGAGGCCCGTGCTGCGGCTGTCGATTTCGCGGAGCGAAGCCGCCGGACTGATCGATCCGGGGGCGCTGCGCGTGGCGACCCGCAGCAGCAACTGAGCCGAGAGGTGCTGGCTGTGCCATTGCGTTACCTCCCCGAGGCGTCGGATCACGTCGGGCGACCGGAGCAGGCTCAGGGCGTCCGGCTTGCCGCGCAGCGGGGCCACCGTGAGATCGAACTGCCGGTCGGCCTTGAGGAGCAGGGGAGCGAGTTGTTCGCGGGAAAGGGCAATGACATCCGCGGCCGAGCGCGCCGTGTGGAGTCCGACCTCAAGCAGGAGGGGCCATTCCGTCGGATTGAGGAGGAGCCAGTCAGTGAGGGCCGGGACGGAAGCGGCCGGGAGAATGACCTGCCTCAGGGCACCGCTGGCGCAGTTGCGCAGAATCACTTCCGGCGGGCCGATGGACAGGGGATTCCCGTCATTGCCAAGGCCGAGCGCGATGACGCAGGCCGGGTCGGCCGCCTCGCCCGAGACAAGCCCATCGGCGGCGGCGAAGGCTGCGGCGAACAGCGAGGCACCGCTCTGCGGGGCTGCCGGTGAAAGTGAAAGCGATCCCTGCCATCCGGTCGGCCATGGCGCGTGGCGGCTGCCGAGCAGCTGATTGAGGCGGTCGGCGTTGTTGTTTTCCGTGAGCGGCTGCGGCAGCGAGAATCGGGCTGGAGCGCCACCCTGGTCCGGCGGGAGGGAGGCGGCTTCCGCCGTGACCGTGACGACGAATGGTTTCGGGCCCGGGACGAGGGCGCGGAGGCTGGCCCGGGAAACCGCCGGAAGGTTGCCCGAGGCCGCATCCTCCCGAGGTTCCGGGAAGCTGAGCGGCTGCCAGTCCGTGCGGGAACCATAGGTGAGCTGGTCGAGGGAGTTGCCGGCTTCCGCTGGCCAGGCGAGGCCCGCGAGCGCAGCGGCGATGCCGAGGGCGTCCGGTTGGGCCGAAAGCGCCAGTCTTTCCGCCGCGGCGCGGATACGGTCGTGCACCACAGCTGCCTCCGGGACGCTGAGCGGAGCCTCCGGCCGGTAATCCGGAATCCGGCTCAGTTGGCCATCCGTGATGAAGGCATCGCGTTCCCCGGGGCGGATGGAAAGCACCATGGCGACGCAGCGGGACCGGAGAACAGGAGGAAGATCCGGCTGGCGGCGCGCGACCGTCAGCAGGTCCTGCACGAGTGCCGCGACTCCGTCGGTTCCCAGCGTGGCCGTCAGCGCTTCGCTCCGCAGTGCGAGCGGAGCCGTGCGTTCGTAGCGAGGCACAGGCAGCGACTGCGCGGCAACCGGGATCACCCACGGGAAGAATCCGGCGGCGGCGAGACAGGCAAGGCGCTTCAGCGACATGGGACAGGGCATTCCTCGTTCATCAGGAACCGGATTCCGGGTAGAGCTGGAACGGGTGACTCCGGTTCGTGAACTTCAGGAGATCGCTCTGCCATGCCTGCATGACCTCCACGGCGCCCGCTCCCTTCTGAAGGGCCTTGAGCGAAGGTTCATGCACCAGCAAACGTTGCAGCGGGCTGAGATCGAAGGACGCCGGAGCCTGGGCCACGACGGCAGCCGCGAGGTGCATGCCCACAGCCACCGCCGGAAGTTCACTCCGTTTGGTCACCGTCAGCTGCACCCCCTCGCAGACTTCCCCTTTGAAGACACTGGCGGTCGGCGTGAACCGCGCCGGGCTGACGCGCAGCCCCGGAAGATTCGCCGATCCGAGCGCATCCGTGAGTTTCCGGGAATCGATCCACGGGGCACCGAAGAACTGGAAGGGTGCCTCTGTGCCGCGGCCGACCGAAACTTTGCAGAATTCGAGGAGACCAACCCCCGGATAAAGCACGGCAGCGTCCGGGCTGCGCATGTTCGGCGACGGATTGATCCATGGCAGCCCGGTATCCGGAAAGAAATCGCGGCGGGACCAACCCGAGACCGGAATCACCTTCAGTTCAAGGTCGAGCGACAGTTCCCGCTGGAAAAGCCGGGCGAGTTCTCCCGCGGTCATGCCGTGGCGGACCGGGATGGGGTGGCAGGCCGTGAACGAAGGTTTTCCGGAGGAAACGGGGCCTTCGATGCGGGTTCCCCCGATGGGATTGACGCGGTCGAGCACGACGAATCGCATGCTGCGGCCGGACGCGGCGTGCATGCATTCGAGCATCGTCGCGACATAGGTATAGAAGCGGCAGCCAATGTCCTGGATATCGAAAATGAGGGTGTCGATGTCCTTGAGCTGGGCGGCCGACGGGCGGCGGCGTTCGCCATAGAGGCTGAAGACCGGAAGCCCCGTGGCGGCATCCCGGTCATCGGCGATGCCCTCGCGGTCTTCCGTTCCGCGGATGCCATGCTCCGGACTGAAAAGGGCGCGCAGCGACAGGCCGCCCGCTTTGGCAAGCACGTCAATCGTCGGCGTCCCCTTGAGATTGCGTCCCGTGTGATTCGTGATGAGGCCCGCCCTGGCTCCGGCGATTTCGCGGAAATCCGCGGCGGCGAGCGCATCGATGCCCGGACTGACGCGCCCGCGCCGGGCCATCAGTTGCGGGCGCGTTGGCGATTGCTGCCATGCGGTGCGGCGGCGGGGAAGGCCCATGGCTTCCGCCGCAAGGGTCCCGAACTGCCAGCGCAGTTCCTTGACGCCGTTGCCCTCGCGGGGGTGGTTGCGGTTCGTCAGCAGAATCACAAAAGCGCTCACGTCCGGGTCAATCCAGAGCGCGGTACCGGTCCAGCCTGTATGACCGAACGAACGCGGCCCAAAGCACTCGCCCTTCGGATCAGCATAACGGCTCGCGTTGTCGAATCCATTCGTGCGCACCGTGCCATCCCGGAGCCGGACGGGTCCGGTCATGAGCTGAATCGTGCGTGCCGCAAAAAGCCGGCGGCCGGAGTCCGTGCGTCCACCCGTGAGCAGCATGCGGCAGAAGCGCGCAAGATCGGCTGCCGTCGAGAAAAGCCCGGCATGCCCGGCGACCCCGCCCATGAGCCGGGCCGTGGGGTCGTGCACGATCCCATGCACGAGCCCTGCGGCTTCCCGGGTCGTGGGTGCCATGCGCCCCGTCAGGCGCCGCGATGGCAGGTAGCCAGTATCGCGCATGCCCAGCGGACGGAAAATCCGGGCCGCCGCAAACTCATGAACCGGTGATCCACTCAGCAGCCGCACGATTTCGCCCAGCAGGATGAAATTGATGTCGCTGTAGAGGAATTTCGTGTCCGGCGGGTTGATGAGCGGTTCGGTCGCCGCGCGCTGAATGCCTTCCGCGTAGCCCGACCATGGCGTTTCCGTGCGGGAAATCCCGCTGCGGGTGCCGCTCGTGTGCGTGAGAAGATGCCGGATCGTGACAGTGTCCTTGCCATTCCCCGAAAATGCGGGAATGAGCGCCGCGACGCGCGTATCAAGCGACAGTTTGCCTTCCTGAATGAGCAGGAAGACCGAAGGGGCCGTGGCCACCACCTTCGTGAGCGACGCCACGTCGAAGATGGTATCCTGCCGCATCGGCTGCACTTCGGGATCGATCATGCGGTTGCCCGTGTGCCCGCTGCGGACCGCGCCAAGGCGTTCCAGCCACCAGACCGCGCCAGGCACAAGCTTCGCCGCGACCGCATCGTCGAGCGCCTTGGTGGCAAGGGCCAGTCGCGCGTCGTCGAACACCCGGCCCGCGCGGGCCGCAAGTCCCGGCATCGCCAAGCCCGCGGCCGCAAGGCCGGTGGCCCCGGCAAGAAATCTGCGCCGGAGGCAGTGGGAATCGGAAGGCAGGTCCATGGGAAAAGGGGGAACAGATGCTGCCCGTGTTTCGCTCCGGAAAGGCGATCTGTCCAGACCGCCATGCCGCTGAAAGGCCCGGGCCGCAAATCCGTAAGGTCGAGCATGCCACGCGTGTTCCGTTTCGCATTTCTCCTTCCGGCTGCGGCTGCTGCGGCGGTTCCTGACGTGATCGACTTCAATTTTCACGTGAAGCCGATCCTGAGCGACCGCTGCTTTCTCTGTCACGGACCCGATGAGAAGAAACGGAAGGCGAAGCTGCGGCTGGATCGTCCCGAGGATGCCTTCCGGGCCACGCCGGACGCCGGAGATGGCTGGCAGGTGATCCGGCCCGGGGATCCAGCAAAGAGCCTGCTCATGGCACGGATCGACTCCACGGATCCGGATGAAGTCATGCCGCCGCCGGAGTCGCACCTCACGGTTTCCACGGAGGAACGGGAAATTCTGCGGCGCTGGATCGCAGGCGGAGCCACGTGGCAGGATCATTGGGCGTTTCAGGAAGCGAAGGCCCCTCCCGTTCCGCCCGTTCCCGACGGCGGGAATGAAATCGATGCCTTCGTGGTGGCTCGGCTCGCGCGGGAAGGGAAGTCGCTGCGCCCGCGGGCGTCCCACGATCGTCTCCTGCGCCGGGCATCGCTGGCGCTCACCGGACTGCCGCCGTCGCATGAATGCCGCAAGGCTGCAGGAGAAGGCGGGGATTCCGCGGCCCTCGGCCGCGCCGTCGATCAGTTGCTCGCCCAGCCAGCGTATGGCGAACGCATGGCGGCTGACTGGTGCGACATCGCCCGCTACGCCGATACCTACGGGTACCAGAACGACCGCCATCGCGACGTCTGGCCGTGGCGTGACTGGGTGATCCGGGCCTTCAATGACAACCTGCCGTACGATCAATTCATCACCTGGCAGCTCGCCGGTGATCTGCTCGAAGGCGCGAGCCGTGACCAACAGGTGGCGACTGCCTTCAACCGTCTGCATCGTCAGACCAACGAGGGCGGCAGCGTCGAAGAGGAATTCCGGGTCGAATACGTGAACGACCGCGTCGCGACCTACGGAACCGCCTTTCTCGGTCTGACGCTCGAGTGCAGCCGCTGCCACGATCACAAGTACGATCCGGTGACGATGCGTGACTTCTACGCGCTGTCGTCCTTCTTCCAGAACATCGACGAGAGCGGGCTCTACGCGCACTTCACAGATGACACTCCGACGCCGGCACTGCCGCTGAGCACGCCGGAAGACGAACGCGAACTCGCGGGGCTTGCGGAGGAAGTCAGCAAGGCCGAGGCGGCTGTGACGCGGCTGCGGGAAACCCGGCGCGAGGCCTTCACGCAATGGGGTTCGTCCTCGGGATCGGTCATCGCGATTCCCGGCGAACTCGCCCGCTTCCAGTTCGAGGAACTCACGAAGAATGAAGTGAAGCCCGACGATCCGGCGCAGCCATTCGACAATCCCGTTCTGGTGCATGGACGCGACGGGAAGGCGCTGCAGTTCGATGGCGAGAATGGTGTCAATCTGAATGCCGGAGGAGGATTTCCACGCGAACAGCCGTTCACGGTTTCGCTCTGGCTGAAGACACCCGACCGGAAGGATCGTGCTGTGGTCTTCCACCGGAGCCGGGCATGGACCGACGCCGCGAGCCGGGGTTATCAGATGCTCATCGAAGACGGCCGTCTCAGTGCTGCCCTCATTCATTTCTGGCCGGGCAATGCCATCTGCGTGCAGACGAAGGACGAACTTCCCGTGGGCTCGTGGGTCCATGTCGCCATGGCCAGCGATGGCAGCAGCCGGGCCGCCGGATTGAAGATCTTCGTGAATGGCAAGCCAGCCGACTGCGTGACCGTGCAGGATCAGCTCACAAGGAATAATCACGGCGGCGAAGCCACCCAGATCACGATTGGGCAGCGGTTCCGGGACCGCGGCTTCAAGGGCGGGGAAGTCGACGATTTCCGGGTCTTTGCGCGGAATCTCAGCGCGCTGGAAATTGCGAACCTGGCGGGTGTCTCGACCACGGTCAGCGCCGCAGATCTCTACGAATACTGGCTGGGTGCACACGATCCCGAATGGCAGGCGGCGCAGCAGAAACTGCAGGAGGCAAGGTCGCGTCTCCACGCGCGGGCCGACCGGATTCCGGAACTGATGGTCATGAAGGAAGCGGCCAAACCGCGCACGGCCTACGTGCTGCAGCGCGGGGCCTACGATGCTCGTGGCGAGGAAGTCGCCGCCGGCGTGCCCGGCAGCCTGCTCGCATTCGATCCTTCGTGGCCGCGCAACCGTCTCGGGCTGGCACGCTGGACCACCGACCGACGCCAGCCACTCACCGCCCGGGTCGTGGTGAACCGGCTCTGGGCCCAGATGTTCGGGCGCGGCCTCGTGCACACGGTCGAGGACTTCGGAAATCAGGGCAGCCTGCCATCGCATCCGGAACTGCTCGATTTTCTGGCCGTCCGGTTCATGGAAGGCGGCTGGAATGTGAAGGCGATGCTCCGGATGATCGCGATGAGCCGGACATGGTCGCAGGAAAGCGGCGGCGAGGAAGCGTTGTTCCGCGAGGATCCCGAAAACATCCTGCTGGCGCGTGGTCCGAAGTTCCGGTTGCCCGCCGAGATGATCCGGGATGCGGCGCTCGCTTCGTCGGGCTTGCTCGTGCCGCGCGTCGGCGGCCCCGGAGTGCGGCCGTATCAGCCACCCGGCATCTGGGAAGAAAAGGGCGGGGGCTGGTCGTATCAGCCGGACAATGGCGAAGGCCTCTACCGCCGCAGCCTCTACACGTACTGGCGTCGCACCGCGCCGCCGCCTTCCATGGAAACCTTCGATGCCGCCAAACGCGAGGTCTGCGTGGCGCGCCGCCAGGTCACTGCCACGCCGCTGCAGGCCCTCGTGCTCATGAATGATGTGCAGTACCTCGAAGCCGCCCGCGTCATGGCCGAAGACCTCGTGAAGTCACATGGCGATGACCACGAGGCGATCGTGCGCCGGGCCTTCGAGCGCTGCCTCGGACGGTCGGTCCGGGATGGGGAACGCAGCATTCTCCTCCGTCTGCTCGCTGAGCAGGGCGATGCCTTCCGCGCGACCCCGGCCTCCGCGGCTTCCCTCGCAAAGGCCGGTAGCCGCGCACCCGCCGAGGGCCTCGATCCCGTGCGCGTGGCAACCGTCACCATGCTCGTGAGCACGCTCTTCAATCACGACGAATTCGTGACGCTGCGCTGAATCGCGCCGCCCCCTCGCCATCCCCGCACGGTAAGCAGGCCGCCGATTCGCAGAGGGTCGTCAGGGTGAGACCGTTACGGTGACTTCGCGCACATTCATGAGGGGTCGGCCTTCGGTCATGCGCACGGCTTCCAGCCAGACACGCCATTGGCCGGCCCGCGGAATGCTGAACTCGCCAGCTTCAACCTTCTCAAATTGTTCGTTCGATCCCGTCATGCGGACGTTCCGTTCGGCTGACGTTTCGCCAAGGGAGATCCGGTAGCTGTGGTCGCCTTTCTCGGCGCAACTCTGGAGAATCGAAAGCGAAACGCGCCCGGGTTTGGCCACGGTGAGGTCCCATGCGAGTCGGGTGGTCGGTTTGGTCCAGCCGGTGACATAGCGCACCGTGGGCGACTGGAAGGCGTCCTTGCCATGGCTCAGAATGACCACCGAGGCTGCGGGAAGCACGGTGTCGCCTGCGCGCACTTCGGTTACTTTCCTCGCGTTTTCGGCAAGGCTGCTGCGGGCGGCGTTGGCGGCGTCGCTGGTGATGCCATCGAGCAGGGCGGTCGCTTCCGGCCCTGACAGGCTTCCAACGGCGGCGCAGAATTCGTCCTGCGGGCTCCCGGCGGTGGCCATCGGAAGGATCCCACGGAGCCGTCCCGCCGCTTCGGCGGCATCCAGGCCCGGAAGCCGGGCAATGAGCCGCGCACACACTCCCACGAGGGACGCATCTCCGGACTTTGCCGCCGCCGCCGCCGCTTCCGCCAGCGCGCCATCGGGTGCCGGCCACGCATCAAGGATCGCAAAGGCATCGCGCATCCGGTCGCCTCCCGCGTTCACCTCCGCCGCTAGCGCCGCATTCGCTGAAGCATCGCCGGATGCCGCCAGCAGCCGCAGCAGTTCCGGACGGAAGGCCGCATCGCACGACGGCAGAAACGTGGCCATGCGCGTCACCCGGGCGGCCGGATCGGGAAGCTTCGCAAGGATTTCACTGACGGCGACTGCGAGCTTCCGGCGGCTCGCGTCATCCGGGAACTTCCCGGCGGCCTTGACGAGCGCGGCGGCGTCGTCGGCAGATGCCGCGGGAGCCATCGAAGCCAGCGCACGGATCCGGTCGTCGCCGGATTCCTCGGTGATGATCTTCAGCAGAACAGCCGCCCCGGCCGGCGTGGGATGATCGCCCACGGCATCAATGAGCACTTCGCGCGCTGTACCCTTGGCGCTCTGCAGTTGTTCCGCGATCGCTTCGCCGATGCCTTCGCCTTTGAGGCGCGGCAGCAGGGCCGCAATCTCCGCGGTCTCCGGCGATCCTTCTTTCCCAATCCATTCGGTCAGCTGCGCAATGAGCGCCGCGTCGCCTTTCGGTTCGTTCTGCGAGGTGAGCCGACGGATCAGTTCAAGGGGCTCAGCGCGCGCCAGCGACGGACCCATCGGCTTGAACAGCTGATACCCGAAAAATGCCGCGAGTCCCACCCCGCCCGCGATCCACCATTTCAGTGCCTGCCCCGGCGAGGAACGGGCGGCCTTCGCCCCGGACGTCCCTGACTTGCGGGCACCGCTGGCCGCCGGAGCCGCCGCTGCCGCCGCTGCACTCGGCTGCACCACGGCCGGCATGACGACCCGGCCAGCCGCCGCCGGAGCCGCGGCCGCCACTTGCGCCGGCTGCATCGGTCGCGTCGGAGCCGTCGCACTGCCTGCCGCCGCAGGATTCACCGCCCGCGTCGGAGCGCGGCCAACCACGCGCACCGGTCGGTGCCCAGCGGAACGGGTCGGACTGACCGCCGCGGGCGGCTCCGGCGTGACGGGCAGGGGAGGCGGCGCAGCCACGAGCCCGCTCCGTTCCGCCAGAAAGAATTCAAGCGCGGTGCGCGCATTGCCCGGTCGGTCGTCCATCCCGCGCGAAATCAACCACATGACCCATGACGCCATCCATGACGGCACATCCGTCCGCAGTTCCCCGAGCGGCTGCACGGTGTGACTGAGATGGCTCACCATCACATCAACGGGCGTCCGCCCATCAAAGGGGTGCTGCTGCGTGAGGATCTGATAGAAAATGCAGCCGAGCGAATAGAGGTCGGTCCGACCGTCGAGCGGAAGCCTTTCAAACTGCTCGGGAGCCATGAACCAGATGCTCCCGAAAATGCCGTCTTCCTGATCCTGTGTCTGCGGAACCGCCGTGCGGCTGAAGCGCGCCAGCCCGAAATCAAGGATCTTGATCTGGAATTTCCCGCTGGCCAGCCAGTTGACCATCAGATTGCCGGGCTTGAGGTCGCGGTGCACAAGTCCGAGCGACTGCGCGGCCACCATTCCCTCCAGCACCTGCACGACGACTTCGCGGAAGTCTGCGACGGAAAGCTTCCCGCGTTCCGCCACCTGATCGAGGGTCTCTCCCTTGAGCAGTTCCATCACCACATACGATCCCTGTTCGTCGCTCCCCACATCGTAGATGGTCACGATGTTCGGATGCTGCAGGGCGGAAAGCGTGCGCGCTTCACGCAGCAGATCGGCCTCCAGTGCCTCATGACTCTGCTGGTTGTCCTCGGGTGGACGGACGCGCTTGAGCGCCACGTCGCGGCCAAGCTGGCTGTCATGGGCGAGATAGACATCGCCAAGACCGCCGTGACCGATTTTGCCTTTCACATCGTAGCGGGAACTCATGGTCGGGTGGGAGTTGTCATGCAGAAGAACGGACGCGGAAATCCGGTGTAAGGGAATTGCGGAAGGGCGGCAAATGGTTTCTCTTCCAGTCGAACCGCAAACCCCGCAGCACGATCCCATGGCCTCTCTCTTCACGCGCATCATCAATGGTGAAATTCCCGGACGCTTCGTCTGGAAGGACGAACATTGCGTGGCCTTCCTGACGATCGCTCCCATCCGCCCAGGCCATACCCTCGTGGTCCCACGCGACGAGGTGGACCATTGGATCGACGCCCCGGATGCCCTCGCCGCGCACCTCTTCACCACCGCCCAGAAAGTCGCCCGGGGCATCCAGTCGGCCTTCCCCTGCACCAAGGTCGGCCTCATGTGCGCCGGATTGGAAGTTCCCCACCTTCACCTCCATCTCACACCCATCGACGAAATCCGCGACATGGATTTCGCCCGACAGGACAGCCGCGCCAACCCCAGCGACCTCGACGCCGCCGCAGAAAAACTCCGCTCGGCCCTGCGTACCGCCGGTCACGGCGCCTTCGTCCCGGACGCCTGAGCAGCACGACGAATCCCGGAGAGACC
>JBIICE010000283.1:0-4431 GCA_044239025.1 Verrucomicrobiales bacterium
GATTCGTCGAGGTCCCAGTAGGCGAGCGGGTTATCGGCGAGAATGGCATTGCGGTAGGCGGGCGATCCGGCGTGGCAGGGCAGGATCGCTGTGGCGAAGGCGAGGAAGAACGGGAGACGGCGCATGGGGTTGGGGTATCATGGCAGATGGCCGGGCCGTGGTCATCTATTTCCTGTGCGGGCTTTGGTTGAAGCGCGCCCGGGCGTGGCTACGGGAGAGAGATGGAGATCCGGGAGTTTGCAGAGCGGGTGCTGTTCGGGACGTCGCTGGAGGAAAAGCTGGCGCCTCCCCTGGGAAAGCTGAGCGACGACGTCCGCGGGGCGGCGCTGCTGACGACGCCGGCATCGCCCGGGCGGCCGGAGGGACTGCGGATCGCGGGCGGAGAGAAGCGGGTCCCGCTACCGTCTGGCAGCGAACTTGAGCGGGAGGAAACGAGGGTGCTCCTGCTGCATTTCTTTGCGAACCACGAACTGCTGGCGACCGAACTGATGGCACTGGCGCTGCTGCGGTTTCCCGAGGCTCCGCGGGCCTTCCGGGCCGGTCTTGTGCACACGCTGCGGGACGAGCAGGAGCACACCCGTCTCTACATGGAACGCATGGAGCGGGCCGGTTGCCGTTTCGGGGATCTGCCCGTGAATGGATTCTTCTGGAGGCATGTGGGAGGGATGGAATCGCCCGCTGATTACGTGAGTCGGCTCAGTCTGACCTTTGAGCAGGCGAATCTCGATTATGCGCGGCACTACGGGGAATTGTTCCGGCGTTTTGGGGATGAGGACACGGCGGCGCTGCTTGGAAAGATCTACGAGGATGAGATCAGTCATGTGGGCTATGGTCTGCGCTGGCTGCGGAAGTGGAAGGAAGCCGGGGAGAGCGACTGGGAAGCATGGCGCAAGCGCCTGAGTTTTCCGCTGAGTCCGGCGCGGGCGCGCGGCAATGTTCCCTTCAATGCCGAGGGGCGTCGGCGCGCGGGATTTGACGACAGCTTCATACGATCGCTCGAAGTTTTCTCGCAGAGCCGGGGTCGGACCCCGGATGTTTACTGGTTCAACCCGGGAGCGGAAGCGTGTGCCTTGCATCGTGAGGCCGGGGCGTGGGGTCAGGATGGGGTGACGCCTGCGCTGATGCGGGATCTGGATCTGCTGCCGCTGGCTGTGGCGCATCCGGACGATGTCATTCTGGTGCATCGCCGGCCTGCGGAGAGCCATCTGCGGAAGCTGATGGCGGCGGGGATCGGTCCGGCGGAATTTGTGGTGGTGGCGTCGCCTGTGCGGGTGGGTGAGGGCGATGAGCTGCGGACACGGAAGCTGGGTCGGCTGCGTCCGTGGGGGTGGAGTGCCGACAGTGTGGCCATGGCCGGGAGCCTGTCCGGGCAGCGTCGGGAGCCAGCGGTGCCGTGGTCCGAGGCGCTGCGGAATCTTTATTCCAAGGAAACGGCGGCGGCCCTGCTGGCGTCGTGTCAGGGATCGTGGGGAGAAGCCGCCGCCCTTGCCGGTCGGGTGGTGCGGAGTGCCGGGGAATGTGCCGAGGCCGTGGCGGATTGGCAGGCGAAGGGTTTCCCGCAGGTGGTGCTCAAGGCTCCTTTCAGCCTTGCGGGCCGAGGGATGCTGAGGATCCGGCAGCCAGGTCTCCAGCCTCATGAAACCGCCTGGCTCACGAAGGCCTTGGCCGCGCAGGGATCCATCGTCGTCGAACCCTGGCTTGAGCGGGTCGCGGACTATTCCGCCCATTACGATTGTGCCCCCGGCATGAGGCCGAAGCTGCGGGGCCTCGTGCGGCTGCACTGCGATGCCGCCGGCCGTTTTGTCGCCTGTGTGGCTTCGCGTTCCTTTGGCCGGAGTCTTCCCGAGGGAGTGGCCCGCAGCTGGGAAGAAAGCGGCGCGCTCCGGTTTTACGAGGAGGAACTACCGGCCCTGCTGGAGCCCTGCTGCGCCGCCGCTGCATTCCGGGGGTGGCTCGGTGTCGATGCCTTCGTGCACCGTCAGCCGGATGGCGCACTGCGGATCCGTCCCCTCGTCGAAATCAATCCGCGCGCCACCATGGGACGCATGACCCTTGAACTCCGGAGATTCGCCGCGCCGGAGTCGCCCGTTGCCTGGAGGATTCTCCACGACCGCGCGGTGCAGACCGCCGGCTTCTCCTCCCTGAACCAATTGGCCAAAGCCTGGGAAGAGCGATTTCCCCTGATAATGAACGAGATAAGCTGTGGTAAAATTACGTCTGGAGCGTTTTCTCTTAATGATTCGGGAGCTGCGGAACGGTTCATGGGCATGGTTGCGGTGGGTGCCGAGGCGGTCGGAGCGCTTCTCCGGGCGTGAGGATTCGCGGAGAATTTAATGATATTCTAATGTGAGGTAGTTAACTAAGCCCTCTGATTGACAGTCAGGTCCCGCAGCTGATTCATGGAGCCTGTCCGTACCTTTGATCAGAAATGCGAAATGAACTCATGCCCAGCGATCCGCCGAGTAGGCGGTTGGAAACCTCGTTTTTCCCGGAAACGCAATGGACGGTGGTGCTGGCGGCTGGGGGTCGGGGTGGCGTGGGAGCGCTGCATGAACTGGTGAAGAACTACTGGCGGCCACTGTATTTTCATGCGCGGGGGCGGGGCTGCAGTCACGAGGATGCCGCAGATGAGGTGCAGGGGTTTTTTTGCTATGTCAGTAGTGTGGATGGTTTGAGGAACGCGGGCCGTGGGTTGGGGAGGTTCCGCATTTATCTGCTCGAGGTATTTCGCTCGTGGAGAGAAAGTTACGGAGTTGCGCAGCGTCGCATGGCGAAGGGTGGGGGCGAGCGCATGGTGCCGTGGGGGACCGCCGGGGAACTGGCGCAGTTGGCGGGTGCCTATACGGAAGATCCGGATGAGTTCGTGTACGACCGGGAGTGGGCGGCAGGTCTTGTGCAGCGGGCGAAAGACGTGCTCGGGGCGGAGTACCACGCGAGGGGAAGAGCGCGGTGGTTTGCCGAATTGTCGGCAGCGCTTCCGGGCGGGGCTGGCATTGGACCTTATGCGGCCGTGGCCGAGGCCCTTGGAACGACCGAGATCGCGGCGCGCAAAGCGGCCTTTGACCTCCGGCGGGCCTTTGCGCAGACCCTGCGGCGGGAGATCCGGGCCACCGTGCCCAGCAATGAAGAAGCCGAGGAAGAACTGCGGTACCTCATTCAGATCCTCCGTACCCAATGAATCAGGGAAAGCCATTCTCCTCCGAAATCTGAACCGCCGCCTCGATGTGGAATCAAGCCATCGATTCAACCGACCAACCCGAGGGGGGCGTGCGGGCCGGGGATACTGGTGCGGTGACCTCCCTGGTGCGAGGTGGTTGCGGGGTTTGCGGTGGTCTTCTGGTGGCCGGCAGTTGCCCGGCCTGTGCGCTGGCGTCGCTGCTTGATGAGGAGGGGGAAGCCGAGGCAGAAGGAGAGGGTGGGGCGAGTGTCCGCCGCGAAGAATTGCGGTATGTGCTGCTGCGGAAGATCAATGCTGGAGGCATGGGTGTGGTGTTCGAGGCATTTGACCGGACGCTGAAGCGCCGGGTGGCCTTGAAGCGGATCCGGGGAGCGAGTTTTGCGGGCGCGGCGGATCTGGCGAGATTCACCCTCGAGGCCGAGGCCGTGGCGGCATTGGATCATCCGAACATTGTGCCAGTGTACGAGGTGGGGGCGCTGGATGGGATTCCGTTCTTCACGATGAAGCTGATCGAGGGGGGCAGCCTGGCGGCGCGCCTCAGTGACCGGAAGGGGAGGATGGGGGCGCGGGAGGTGGCGAGCCTGATGAGCCGGGTGGCGCGCGCGGTGCATCATGCGCATCAGCGCGGGGTACTGCATCGTGATCTGAAGCCAGGGAATGTGCTCATTGACGAGACGGGTGAGCCGTGGCTGACCGATTTTGGGTTAGCGAAGCTGATGGGTAGCGAGAAGGGAGTGACCGCGGCCGCGGAGCGGATGGGGACGACCCATTACATGTCACCCGAGGCGGTGGGAGGGGAAGTGCTGGCGTTTTCGACAGCCAGCGATGTGTGGTCGCTTGGGGTGATGCTTTGGCAGATGGTCTGCGGGTCCGTGCCATTTGGCGGTCAGGCTCATGGTGAGGTCATCCGGCGGATTCTTTCCGATGATCCTGCGGTTCCAGTCGGGGTGGAATGTGACCGTGACCTGCTGACCGTGGCGCAGCGTTGCCTTGAGAAGGATCCGGGGCGGAGGATGGCATCGGCGGCGGCCCTCGCGGACGATCTGGACCGGTGGCTGGCCGGGGAACCGATTCAGGCCCGGGCGGTTTCGCGGCGGGAGAGGTTTTTCAAGTGGGTGCGGCGCAAGCCGGCGCTGGCAGCACTGTATGGGGTGAGCGCCTGCGGTGTGGTTCTTGGCGCGGTGCTGTGGTTTCGGGCGGAGGATGCCCTTGATGATCTGCGGGTGAGCCATGTGGAACTGGAGCACAGTCTG
>JBIICE010000069.1:0-17685 GCA_044239025.1 Verrucomicrobiales bacterium
GTCCACTGCGGTGGCGAAGCTGTCGGCGCGGAAGGCATACGGACCGCCTGGGCCGGGCGCGAATCCCCACGAGGCGCGGTCGAGGTCGGCCTCCGGTTTCAGGCGTGGCTGCCAGTCGTCGAGGATGGACTCGATCCTGCCGGGTGCGAAGTGACCATCCACAAGGGTGCGGAGTCGGCGGTAGAACATATCGCGCGCCGGCGGCGTTGCCATGATGGCCTCGAAGAGCCGATTGGCACCGCCGCGGCGGTCCTGATTGGTCGCACCGTGTTCGATGCGTTCATTGCTGATGAGTTTCGGGCATGGCCCGCCGGGCGGGTAGCGCGTGTCACCACTTCCGAGCCAGATGTCGCCATAGGAGAAATCGCGGTCCCATGCGATGATCTGCCACTCTCCCTTCTTCGTGTTGCGGAAGAGGTAGTAATTCTTCTGGGGATTGTAGATGCTGCCGAGCGCATTGGCGGCAAGGTAGTTGACCACGGCGGGAAGGTTCACGTTGTCGAAGAGGAAGGTCTGACGGTTGGCATTGGTGTCCGCAAGGCCATTGGCGAAGGCTGCGAGGTCCGCGGGCAGAGCACCGTTGCGCATCTCGAATCCCGTCGTGCCCGTGAGCCACGAACCATTGCCGGTGGCTTTGTAGAGTGGTCCGGATTCATCGAGGCCGTGCCGGCGGAGGAAGCGGCGGTCCACATTCTCGATCATGACACCGAGGCTGTGGAAGGCTCCGTTCCGCTGCACGCGGATGGGCTCGACGGACGCCGCAGGAAGGCCCGCTGCCATCAGATCGCGGTAGGCAAGATAGTCGCGCAGGTAGCTGCCATCGCTGAAGGCCGCATTGACATTGATTTCGTCCACCCGCGGCAGGTCGGCACGGAAGCGGAACGGCTGGGAGTCGTGGAATGCAAATTTGTGTGGTTTCTAATGGAAGCTTGCGGTGGTTGCGCCGCGCAGATGCACCAGCACGTTGTCGTAGAATTCACCGAGGTAGGAAACTGCACAGCGTGCGCCTGTCAGGGTGTCCGCCGCAGCGAAATTGACCGGGTCCACGAACCATTGGAAGATGCGCAGTGGAGAGGTGACGCCTGGATCCGGCACCACGGTGCCGAGATACTGCGGAGCCGATGTTGTCAGGTAGGCCGGGAGCCTCGCCGTGCGGTTGGCGGCATCCGTGGCAGTGAAGTACCAGCGCAGCAACTGCCCGGGCGCGGCGGCTCCGGCGGGAATGGTTCCGCTCCACGTGTTCCCTGCCCCGTGCAGCGTCGCGGTCTGTTCCGGGCCATGCATCACGCGGTAGCGCATTGAGACCGACGCGGCATCCACCGCCTTCACCGAGATGATCCATGACCCGTCCGGCTGTGGCACCTGGGTCGGCGAGCCGAGCCAGGGTGCCGGCACATTCGCGGCCCCGGGAGTGGGTGCTCCGAAGAACGTCCTGCCGTCGCTCGAAAGATCATCCGCCTGCGGGGCATAGGCTGGCGCGAAGTCCTGCAGCACACCGCCATTCCGGTCCACAAGGGCGAGGTATTCGCCGGCACTGGCGAGCGAGAAATTCGTGTGCAGCGCGGCCCCGGGAACGCGCCGGTCCTTGGACGAGGCAAAGACCACGAGATAGCCGCCTGGAGCGATGCTCTGCGGGGGAAAAACCCATTTGTCCATGATCTTCGGATCATCCGTGAGCGAGAATCCGCCCGCGTTGACCGACCATGCGTTGGGATTGTGGATTTCGATCCAATCGCTGCGGTCGCCGTCGTCATCTGTCAGTCCGGCTGCATTGGCGGCGAGGAATTCCGTGAGGCGCAGCGGCTGCGGTGTTCCTCCGACGCCCACCGTGACCGATCTCGCAGCAGAGCCGCCGGCATTGATTGCCGTCAGCGTGTAGGTGGTGGTCGCCGATGGTGTGACCACGGCCGAGGTCCTCTCCGCGGTCAGCGGAGCACCGGACAGAGAAAGGGTCAGGCTTTCCGCTCCGGATGCAGACCATGTGAGGGTCACTGGAGTTCCTGCGGTCGCATTCTCCGGCGTGGCCACCAGCCACCCGATTTCCGGCCGGTCCGGCGGCGGCACTTCATGGTGCGAGGCTACGTCATCGAGCCACCAGCCGGGATTGCTTCCGAACTCGGTGCCGAACTTAACCGATGACGGCCGGGCATTGGCTGCGGCATTCGCGATCTGATATAATGCCAGTCCAGTGGCACTGCGGGCGAAGGCCGTGCTGCCGGCGTCTGACACCTGTACCTCGTAGGTGGCTCCTGCCGCGCCCCATCCGTGCCCCGTGATGCGCAGACGGTAGACATTCCGTGTGTCGCCGGCATCCGCCAGATCCCCGTCGCCATTCGCATCCACCGACGGTGTCACCGTGCCCAGAGTGCTCAGCGTGGACCATCCGCTGCCATTGAATGCGGCAAACGCACCTCCCTCGTAGCGCAGATTGACTGCATTCGCCGTCCCCGCATCCACGATCACGGAAAATGCACGTGCCGACGTGCTGCGGATGGCGAAATGACACTCCACATGCCAGTCCGCCGGCCACGTCACCGGCTGATGCAGCGCCTGTCCCGTGGCGGAGAAGCGCACCGCATGCGGCGATCCCGGCGCAATCCCGGCCACGGCCACCGGACCCCCTGTGACCGTCCAGCCGGAGGTGAACGGCACCGCCTCGAAATCAGGATTTGTCAGAGCGTCTGCGCGTGCTCCGAGTGCGCTGATGATGATGGCGGGGAGAAGAAGGGAACGGTACCATAACATGACGGCAGGGAGAATTTCCGCGGGAACGCAGGTCGCCCGGCGGCATGATTTGTGCCGCGGCTGACAGAGGCATTCCGGAGATATGCGGAGAGTGAAGGACCTGAGGCGCCTTTGTCCGCCTCACTGACGCTCCACGCGGTAGAAGCGGCGCGGGCGGCCGGGGACGAGGGCATCGAGGTAGGAAGGGCCGGGAAGATTCTCATCCAGTACCGACCAGCCCACCAGGTTCTCCGATGTCCAGATGCGGTAGAGGGAGAAGCCGTCGCTGGTCCATGTGAGTGCAACGGCGGCTGCGTCGGCTGTGATCGTATTGATGGGGATGAAGACGGTGACCGGGCCAGGGGAGCCGGCGGTCATGGTGACATTGTCCACGACGATGCCGGGGTTGGCGGGGTTGGCTGTGCTGAATAGGAACGAGCTGGGGCCCGAGGTGCGGGGCCCTGCGCTCGCAAAGGTGGTGAGGCCCTGATCGAAGCGGGTGAAGGCGGGCGCATTGCTTTCCGAGACCGCGATGGCGCAGCTGGCGGAAGCTGTGCCCCATGCTGTGCCCGAGAGGCGGATGCGGTAGACATGCCTTGTGTCGCCCGGGTCGTCGCAGTCACCGTCTGCGTTCGCATCGACGGACGGCAGCATCTGGCCGAGCGCAGGTCGTGGGCTCCAGGTGGTCCCGGCGAGCGTGGCAAACGATCCCGCTTCGTAGCGGAGCTGGAAGGCCGAGCCGTCCAACCGGTTGGGTTCACCGAAATTGTGCACGAGCAGCTGCAGGGCGCGGCCAGTCTCTGTGAGGATGAGCGCATCGAACTCGAGGGACCAGTCCGCGGGCCCGTTCACGGCGAGGCCGGCTGTGGTATTGACACCGCCGGTGGCCGGGCCGCTGAGCCATGCGGCGGCGCGGGATCCGGGACCCAGACCGGTCGTGGCGGAGACACTGCCTGTGGTCACCCATGGGGATGGGAAGGGAGAAGCATCGAAGGTGCCATCGGCGATGAGGGAATCTCCGGCGGCGTAGAGCTGGACGGGCAGATTCACCGGGGTGACGGGGTCGCTCGAATCGTTGCTGGTGAGTGCGAGGACGGCATTGAAGGCTCCCCGGGCGGTGCCGGGATCAAAGTCCACGGGGATCTCGGCGGTATTTCCCGGGGGGATTACGATCGGGAATGCCGCTGAAGTGGAGAAGTTCCCGGCATTGGCTCCGGTGAAGGAGCGTGCCGTGAGAATGAGATCTCTCGTGATGCCGGTATTCTGGATGATGATGGCTCGGCTGGTGACGCCGGACGTTCCGACGGGCAGGGTGCCGAAGACGGGAAGCGGGCTGACTACTGCGAGATTGGGATCATCGGCCAGGATGATATTTTCAAAGGAGACGTCGTCGACATAGAAGCCGGGGCTGCTGCCGAAGGCACTGTTGAAGAGGAATGCCTGAGGCACGCTGAGGCTTCCGGAGCCGTTCTGGTAGCGGTTCAGGTCCACCGTCGTGCGGGAGAAGGTGGTTTCGTTGGCATTGGAAAGCTGGATCCGGTACGTGCCATTGCCCGTGCCCCAGCCACTGCCCGTGATTCTCATGCGGTAGACCTTTTTCACGTCGCCGGGGTCATTGAAATCACCGTCGTCGTTGGCATCGGATGAGAAATCCACGGTACCGAGACCGAGGTCACTGCCCCATGAATTGGCGCTGAAGGTATTGAACTGGCCTGACTGGTAGCGCAGGTTGATGGTGGCGACGCTGGTGTTGCCGGCTGATCCCGGCGTCGTGGTGATGGCGAGGGAGAACGCGCGGTTCGTGGTATTCCGGATGGCGAAATAGAAGTCGAGCTGCCAGTCGGCGGTGGCCCCTGTGAGATTCTGTCCGATGCGCGCGAGGGTGGGAAAGGCGGTGGCTCTGGACGAGCCTGGGGCGAGGCCGCCGAAAGGAACGGCTCCGAGCTGGACCCAGCCTGTGTCGAAGGGATCGGCCTCGAAATTTCCATTGGCGAGGAGGTCCTGCTGCGCATGCAGCGGCAAGGTGGCGGCGAGGATGACGAGCAGCGAAACGGCAGAGCGATTCATGAGCGTGACAGGGCAAGGAGGGAAGATGCGGGGAGAGGGACGTGCCGACGTCTCAGTGAAGCTGCCGATTGCTTTCCGTGGCCGCATGGGAGCGGAATCTCCTGGTGCTGCTGGTGCTGCGGCGGCTGAGGAGACCGACGAGGGCGAGCAGACCGAGGGCTGCCGCGGATGGTTCCGGAATGGTGCTGATTTCTATGTTATCCACCGTGAAGACGCCGGTTCCGCCGAGTCCGCTGAGCAGCTGGATGCCGTCGCTGGCATTCTGGCCCCAGTCGAACGGGTTGGTGAGTGTGTTGGAGAAGGCGGTGCTCTCGCTGGTAGCCAGATTGGTGATTGAGCCGGACGCTGCGTGGGAGCCCTGCGTCATGGTCACGGCAATGCGATAGGCGACGGACGGGGCCGTGCCATGGGGAGCCGTATCATTGGACGCCGCTGAAGCCGAATTGTAATCGCCGAAATCAAATCCGGCGGCAGGGGAACCGCCTGACCATCCGATGGCGAGGGTGGGCGTGGGGGTGACGCCGGCCGCCAGGGTGGAATAGAAGTGCACTTCGCTGGTGGCGTCGCCCGTGGCGACATTGGAATAACCCCAGCCGACTGTAAGCACACCCGTCCCGTTGGCGGCATTTCCATCGAGGATGCTGAGGCGGAAAGTGGATGCGGCATTCGCTGCGAGGAAGCCGGAGACATTGACGTCCAGCGAAATGGTGACGGCGTCGCCCGCGCTCAGGGAAAACGGAGCGAACTGATCGGCGAGCACATTCTGAGCAAACTGCGTGCTTACGCTGTCGGTGATGACAAGGTTCTCAGATCCCAGCGCCGGGATTACGCCCGAGGTACCTGCCACCGTGTAATCATTGGCACCATTACCGGTGAAATCATAGGCCAGCGGATCGGCACTGCGGGAGAAGGCATCGGTCCAGAGAATGGCCGCGGAACAGGTGGTGGCGGAGCCAAGGCAGGCGCAGAGAAGGGCAAGGCGAAACATGGGGGCGGGGGGCTGCCTTGTTGTTTCCGGGGAGGAGGCAGCACTGGGGATTGTCGGCGGCGGGGGCTCGCAGCACACAAAAAATTAAAATCTGCCGGGGCAGGCCGAGGCATCACGGCAGAACAGCCATGCCAAGGGTCATGACGATGCGGATATCTGTCTGAGAAAGGGCCGAGGCGCAGAGGGTCACTTCATCCATGTAACCGCGGAAGGTGTGTGGAAAGTGAATGGTATCGCCGGCTGCGCGCACGGCGGAATTCTTGCCGAAGGCTACGGGTTGGGCCATGGGGCTGCCGGTATCCGTGCGGACGCGGCGCACGGTTTTGGTGGCGGCCGGTTCCAGTTCGCCGTCGACATAGAGCAGCACGTGCGTGGAGACATCGGGGTCTGGCCCGCCGTAGAGCACAGCGGCGACGTGGTGCCATTGTCCGTCGCGCAGATCGCGGAGGCCGATGACCTGCCCGCGGTGCGTGCCGATGCGGAGGCGGCCGACGGGGCCATCGAGGGGATAGGAATTGATGGACAGCTGCCATGTGTCGCCGGATTCCTGATGGGCTCCCCAGCTGACGAGGGCAAAGCCTTCGTCCGTGAAGTCCGCGGGAACCTTTACCCAGCAGGCCACGGTGCGCGGCTGCGTTCCCGCGATTCCCGGATATCCTGTCTGAACGTAGTCATCGCGGCCGTGGAACTCCATGCCGGATCCGCGCACCCCGGCGGTCCACGAGGGCAGATTGCGGCTGCCTGGAAGCGAAGTCAGGGTTCCGCTGGCGGAGTCGCGCGGCAGTCCGTGACCGACAGCAGAGACGGTCTGGCCGTGACCTTCATCGAACGACCAGTGGAGGAAAGCGGGCGCGGCGGGACGGACCGGAGGCAGGGCAGTGAGGAACTGGTCTGTGTCTGCCGCGATGGTGGCGGCTCCGGTGGCGTCGATCCGCAGGGCGTGATCCCTTGAGACAGAGATCATGCTGCGGCCGACTGGCTGGGCTGCGACTTCGCCATCGATCACATGAACTTCCATGCCTGCGGCGTCCGCTTTGACGGCGAATTCCGTACCGATGTCGACGACGCGGCCCTGCGATCCTGTGATGGTGAATCCGTGGGCACTTTCCGGGACGCGGGCCACGGCACTCCCATGGTGCAGCACGGCGCTGTTCCCGCTGGTGATCTCGAGGTCGGCTGATCCTTCGAGGACGACGTGGGCTCCGCGGGCAAAGCGCAGCGAGACAAACCCGCTTTTGAGCAGGAGGTGGTCGCCGCGGTGCAGGGCGGCACCGTTCTGGCGTCCAGCCCCGCGCGACCATTCTGCACTGGCTCCGGCCACGATGGTAGCGTCCGCCTTGTGCGGGAGCAGTTGCCCTGCGAGCAGGGCCACGGCGAGAGCAGCCGCAGCGGGCATCCCCCATCGCCGCCATGCGAGGTGGCGGACGACACGGCGGCGCAGAGATTCCTTCGGGGTGGCGGGATGGAGTCGGGCCAGCACCTCAGCCGTGAACGCTGCGCATCCGGCATTGATGAAGTGATGCCGCAGGAGGCGGTCGAGCAGCAGCTGGTCAGCCGCACTGGCCGGCGTGGCGCTGGTCAGGGCTGCCTGCAGCGCCTCCCGTTCGGCGGGCGTGAGTGTTTCCTCCGCCAGCAATCGTGCCATGAGTTCCTCTATCTGGCGTTCCTTCATGCGGATGATTCCAGCTGGGATTGGATGCAGGCGGCGAGGGCCTGGCGGAGCCGGAAGAGCTGCATGGTGACGGCGCTCTGGCCGCGGCCACCCGCTTTGGCAATTTCGGCAACGCTGGCTTCGTCGTGATAGCGGCGGTGCAGCAGGGTGCGGTCGCTGTCATTGAGTTTCTGGAGGCAGCGTTCGAGGGCGGCGAGCAGACGGGATTCCTGGACGGGAGTGAATCGTTCGGCGAGGCGGGCGTCAGCGAGGGCGGCGAGGTCATTGGCGTTTCCTGCAGCGAGCGGGCGGTGTTTGCGCATGTGATTGCGCAGGAGGTTGAAGGCGATGCCGCGGACCCACGGAGCAAAGGCCTGGCCTTTGTGGAACTCGCTCAGCCTCCGGAAAGCGGTCACAAAGGCTTCCTGAGCGAGATCTTCGGCCTCGTGAGGATTGCTGAGCCGGATTGCCAGAAATGCCCGCACGCCGCCCTGGTGGCGGGCCACCAGTTCGCCATAGGCTCCGAGGCTTCCGCTTTTGGCGGCAGCCAGGAGATCCGTGTCGGACGAATCCTCTGTCATCATGGCATGATTGTCGCCGGGAGCGGGAGGGGACACAGGAATCTGCCCGGTCCGGAAAATGCGGTCGGCTTGATGTCCCCTCGATGGCGTGCTTTCGTTTCTGGATGAGCGGCAAAGTAGCGTGGATGGAAGAAGTAGCCCAGAGGGCGCGGGCTCATGGGCTCGTGCTGCTGAGCGGGGCGGTGCCGGGAATGGCCAGTGACCTGCGGTATGCGCGGGAGGACAACTTTTCCGGAGCGGCGCTGTATCCTGCGGAGATGCCTGTGCTGCTGCATGCGGACGCGGCGGACGCGCTGCGGATTGCCCGGACCCGCGTGGTGGCTTCGGGATACGATCTGCTGGTGTGGGATGCGTGGCGTCCGGCCGAGGCGTCGCAGCTTCTGTGGGACCGGATCCGCGATCCGCGCTTTGTGGCGGAGCCCGGTCGGAATGGGCGCTGGAGCTGGCATTGCTACGGCCGGGCTGTGGATGTGACACTCTGCGATGCCGCGGGCAGGGCCGTGGCCATGCCATCGGATTTCGACGACTTCACCGCGGCGGCCGCGGCGGACTATGCGGGAGGCGATTCCGGGGTGGCGGCGCGGCTGCGGTTGCTGCAGGAAGCGATGACGTCGGCCGGCTTCCGGATGCTCGCTGACGAATGGTGGCATTTCAGCCTCCCCTGCGATCCAGTGCCGCCGGCCCCGTTCCGCGCGGCCGACCTTGGAATCCGGCTGCCTTGCTGAGTCGGCGGCAGCCACCGGGCCGGTGTGAGGGGGCGGCCGGTGTGAGGGGGCGTCACGGCTGAGATTTCGCCCATGCAGCCGTCAGGCGAGCGGCGCGGATGTGTTCGCCCGATTCGAAGAGGCAGAGCAGGTCGCCACCGGGGAGGACCGTGAGGTCGGAATAGGCACTGGGGCCAGGGTCGATGATTTTTGGCGGCGACCATGTGGTGCCGCCGTCGCGGCTGAACTGGAGGGAAAGGTTTTCGCGGCGGCCGCGGCCTCCGGGGATCTCCACACCCTCCTTGTCGCGTCCCACGGTCCGCGGGCAGCTGAAGTAAAGCGAGCCATCGGGGTGGTGGGTGAAGCCAGCCATGCAGACCGGTTCCCACAGGGCATCCACGAAACGGGGCTGCGACCATCCGGTGGCGCCGTCGGCGCTGACCGTCAGGATTTTCCGGTTCGCCTGAGACGGACTGCGGGCGATCAGAGCCACGCCTCCGTCAGGGAGTGCAGCCAGCGCAGATTCGTTGGGTTGCCGGAAGGGAGCGCGGTCCGGGACGGCGACATCGCCGGCCTGCCATGTCCGTCCGTGGTCATCGCTGAAGATAGTGCCACAGGCGGAGGGGGCGTGGGCTCCGGGTTTTCCATACGCCAGCCAGATCGGCACGACGAGGCGACCGGAGGCGAGCTGGATGCCGTGGCCTGGCCCCGTGGCGATGACCTTCCAGTCGTAGTGCTTCCGGAAGGGTTCGAAGCTCGCGGTGATTTCGACCGGCGTGCTCCAGCTCAGTCCGTCGTCGCTGCTGCGCATCGAGAAGCAGCGGGCGTAATTCACGCAGTAGAGGAATTCGATGGCTCCGGTGGTGCGGTCGACGATGGCGACCGGATTGTTGACGGTCTGCTCGCGTTCCGCGTCTTCCGCCTCGTGGGGATGGCCAGCGATGCGTGCGCCGAGGTGGGCCACCTGCTGCGGTGGGAGCCAAGTGCGGCCACCGTCGGTCGAGCGGCGCAGGTGTACTTCGATCTCGCCCCAGTCCGCGCTGCTGTTCCGCCGGGCTTCCGCGTAGGCGAGGATGGTTCCCTTGGCGGTGACCACCGTTCCGGGAATCCGGTAGCGGCTGATCCCATTCATCCCCGCGGGAAAGACATCCGTCGCCTCCGGTGGGTCGGCTGGCAGCGGAAGCATCGTCAGAAAGAGAGTGGTGATTGCGGCGAAGAGATTCATGCAGGCTGAGGTGGGACGAACCATGGTGCGGGAGATGGTTAGGGAAGGCCGACGACCAGCGGGCTGGCAGCCACTTCGTGGATGATGTCGCGCAGCCGGTATCCGGCGGGCTGGACCGTCCGCAGAATGCGTTCGGTTTCGCCACGGTCGCGTGGTGTGAGCATCCGCCCTGAGGCATAGGTCAGGAGTTTCCCGATGAGGTTGCGGGCGATCTGCTCTTCCTCGCTCAGCAGGTATTGCTTCATGGCCGCGAGGTCGGCAATGGGTCGCCCGTCGGCGAGTACCGAAGCAGCATCAATGGGGCTGGCCTGCCCGTCATTGCGGTAATGAGTGCGCCAGATTCCCAGTTCGTCGAAATTCTCGAAAGCGAATCCGAACGGATCGATCTTCCGGTGGCAAGTCTGACAGGAAGCCTGGTCGCGGTGTGCTTCCAGTTGTTCGCGGATGGTGCGGGCCCCCCGTAGGTCCGGCGAAAGGGGTTCGATGTTTGGCGGTGGCGGTTTCGGGGGAAGCCCGAGGATGCTTTCCAGCATCCAGACCCCGCGAACGACCGGCGAGGTATCCACGCCATTGGCCGTCGCAGTCATGAGCGCAGGCATGGTCAGCAGCCCGCCACCGTGTGGCGGCCGGGCGGGCACCCGCCGGAAAGCGTCGCCCCAGACATCGTCGCGCTGGTAGATCCACTGGGCGGTCCGTTCGTTGAGGAAGGTGTAGTCCGATTCCACCAGATCCCGCACCGGCGCGTTCCGCTGCACGAGGTCCGTGAAATAGGAATCGATCTGCCGACGCAGCTGTTCCTCCATCTGGCGATGGAAGTAAAAGCCTCCGGGTGGCGGCATGGATCCGAGGCGGTCAAGGCGCAGCCAGCGCTCCGGGAAGCGGCGGAAGAAAGAAGCCGAGCGGGCATCGGACAGCATGCGTTCGACCTGAGCACGGCGGACGGACGGAACACGCAACTGCCCGGATGCTGCCAGGTCGCGCAGTTCATCATCGGGCATCGATGACCAGAGGAAGTAGCTCAGCTGCGAGGCCAGCTGGTGGCCGTCTGGCCGGGAGGTCCGCTGCAGGTAGCAGAAGCGGGGCGAGGCGAGGATCGCCGTGGCAGCGAGTCGCAGCGCATCGGAGCGCGTTCCCCCCCGTCCCATTTCCGCCTCGGCCAGCGCCACGTAGCGGGCCACGTCGGGGCTGGCGGCAGGCTTGCGCCAGGCCACCGAAGCGAAGTTCGTGAGGATCTCCGCCCATGGTTCGGCACCGGTCTGACCATAAAGCAGTGCGTGCCCTCGGGGGGGCCATGCCATGGGCAGCGGTTCGAGGGTCAGCCGGTGAATGCGGAGGTGCGGCCCCTCGTATCCCCTGGAGAACAGGGCGGCGGCCATGTCCTGCTGGTACTGTGTCCTTGCGGACTCCGGTGCCCCATCTGGCGGCGGCGGGCGGTAAAGATCGGGTCGGTATCTACCGACGAGTTTCTCAGCGGTCAGACCGCGTTCATATGGTGCATTTTCCCAGCCGAGCCAGGGAAGCCAATCCGCATCGATCCATGCATCGGCATGAAATTCGTGGCAGCGGCCGTCATCGGGTACCGACCACTGGGCGAGGAGGAACGTGTCCGGATTTCCCTCGTTGAAGGCACCGCGGCGTGCATGGATCAGGTGCAGTCCCAGCAGCATGGTTTCCTCCTGACGGCTGCGGATGAGTTCGCCCCAGGGATGGTGCTGGTGGTGTGCGGAGACCTCCACGCGGATCCGCCAGCGGCCCGCGGTGCCGACGCCTTTGGCGGCGATGTCACTGGGGGCCACGCGGCCCACGCTTGAAGCAGCGCCCGGTTCCCGGTAGCGCTCCATGAGCACGTCAGAGTCCGGCAGGAAGGACCGGGACATCTGCTCGAATCCTCCCGGGCCCTCCTTGCGGATGGGGGATGTGAAGCTCAGGGTCTTCCGTTCGGGCTGGGGACCACTCACCGTGGCAAGATCGATGCATTCCTCCGCGGCTCCCATGACAAGGCGCAGGAGGAAGTCGGACATGACAAGGCGGCTTCCCACTGTATCGAACCCGTGCTCCGATTCGTCGGCGGGGAATTCGCGGATGGGATCGCTGCTGTGCCGGGATACGCTGCCGTCGCCATTGGCATCCTCCGGCCGTGGAATTCCGAGGTTGCGGAATATGGGCTGCTCAAGGCCGAGGAGATCGCGCAGCGTATTGCGCAGTTCGATGCGGTTGAGTCGCCGGATGACCGGGGCCGCCGGCTCCGGGGCCGCGGCGGCGTAGGCGCGGGCGAGGAGCGGGCTGATTTCCGCGAGGACCTTTTCCACGGCGGGTCGGTCAGGCTGATCCCGTGGGAGGGGCGGCATCTCTCCGCGGCGGAGCCGGTCATGGATGGCCTGCCACTGGGCGAGCACGGCCTCGTCGCCGAGATCCGCACTCAGGGTGTCAAGCCGCAGGCCTCCCTTCTGCTGATCGGGTCCGTGGCAATCGATGCAGTGGGCTTCCAGGAAGGGAGCCATGGCGGCGGGCGGAACTCCGGCGCCTCCCTGGGCAAGAGCCGTCAGGGAAGCGGCCGCGAACATGGCTGCCATGGTTCGCCTCATGTCCACGTCAGTCCGCTGAGAGTTCCGGTACTGGTGCCGAAGCGGTCAGCTTCCACTCCGCAGTGCTGCAGAATGCTGAGGAGCAGATTGGCGGCGGGAAGGCGCTCGGTGCGGGTGTCCGGCAGCACACGATGCTCTCCCAGCCGGAAGGTGCTGCCCGCGAGGAGAAGCGGAAGATTGCGGGTGGTATGCTGGCCAGTGGCCATGCCGCAGCCATAGAGCACCACGGTATGATCGAGGAGCGTGCCGCCGTTGAGGGGATCCGGCTGCGCTTCGAGAAGGTCCATGAGGTGGGCGAGCATGCCGATCTGAAATCCTTCAATGGCCTTGAGCGCCGCCACCTCGGCCGGGCGTTCGCCATGATGCGAGAACCCGTGGTAGCCACCGCTCAGGCCAAAATCGCCATTCGCAAAACCGCTGGTGAGTGTGAAGACGCGGCAGGAATCCGTCTGCATGGCCAGCAGCATGAGTTCGATCATGGCGCGGAGGTCCTTTTCCGTGCCCCGGCCTGCCGCTGGTTCCGGGGATGGCGCGGCCGGTTTCGGCCGGTCGAGCCACGGCGATTCAAAGGCAAGGCGCTGTTCCAGACCGCGCACGGCATCAAGGTACTCGCGGAACTTGCTGCGGTCGTCCGTGCCAAGGTCCGCCTCGACGGCTCTGGCCTCGTCCCTGAGGACATCGAGAATGCTCCCGTGCTGTCCGTGGCGGCGGCGGGCCGACTGCCGGCTGGCGGGATCCGGATCAAGGAAGAGAGAGCGGTAGAGTCCGTTCACGTCGGTGGCCGGGACCTGGACTCCCGTGCGCGTGAAGCTGATGAGATTCGCGTCGTTGACCTGAAGCGTCAGGGAAGGAAACCGCGTTGCTCCGGCGCAGTGCTCCGCCAGTTTCTGATCAAGGCTCAGATTCATCTCCGGGAAATTCGGAGCCACGACCGGCATGACTCCGCTGAGGAGCGACGGCACGCAGGCATGACCACCCTGCAGACCGTGGTCCAGATTGGAGAATACCGTGAAGCGGGAGCGGTGGCGGGCGAGCGGTTCCAGCGTGGAAGGCAGCGGAAAGTCAGTTCCTCCCTTTTCCGGAAAGAAGGCCTGGGGATAGACGCCGTAGTTGTTCGAAAGACATACGAAGCGCTTGAAGGGTCGCCGCGCCTGATCGCGGGCATGGGCCTGCGGCATCAGTGAATCAAGAACCGGCAGAGCCAGCATGCTTCCGGCGTGGCGCAGAAAACGGCGGCGGGTATGGCGTGTCGGGATCATCTGGTATGGTTATTGATTCTGGAGCACCCGGTCAAACTTCGGCTTGCGCGATGCCGCCAGATTCTGTTGCAATCCTGCCATGAAAAGTGTGCGGCTGCAGGAGGAATTCTTTGGCCAGCTGGCTGATGCACAGGCCATCCGCCGCATGTTCGACCACATGCCCGGGGTTTATTTCTTCGTGAAGGACAGAGCCGGGCGCATCGTGGCGGCAAGTACTGCCATTCTGGAGCGGCTGGGCTTCCGGGAAGAATCGGAATTCATCGGGAAGCGCGACCATGAGGTATTCCCGCCACAACTGGCGGCCGCCTATGCCGAGGACGATGCCGAAGTCTTCCGGACCGGCCGGCCCCTGGTGGATCGGCTTGAGATGTGGTTTGATGAATCCCGTCGGCTCGGCTGGTGTGTCACCACGAAAGTCCCACTGCTGGGGCGGGATGGCGGCGTCATTGGTCTGATGGGACTGACCCGCAGGGAGTCGCGGGGTGGCTGGGTCCGTCCGGACCGTTTGGCGGCGCGGGCCGTTGCCTATCTGCGGCAGCGACCTTCCGGGGCCGTTGGTCCGGGCGCACTGGCCCGCCAGCTTGCCGTTTCAGAGCGGACCTTGCACCGCCGCATCCACGAAGCCTTTGGCATCGCTCCCTATGAACTGGCGCTGCGGGTGCGCATTCAGCTTGCCGCGGAGGCCCTTGTACTGACGGGGGACACGGTGGCATCCATTGCTCAGGCGCATGGGTTCTGCGATCAGAGCCTTTTCACGTCTCATTTCCGCCGCCGCATGGGCATCACGCCGGCGCGCTTCCGGGCGAGTCATGGCGGCGCAGCATCCGGCCTTGCCATCAAGGGGCTTCCGGCAGGGCGCGGCCCTGCTGCCGGGCCCACGAAGCGGCCGCGGCGGCATCGCGCTTGAGCCATTCGCGGAGGCCGACACTGACCGATTCCTCGCGCTTCTTCGGGTCGTTCATGCTATCGGCCCACGTGAGGGCGGCGGCCGGATCGCCATCGAAGGTGGCGATGGCCAGTCCGGCGATGGCGGAATCGCGCACCGGGCTGGCGGGCTGATCGCGGACCCACTGGGAAGCCTCCGTGGGATTCTGCCTGGTCCAGTTCCAGATGACTCCGCCCATGGCATCGTTGCGGGCGGCGGAGGCTGGCTGTTCCCAGACCCATGCGGCAGCGGCCTGAGGAGCCTTGACGGTCCATGGTTCCGCGACCGCCTTGAGGACGGCGGCATTGACCTGATCAGGAGGCAGTTCCGCCACGTGGCGGGCGGCCGCGGCGGGATCGCTGGCGGCCCATGACGCCATGGAGTCGCGCAGGGCGGCCGGGCGGTCTTCCGGGGAAAGCGACTGCACCCATGTGAGCGCGGCCTGAGGGTCGGTGCGGGCCCATGATTCGCCGATATCGGCGAGGAGATTGCGCCTTGTTTCGCCCGGTTCCAGCCGGGCGGCGGTTTCGGCAGCACGGTTGGGGTTGGTTCCGGCGAGTGTGACGAGGATGCCGGTGTAGGCACCGCCGCGCTGGGAATCGGGCAGCTGCGCAGCCCAGGCGAGGGCGGCCTCCGGATCGCGGCGGAGCCATTCGCGCCCGATGGTGCCGGCGAGGATGTGACCCATGAGGGGGAAGTCGACCAGTTTGTTGGCGGGATCCGCGAGCCATGCAGTGGCGCGGTCCGGATTGACGGCCGCGATGCCTGAGAGGACGCTGCTGGCGAAATCGCCGCGCTGGCGGCTGCCGAGCTGATCGAGGCTGGCGAGGGCGGCCTCCGGGTCCTCCCGGGCCCAGCGGGTGAGCATGAAGTGAAGGGCGGCCTTTGCTTCCGGATCCCAGTCTGGCGCGGTCCGGCGGAGATTCTCGATGGCACCCGGGAGGTCGCTGAGCGGCAGGGCCGTGACGTGGGCCATGAGGGTCTCGAGGCGGCGGCCTGGATCGCTCAGGGCCATGATCTCCGCGATGGAACCCATCGGCTTCGCGGTCGGCTCCGTCGGCATGGCGGGACGAGCAGGGGGCACGCCCTCGCTTGCAGGGGAGCCTGCCTGGACTGCCGCGGCGAGCGCCTCGCGGAGCCGGGCGACTTCAGCCGCTTGCTCCTGGGCACGCAGGGCAAGGAATGCAGCGAGTCCGCTGGCGGCGGCAGCAGCGGCGAGGGATACAGCGAGCGACCTGTTCATGGAATCATGGTAAGTCAGCGGGTTGGGGGGCCACAAGCTCCGAAAAAAGGCCTGGATCGCGGTGTCGGGAGCGGATGGCTGCTGAAATGATGGGTGGATCGGGAGCGTATGCGGAGCCTTTCCCATGGACATCAATCAATCCCGACGTCGTTTTCTCCGGTCGGCTGCTCTCACGGCGGCCGCACCGTTTGTAGTTTCCGCTGCGCGCGCTGCCGATCCCATTGCCGGGATTCCGAAGCTGCGTGCCGTGGGAGGCATTCACATTGGGCCGCAGGCGTGGACCTTCAACCGCTTCACCGTTCTGGAAGCCATTGAATTCGCAGGCCGCAGCGGGTCATCCGTAATTGAATGGTTTCCCGGACAGAAATTCAGCAAGGAAGGCGGCTCCTGGGGTCCGGGAGCGACAGCCGAGATGGAGAAGCAGGCTTTGGAGGCACTGCAGAAGTGGAACATCACGCCCATGAATTTCGGGGTCACGGGTGTTCCCAACAACGAGGCGGAAGCGCGCAAAGTCTTCGATTTTGCGAAGCGCTGGGGACTCTATGGCATCACCACGGAGTCTGTGGAGAGCATCGATCTCCTCGAGAAGCTGGCGAAGGAATACGACATCCGGGTCTGTCTGCACAATCACCCTCGGCAGCCCAACAATGCGAACTACAAGGTCTGGGATCCGCAGTACATTCTCGACGTCTGCAAGGACCGCGATGCCCGCATCGGGGCCTGCGCCGACAGCGGACACTGGATGCGCAGTGGACTCAATGCACTCGATGCCGTCAAGCTGCTCAAGGGCCGGGTGCTCTCGATGCACCTGAAGGACCGGCTTGATGAAAAGAGCGAAGACGTGCCCTACGGCACCGGCAAGGCCGACATCGCCGCCATTCTGAGCGAAGCCCGTTCCCACGGCTTTGCCGGAAATGTCTCCATCGAATACGAAACCAACTGGGACCACAGCATCACCGATGTGAGTCAGTGCGTCGGCTACGTGCGCGCCCTCGGTCAGGCCAAAGGCTGGTAAGTGACGGAACCGATTCCGGTGGCCACCTTCCGTCAGCTGCGGGAGGTGGCCATTTCGGTTTTCTGGAGTCGCTCGACGACCCCGGACATGACCCATCGGTAGAGGACTGGAAGCAGCACCAGTGTCAGGAAGGTGCTGCTGAGAATGCCGCCGATCACCACCGTGGCGAGCGGACGCTGCACTTCCGCGCCCGGACCGGTCGCCACCGCCATGGGAATGAAGCCGAGGGCTGCCACGAGCGCCGTCATGAGGACCGGGCGGAGACGGGTGAGCGATCCCTCGACGACGGTATCGGCCACGCTGCGTCCTTCCTCGAGGAGTTCATTGAAGGACGTCACCATGACGAGCCCGTTGAGCACGGCGACTCCGCTCAGCGCGATGAAGCCGACCGCGGCCGTGATGGAGAAAGGCATATCCCGCAGCCAGAGCGCGATGATGCCGCCCGTGAGGGCGAGGGGAATCCCCGTGGCAATGATGAGCGTCTGCGGCAGGCTGCGAAACGACAGGAAGATGAGGAGCAGAATCAGCCCGAGGGCAGCTGGAACGACGATGGCGAGCCGGGCCCGCGCTTCGTTGAGATTCTTGAATGATCCACCGAATTCAAAGCTGTAGCCTTCCGGCAGCTTGAGCTTCTCCGTGAGCCGTTCCGTCGCCTCGCGCACGAAGCCTTCCATGTCGCGGCCATTGACGCCGATCATGAGACCGACCTTCCGCTGCG
>JBIICE010000284.1:0-4425 GCA_044239025.1 Verrucomicrobiales bacterium
TGCTCAATGGAAAAAGAAAAAACGCTTGACAATTCAGGGTAATGCCGTACAGTAGAAACGAAGCAAAAACCGATCACTGAATTTGTTTCACTGCGCGACGATTCCCTCCCGCTGGTCACATGATTCCCCCGGGTTGGGTCGTCTGATTGAGAGTTCCGAGGGAAGTTTTGCCCGAGATGGAGGCGACGGAAGCGCGAGGATGGCGCGGCCATGATCCCAAATACGCAAGCCCGACGGAGGCGAGGGTGCTTTCTTCCTAGCGTTGCCATAAAATCATTGGAACTGGCAGCAACACGAAAACGAGACAAGGCAAGAAACCATTTCCGGTGAGTATAAAGTTAGTTTTGCACACCCCACGACGTCAACCCCAACCCAACCCAGAAATATGAGCGACAGCCACGACACTGAAATTGCCTACATTCTTGACCGGTCCGGATCGATGGAATCCCTGCAGGAAGCCGCGGTCGCCTCGTTCAACGAATTTCTTGGAGCGCAGCGGGAGGTTCCGGGGTCGGCCCGGCTGACGCTGGTGCTTTTTGATGATGCCTATGAGGTGCCGGTGGATGCGGTGCCGCTGGCATCGGTGGCGAAGATGAAAGCGAAGGACTTTGTGCCCCGGGGGTCGACGGCCTTGCTGGATGCGATTGGGAAGACGATCCTGAGGCTCGACCGAGACATGGCCGGGCGGGATGTTTCGGCTGGAGCGGCGAAGGTGGTGGTCGCGATTTTTACGGATGGCCATGAGAATGCGTCGCGGGAATTTGATGATCGCAAGGTGGGGGATCTCATCCGTGAGTTCCGCGAGAAGAAGGGGTGGGAATTCATTTTTCTCGCTGCGAATCAGGATGCCATCGCCTCGGCTGGTCGGCTGAACATGGCGGCGGACAGCAGTGGCAATACGGATTTCACTCCGGCGGGGCTGAAGCGTTCGATGCGCGCGGTATCGCGCCGGGTTTCCTCGGTTCGGCTTCGCGGAACGGAACACTACCGCGAGTGTGCGGTCATGGACGACACGAAGTCGCTCAGCGAGTTGATCCGCGAGGAGACCGAGAAGGACGAATGAGCGCGGCGCAACCCTGCGGCGTGGCGAGGTTTCAGCTGCGGTGCTGTGGGCGCTGCCAGCCCCATGGGGAAACGATGGCCTGCATGGGAATGTCGTGCAGTTCCATCGGCACGGACGGCACGAGTTGAGGGGTGAACGCGACGCCGCAGGTTTGGGCCTGAGAGGCTGCCGTGAGGAATCGGTCGTAGCATCCTTTGCCGCGGCCGATCCGGGAGCCATCGTGTCCGAAGCCGAGGCCGGGGACGAGGATCAATCCGATTTCGTGCGGGTCCACGACAGGACACTGCGCGGGATCGGGTTCCCGGATGCCCCATGTGGCCGACGCGAGCTGGCGCGGGCTGCGCACTTCATGCGCCACGAGGGGGTTCTCATGGTCGGTCACCCGAGGAAAGAGGATCCGGCGCTGCCCGGACTCTGCCAGCAGTGGCAGGAGGTCGGGTTCTCCTGGCATGCCCGCAAAGATCATGACGGAGCGGGCGTGCAGCCATGCTGGTGAGCCGAGCACTGCCTTGAGGATGGCCGCGGATTCCTCCTGCTGCTGTGCTGGCGTCATCTGCCGGAGGGCGGCTTGGAAATGCCGACGCCACGCGTGCTTGCTGGCATCGGGATGGTTCATGGTGCGTGTCCGAGTTTGCGGATGATGGCATCGGCATCGTAGACGCAGCCCCCCCATGTGCCGCCGCTGGCGGACTGAAGGGCGGCCCACAGTCGGGTGTCTTCGGGCAATTCCGGATGAGGCGCGAGTCCGGGATGGGGCGAGCGTGCCGCCAGCATGGCAGCCGCTTCCGCGGGGGGCATGGGCTGGTCATCCGTGCCCACGCAATCGACAGATCCCGTCAGTTCATGGCGGTCGATGAAGATGCGGATGCGGTCGCCGTCGCGGAGTTTTCCGATGGGTCCGCCGGCGAGGGCTTCGGGGCCGATGTGTCCGATGCAGGCACCGGTGCTGACGCCGCTGAAGCGGGCATCGGTGAGGAGGGCCACGTGCTTACCGAAAGGGAGGTGCTTGAGGGCGCTGGTGAGTTGATAGGTTTCCTCCATGCCTGTACCCATGGGGCCGCAGCCTGCCAGCACGAGCACATCGCCGGTCTGCACGGTGCCGTTGCGGATGGCGGCCATGGCGGCCGACTCGGAGGTAAAGACCCGGGCGATTCCTTCATGGCGGAAATTACCGTCGTCGGAAAGCACGGAGGGATCGATGGAGGTGCTTTTGATGACCGCGCCGTCGGGGGCGAGATTTCCGGAAGGGAAGGCGGCGGTGGCGGCAAGGCCAGCCGACTGGGCGGCGGCGGGGGGGAGAATGACGTCATCTGGATCAATGCCGTCGAGGGTCCGCAGGAGCGCGCGGAAGCGTTCGCGGCGGGTCGAGTGCTGCCATGCGTCGAGCACGGTGCCGAGTGTTTGTCCGGTTACGGTGAGCGCTGCGCAGTCGAGCAGGCCGAGGTCGCGGAGGTGCAGCATCACTTCCGGAACTCCACCGGCGAGGAAGACCCGCACGGTGGGATGATGCACGGGGCCGTTGGGCAGGACGCTGACCAGTCGCGGCGTGCGGCGGTTGATTTCCTGCCAGTCACGGAGCGCCGGCCGCCGCAGTCCGGCCGCATGGGCGATGGCTGGAATGTGCAGCAGCAGATTCGTGGATCCCCCGAAGGCGGCATGGACGGTCATGGCATTGCGGACGGCGGCATCGGTCAGGATATCAGCAGTGCGCAGGCCGGCGGCCGCGAGTTGAGGCAGCATCCGTGCGGCCCGGACGGCGATTTCGATCCAGACCGGTTGGCCGCTGGGAGCCAGCGCGCTGTGCGGCGGGGCGAGACCGAGGGCCTCCGCGACCACCTGCGCTGTGGCGGCGGTACCCAGAAACTGACAGCCGCCTCCTGGGGAAGCGCAGGCGCGGCAGCCTAGTTCGGCTGCTGCTTCGAGGGAGAGCATGCCATGGGAAAAGCGTGCCCCGATGGTCTGCACCGTGCCTGCATCTTCGCCTGATTCCGGCGGCAGCATGACCCCGCCGGGCACGAGTACCGTCGGGAGATGTTTCATGCCTGCGAGAGCCATCATCATGGCCGGCAGACCCTTGTCGCAGGTGGCGATTCCCATCACGCCGCGCCGCCGCGGCAGGCTCCGCACCAGCCTTCGCAGCACGACCGCCGCGTCGTTGCGGTAGGGCAGGCTATCGAACATGCCCGTGGTTCCCTGGGTTCGTCCGTCGCAGGGATCGCTGACAAAACCCGCGAAGGGAATGCCGCCGAGTTTCCGCAGTTCCTCTGCGGCGGCGCGCACCTGCAGGGCGATTTCCCAGTGTCCCGTATGGTAGCCGAGGGCGATGGGGCGTCCCAGGGGATCCCGCATGCCGCCCTGCGTGCTCAGCAGCAGCCATTCCTCGCGGCCGAGTTCGGCAGGATTCCATCCCATGGCCGCGTTCTGCGACCATCCGAAAAGGTCGCCGCTGGGTTGTTCCCGCAGCATTGTCGGGGTCAGGGGGAGCCGCCCTGGCGGTCCCGGGGCGCGTGAGACAATGGAATACGTGTCGTCGGAAACCGGATCAAAGATGCCCTCCATGCGGCACATGCTTCCATTGTGCTGCGCTCTGCACAAGCAGGGAGCGGTCAGAGGCTCGATGCGTTGCCGCCGGACGTTCCGCTGCGGTTCAGGATGCCGCCTCCACGCGCAGGGTTATGAGGTGGTAGGTTGCGGCAATGCCGCCAGGGACGGCAAAGCGCTGTTGGTATTCGTGCAGCATGGCTTCATAAACCGGGCGACGCAATGGATGAGAGTGCGCGGAAGGGACGGCATTGGCACCAGCCATTTTTACGGAGGCGAGGAATTCACGGACCCCCGGGAATGTCAGCACGGCGAGCGCTTCCTCGACATCAGCGTCCTGAAAGAGCGAGCGCCAGTAGGCGGCCGGGGGCGGCTGCAGCACCCGGCAACTGGCCGGTTCCACGACCGCGAAGGATTCCCGGAGTTCCCGGAATGTGGCGTCGCCGAAAGTGCCGATGGCCAGCAAGCCGCCGGGGCGGAGCAGCTTCCGGCACCGCAGGAGGGTTTCGCCGGGGCGTGCGAACCATTGTGCCGTGGCGCTGGAACAGATGAGATCGAAAGGCTCCTGATGCTGCTCCACGTAGGCCTCGGCATCGGCCACGATGACCTGGACACGAGGGCATTTTTCTCTGGTGGCTGCCGCCATTTCCGGAGCCAGATCAACGGCGGTGATCTGAGCCATGGGGTATCGGCAGCACAGCCAGGAGGTCAGTGCTCCCGTCCCGCAGCCCAGTTCGAGAATGTTCGCGGGTTCCCTCGGAAAAACATGCGGATCGATCGTTTCCGCCAGCGATTGCCACAGGCGGGTCTGCACGGGAGTA
>JBIICE010000285.1:0-4415 GCA_044239025.1 Verrucomicrobiales bacterium
AACCGCCATCCGTCACCGCAAGCCGCGAAGCCACCCTCCGCGTCGCCGGGCCCGGCATCTGGTCGTACCGCTGGCGCCTCGACGGCGGTCCATGGAGCAACGAAATCTCTCTCGTACCCCCCGCCATCTGGAACGGAGCCCAGTTCTCCGCCACCATGTTCGACAACGCCCCGCCCATCACCCTCGCCAACCTCAGCGAAGGCCCGCACTCGGTTGAAGTCGTCGGCCGCAATTCCGGCGGCGATTGGCAGGAAATCCCCGCGAAATCAAAAACCTGGAACGTCCTCCAGTTACCCCCCGCCGACTCGGACAACGATGGCATGCCGGACACATGGGAAATCATCCACGGACTCGACCCCGCCAACCCAGCCGACGCCCTCTCCGACGCCGATGGCGACGCCCAGCACAACCTCTCGGAATTCACCGCCGGCACCAACCCGCGCGACCCCGCCAGCCGCTTCGCCGCCACCGTCGATCTGCTGACAGGCGGATTTCCCGTCATCGAGTTCTCTGCCCTGAGCGGCCGCACCTACCGCATCGACGCAGCCGACTCCCCCGCGGCGACCACGTGGACGGAAATCGCCCGCTTCGCCCCGGATTCCGACGGCTCCATCACCCATGCCGACACCACATCGCCGCAACCCAACCGCCGCTTCTACCGGGTCGTCACTCCGGCACCTTGATTGTCTTGGATTTAGCTTGCGGGGCACGCCCGAACGCTATCAGCATCGCACCCGTGCGCCCATCCCAAACCCATACCGCAACCGTCAAATCGCCAGAGATCATCCGGGCGCAGCACGCTTGCCGGAAACATCCTGACCAGCATCGGCTGGCAGCGGCCGACGCACTCCGGGGTCTCGCTGCGATGGCGGTCTGCTGGCACCACTTCACCCAGGGCAATGGGGCGTTCCTTGACGACGGTCTTCTCAAGGCATCCGGCCACTATGGCTGGCTCGGCGTCGCGGCTTTCTTCGTGCTCTCGGGATTCGTCATCCCGCTGTCGCTCCACTCCGGAGGTTACCAGGTCCGCAACTATGGGGTATTCCTCGCCAAGCGCTTCATCCGCCTCCATCCCGCCTACCTCGCCGCGGTGGCCCTTGTCATCCTGCTCGGTTACGCCTCCTCGCTCTCACCTCTCTTTGCAGGCCCGGAATTCAAACCCACGGCTCCGCAGGTCCTTGCTCACGCTTTCTACGCCTGCGAATTTACCGGAACGCGATGGCTGTGCCCGGTCTTCTGGACCCTCGCGATCGAAGTCCAGTACTACCTGCTCATCGGTCTTGTCTTCCCTTTCCTCGCCCACTCATCCCGCCCCGTACGCCTTGCCACCTACGCAGGTGCCGCCGCCCTCGCCACGCTCATCAGCCCGCCTTCCATCGTAACCAGCTGGCTTTTCCTCTTTCTCCTCGGCAGTTCAGTCTTCCAGCTCCGCTCGGGAATCATCGGCAAAGCGGAGTTCCTCGCACAATTGGCCTGCTTCTCGCTCGGCTCGCATCTGACCCTCAACCTGCCCACCGCGCTCACCGCCTCCGCCACGGCATTGCTGCTTGCCTTCCACCGGGGCCACGTCCCGGCATTGCTCTCGGCATTGGGAACAATCTCCTATTCCCTCTACCTCGTGCACGTGCCGGTCGGAAGCCGGGTCATCAACCTCGCCGCCCGCTTCACCGACTCGTTCACCGCCCGAACTGCCATCCTCGCCCTCGCCCTGATCGCCTCTCTGGCAGCCGCAGCCGCGCTCTACCGTTTCGTGGAGCTGCCTTCCCAGCGCTGGTCCTCGCGGATCCGCTACCGCCCGCCAGAACCAGCACCACCCCCACCCAACCCCTGAATCGTCAAGGCAGCCCAGCGGCCTTCGCCTTCTCATTCCATGATCGCCCGGCCCGCTCTGCTTATCCTGCTGCTCGCCCCATCACTGGCGTCCGCGGCGGCGGAGCCGCCCGCTCCGGCAGGACCATGGGCCGAACCCGGATTCCCCTTCCTCACGTCGGCCGTCGATTTCTCAAGGGCCTCTCCAGGTGGTCCGGTCACCGTCCGCGGGCTCATCGTCCGGCTGCCCCATAAAATCTGTCTCTGCTTCGACCTCGACCGCACCACCATCACCGGGATCTGGCAGCACAACGGCGACGACCCGGTCACCCGTACTTCCATCCCGGCCATCTCCTGGGACCATCCCAGCCGGAAAGCGCAGCCCGGCACCGGAAACCTGCCCGAACCAAACGGATGGCTCCTTCCCTTCCAGCCTCCCGCCAACGCACCATCCACCCGTTGGCATTCCATTTCTCTCGCCGGAAACCAGTTCCGGCTGCGCCTCGCCAGCGGCGGACAAACCGGGGACATCTCATGGGAAACGGCACTCACGGACCACGGCCCCGCCGTCCGCCAGCTCAATCCCGACGGCTCCACCACCGTGCTGACCGCGCAACCAGTGCCCGCGACCGCCACATGGTCGGGCCCGGAAGTCAGACGCGCCTGGCAGCAGCCGGTCACCGTGACCATCCAGCCGGGAAAGGAGGACGCCAGCCTCGTCTGCGACCGCATTCCCCTGCCGTTCCCCAACCCATGGCAACGCCGGGTCCGCCTCAGCGGACTCGCTACCCTGCCCCACGGGCGCGCCGCCTTCTGCACCATCGATGGCGATGTCTGGATCGCCGAAGGCATCACCGCCCGCGCGGCCACGGTCACGTGGCGACGCTTCGCTTCCGGCCTCCACGAACCCCAGAGTCTCGCGTTCGCCAATGGTCAGCTCCACGCCTTCACCCGCGACGGCATCATCGCCCTCGAATCGGATCTTCAGGGTGTCTGCACCACGTGGCGCAATTTCTGTCAGGATATCCCGCAGTCGGCCGAAACCCGCGAGTACCCCATGGACCTCGCCACCAAAGCCGACGGGGGCTTCTACGCAGCCAAAGGCGGCCAGCAGATCACCGCGAAAACCCCCGGGGCCGGACGGATCTACGAGGTCTCCGCCGACGGGCGCACGGTCACGGAACTCTGCGCGGGCCTCCGCCAGCCCTACCTCGGTATCCACCCCGCGTCAGGACTCCTGACGGCTTCGGATCAGCAGGGCAACTGGATCCCCGCCACTCCAGTCCACCGCATCCGCAACGGCGCCTTCTACGGCTTCCGCGAATCCGGCCCCGACCCCGCCCCGCCCGTCACCGAGCCCATCCTCTGGATCCCTCATGAGGTCAATCAAAGCGCGGCAGGACAGGCATGGTGCGACCCCTCGCGCATGGGTGCCCTCTCCGGAGAACTCATCCACCTCGCCTATTTCAAACCGGCCGTCTTCACCGTTTCCTTTGCTCCGGATGAATCCCAGGCGGCCGCCCTGCCGCTCCCGGTCCGCATGGACTTCCCACCCCTCAAAGCCGCCACCAACCCGGTCGACGGCAGCCTCCTGGTCTGCGGATTCCAGATCTGGGGCACCGACGCCCCGGAACTCTCGGGACTCGCTCGGATCCGTCCCGGTTCCACACCGCCGACATGGCCCACCTCCATCCGGGCGATCCCCGAAGGCATCGTCCTCACCTTCGCCCAGGCACTCGCCCCACCCCCGGACAATGCCTGTCTCGTCCGTTCATGGCATTACCAGCGTTCGAAAAACTACGGATCGCCTCACTTCAAGGCCGATGACTCGCCCGGCGAAGACATCCTCCCCATCGCGGGCCTCCAGCTCAGCCGCGACCGCCACAGCATCCTCGTTCATCTCCCGTCCCTCGCACCAGCCGAGCAGATCCGCATCGACTGGAACCTGCCTGCCGAAAAAATTGGCCCGCGCCTCCGCAGCTTCGCCTGCCTCACCGTTCATGCGCTGCCACCACAACCTGCGCTCGCCGCAGCGTTCGACCCGGCATGGCAGGCTGCCCCGCCTGCACCCAACCCGGCACCGCCCCGCGAGGAGGAAAAACCCAGCGCCACCCGCGGCCGGGAACTGGCCGTCCAGATCGGATGCCTCGCCTGCCACAGCACCAACGGTTCCATGGAAGGCATGAAGGGCCCCTCATGGCACCACCTCCACGGCTCCCGCCAGACCCTCACGGACGGATCCACCATCACGGTCGACGATCCCTACCTGCGCGAGTCCATCCTCAACCCCCCGGCAAAAACGCGCAGCGGATTCCTTTCCGCAGACACCGGCATGCCTCCCTACGACGGCATTCTGTCCCCTGAGCAGGTCGACAGCCTCCTCCTCTACATCCGCTCCCTCACCCCGCCCGCGACTCCCGAGGCCGCCCAACGTCCATGATTCCACCATCCGGCTTCGAACATCATTCCCAACCGCTCCTGCCTCTGCGGCACTTCCTGATCCGCCTCGCGCGCAGCAGTGGCATCGCCTTCGCCCTCGTCGGATGCTCCCTCGCCCTCGGCATGACCGGATACCACTGGCTCGAACACCTCAGCTGGACCGACTC
>JBIICE010000070.1:0-17632 GCA_044239025.1 Verrucomicrobiales bacterium
GCGAGGTCCTTGATGTCATTGATTGGCTTGCCGTTGACACTGGTGACGATGAGATTGCGGAGACGTTCGTAGCCGATGAGGCCCGGGGACGGGAGGACACCCGAGAGGAAGACCAGTTTACGGCGGCCCTCCTTGAGGAAATCGTCCTGATTGCTCTGGGCGTAGACGAGTCGGAACGGAGCGCGGTCGCGCCATTCGCGTCCGGCCAACTGGAGGAAATTCTGAGTGAGTTCCTGGAAGAGGAGACCACCGAGAATGAGGAAGCGCGGGCCACGGCCGAACATGTAGGGATCGACGAGGTAGTCCTCCGGGTTGCGGCGGAGGAGCTTGCAGGAGATTTCCGAGATGGCTCCGTCGCGGGCGATTTTCAGTTTCACGTCATCGCCGACCTTGGCACCGCCGCGGAGTAGGTGTCCGGCCGCGAGGAGGCCGAAATCCGGATCCTTGTAGTAGCCGCGGCTATCGATGGGCAGGCCATTGATGGAGAGGATGACATCGCCCTCCTTGATGCCCGCCAGATCCGCCGAGAAGCCCGGGGTGACGCCCGTGACCATCATGCCGCCCTCCAGGTCCTTGAGTTTGAGGAGCGAGCGGAGTTGGGGGTCGAGTGTGGCCGTGAGTTTGGCCCCGAAGTTCGGGGTACCCTCGTAGGGAGGGATGGCCGCGTCGTCGAGGAAGCGGGTGATGACCGTGGGTGGGAGGATATCCGCCACCTGATCGCGCGTATTGTAGCGGAGCAGCATGCCCGCGAGTTTGCCATCGCGCACGACCGGCAGAGTGAAGGTTCCGGCCCGGTACTGGACCGCGCCATTGGCCTGGAAGAGGAGGAAGAACTGATCCTCGAGGAAATAGGCCCCGAGGTCGACCCGGCTCAGTTCGATTGGCGAGGTTACCGGGGCACCATTGGCTTCGAACTGCCAGACATCGAGGGTAGCCTTTGGTTTGAGGGCATTGTCGATGGCGAGGGGGACCATGCCCGCGAAGAAATCGCCCGTTTCCGCAGCCGGGACCACCGTGGCGAGGTTCAGTTCGTAATCGACCGCCTCGATTTTTGCGGTGAGTTTGCGTCCGGTGGCAGCCGCTTCCAATTCCACGTAGGTGGCATCCTGGGCCATTTCTGCGGTGACGAGGACGCGGTTACCGGGGATGAGGGCACCGAGGCCGCGGCGCGTGCCAGGGTTTTGTTTCTGCCATGGGAGGCCGAAGTTGTAGGCCTGGCTGGTGACATTGACGCGGAGCATCGAGCGTTCCGGCGACGGACCATCCTGGGCTGGGGCGAGGGACGCGAAGGCGCAGGCAGCGATGGTGAGAGAAGACCTGAGGAAATTCATGATGGGAAAGGCTGGGAATCCGGGGCGTGGGCGCGTTGGCTGGGTCATTCGATGTAGGCCGAGGCACCGACCCCGTATTTTTCGAGGAGGCGGGGTTGGGCGGCCGCGGCTTCCTTGCGGTTGAGAACGAGCGGTCGGCCCTCGCCGGACAGGCGGATGATATGGAAGTCCGATCCGGTTTCCTTCTGGAAGCCATCCGCGACATCCTTGAGCCGGGAGATTTTCAGTCCATTGATTTCCTCGACGATCTGGCCGCTGAATTCGCGGAGCCAGGTATTGATTTCGTCCGGGAGGACATTGGTGAGGACGACCGGCTGGGGTTTTTCGCGGTAGAGTTCGTCCGTGGTGAAGTACTGGAAGAAGTAGCGGGTGCGGAGGCTGCCTGGGACGACCGACGCCATGAGGGGTTTTTCGAGCGGCTGGAACACGAGGCCGGCGTACATGACATACTGCGGTTGTTGTTCGTAGCGATTCGCCTGCATGAGGTAGTGCGAGGCCCCCTTGAGGGAGATTTCGACCGTTTCCTCCTTGCGGTCGCGGAGGATTTTGATGGAGAGCTTATCGCCGGCGAACTTCCGTTCCACGGCTTCGGCGAGTTCCATTTGTTCGCCCTCGATATCGATGGAGCCATTGGCTTCGACCGCATGGCCATCGATTTCGAGGATGACGTCACCGGTTTTGAGGATGCCGCCGCAGGAACCTTCCGAATCGACACTGGCGACCATGACGCCGAGGTCGCCATCGACCGGGAGACCGAGCGCCTTGCGCTGGGCCGGGTTCATGAGAGGGAAGTGAGTGATGCTGAGGTCCACGTAGCGGTCGTATTTGCCGTCTTCCACGTCCTTGAGGAAGCGGCGCATGACCGGGGTAGGGATCATGTAGCTGGTGTTCTGGGCGACGTCGCCCGAGTATCCCTGGAAGGCCACGCCGACCACCTTGCCATCCTGGAGGACCGGACCGCCCGAGTTGCCGGGATTGACCGCGGCATCGATTTGAATGGCGAGGTGCTGGTCCGCGCCGCTGTGGGTGTATTCCTGGTAATCGACGCGGCTGACGACCCCGCGGGTGACGCTGATGCGTTCACCGCCGATGGGGAAGCCGACCACCTTGACCGTCGTGTCGAGTTTGGGGACCGCGTCCGCGATTTTCAGAGGTTCGACCGTGGAGAAAGCCGCAGCCGGGGAGACCAGTTCGAGGAGAGCGAGGTCGCAGTCGTGAGCGACGTGCTTGACGCGGGCGCGGTACGGGGTGGGGTCGCCCACCTTGCGGATGATGAGGCGGGAAGCGTCACTGACGACGTGGGCATTCGTCATGAAGAGGTTTTCCGCGATGAGGAAGCCCGTGCCCGAGCCGCCGCCGGGGGTGGCCGGGTTCCATGGGGTGCGGTAATCAACCTCGAGGGTATTGCATTCGATATTGACGATGCCCTCGTACTGGCGGCCGAGCGACGTGGTTTTTTCCTCATCCTCCGTGGCCGCCGGGCGGAGCGGCGGAGCGTCCTGAGCCGGGAGGGGATGGAAAGGAAAGACCGTGGCAGCAGCGAAGAAGGCGAGAGATCGTTTCATGGGAAGGAAAAGGAACAAAGGGAACAAAAGGAACGCGCGGGCGGGGTACTGAACACGCAGCGGGGTCGCAAGTAAACGACAAAAGGGGGGCGGCGGAACCGCCCCCCTTCCGTGGGAGATTCGGGAGAACGGGACAGCGAGGTCCCGGGTTACTTCTTCTTCCGTGCGGTCGCCGCCGGGGCCGCGTTGGCGCGGCGGGCGCTCGCCTTGAGGCGGAGAGCGTTGAGCGAGATGAAGCCCGTGGCGTCATTCTGATTGTAGGACTGCGTGGGGTCCTTCTCCATGGTGGCGATGGCCTCGTCGTAGAGCGAGAACTGCGAGCGGCGGCCCGCGGCCATGATATTGCCCTTGTAGAGTTTGAGACGGACCTCGCCCGAGACGTGCTTCTGGGATTCCGTGACGAGCGCCTGGAGGGCGTCGCGTTCCGGCGAGAACCAGAAGCCATTGTAGACGAGGGCCGCGTATTTCGGGATGAGGCTATCGCGGAGGTGCATGACCTCGCGGTCCATGGTGATGCTTTCGATCTGGCGGTGGGCCTGGAAGAGGATGCTGCCGCCTGGGGTTTCGTAGACCCCGCGGGACTTCATGCCCACGAAGCGGTTTTCGACCATGTCGACGCGGCCGCAGCCGTGGCGTCCGCCGAGGGCATTGAGGACCTTCATGATGCCGTAGGGGGTCAGCCATGTGTAGCCATCCGCCTCGCGGAGTGGGGTCAGTTTGAACTGCTTGAGGAGTTTTGCGACGCCTGCGGCCTGGAGTGCCACGCAGTTTCCCTTTTCAAAGAGGAGCTGGATGTACTCCGGCTTGTCCGGGGCATCCTCCGGCGAGACACTCAGTTTGTACATGTCCTTCACCGACGGGGCCGTGGCATCGAACCATGTATCCTCCAGCATGCCCGCTTCGAAGCTGATGTGAAGGAGGTTGCGGTCCATGCTGTAGGGCTTTTTGGCCGACGCCTGGATGGGGATGCGGTGTTTGGCGGCGTAATCGATCATTTCCTGACGGCCGGGGAATTCCGCGCGGAAGTCGTCCATGCGCCATGGGGCGATGACGCGGAGTTTCGGGGCGAGCATGGCCGCGCTCAATTCAAAGCGGACCTGGTCATTGCCCTTGCCCGTGGCCCCGTGGGCGACCGCATCCGCCTTTTCGCGCAGTGCGATTTCCACCATGCCCTTGGCGATGCAGGGTCGGGCGATGCTGGTGCCGAGGAAGTACTGTCCTTCGTAGATCGCGCCCGCCTGGAACATGGGGAAGATGTAATCGCGGGCGAATTCCTCGCGGAGGTCACCGATGAAGCATTTCGAAGCGCCCGTGGTCGTGGCCTTTTTCTCGAGGCCATCGAGTTCCTCCTCCTGGCCGACATCGGCGCAGTAGGCGATGATTTCGCACTGGTACTTGTTCTTGAGCCATGAGAGCAGGACCGAGGTATCGAGTCCGCCCGAGTATGCGACGACGATTTTCTTCATGAGGGGGCGAGGGAAGCACAGGCCGGGGAAAACGCAACGGGCGGGGCGGAAGGCCGGAGCGTTCAGGGTGTGGAACCGTCAGGGTTTCCCGGTGGCGCGATGGCCGAGGGGCGGGAGGCCTGCGCGGAACCCGAGGGCATTTCTGCCGTGTGGAACGGCGGTGCATCACCCAACGGGAGCGCAGGATCCGGGAAGCAGAGCCACCGGAGCGGCAGGTCATGCTGCCGCAGTCGAAGGTCCCGGTAGGGTTACACCCCATAGCGAAGGAAGCGGGGAGAGAGTATAGGTTCTGCCTATGAATACACTAGAACTCAAAGGCGACTGGAACATCATCAGTGGAAAGCTCAAGCAGAAGTGGGCACAACTTACCGATGATGACCTTCAGTACATCGATGGTCAGCAGGAAGAACTGCTCGGCCGCATTCAGAAGCGCACCGGGGCCACGCGGGAATCCGTAGAGGAAGCCATCCGTGACTTCCGTGCTGCTGTGGGGAAATGATTTTCCCCCGGTTGTCCTGATCCCCTGAAATCCAGCAATTCAAAAACCTATGAAATCGCATCACCGAATCATACTTCGCCTTCTCGCGGCTGCATTGCTGCTTGGGGGCATCACAGGATGCCGCAGCACCGTTCACGGCGTGGGCCGCGACGTTGAGCGGGCCGGTCACAACATCAACCATGCGATGCAATAGCATGGGGCCACGATGACCGGAGGGCGCTGCTGCCGTGATTTCCGGATCGGCGGCAGCGTTCCTGCGGGCATCATGCCTTCGTTTCCAAAGTTCAAAAACTAAATATATGCTCACAACAATTGCCATCGTATTACTTGTGCTCTGGGCTCTCGGGTTGGTGACCAGCTTCACCATGGGAGGGTTCATCCACATTCTGCTCGTGGCTGCCCTGGTGGTAGTCCTCATCAGGATCATTCAGGGACGGAAGATCCTGTGATCCCGCCCCGGGCCGGGCCCGGGGGCAGGGTTCCGCTGCGGAACGACCAGCATCAGAAACAGGGGAAGATCGTTCCGCAGCGGAGGTCCGGGGGGGGGGATTCAGATCAGACCGTCCAGCGTGGTGGGTTGGACGAGGCTTTCCACGATACCGGTACTGATGGCATAGCGAGTGAGGCCTGCGGTGTCGTGGATATTGAGCTTTTCCATGATTTTCTGCCGGTGCTTTTCCACCGTCTTGACGCTGATGGCCAGGATGCAGGCCGATTCCTTGTTAGCGTTGCCCTCGGCGATGAGCTGGAGCACCTCCATTTCGCGGGGGCTGAGGCGGGACGCATCCGCTTTGGGCGGCAGTCCGCCATCCGTCCCTGCTTTTTGACTGTGGTGGTTCAGTCGTCGGGCGATGGCCGGACTGAAGACCGTTTGGCCTCGGGCGGCGTCCCTGATGGCTTTGGCGAGGACATCGCAGGAACTCTGCTTGATGAGGTAGCCCGCCGCACCGAGCGCCATGACGCGCCCGACGTAGGCATCGTCCGCATGGGCAGAGAGGATGAGAACGCGCGTAGCGGGAGCCGAGTGCAGGATCTGGCGGGTGGCCTCCAGTCCGTTCAGGATCGGCATGGCGATATCCATGACGACCACGTCAGGTTTCAGGCGGCCCGTCATTTCCACCGCTTCGCGGCCGGTACTGGCCTCGCCGACGATGGTGATGTCCGGTTCCATGCCGAGCAGGATCCGCAGTCCCTCCCTCACGATGAGGTGGTCATCCGCGAGGAGCACGGTGCATGGGTTCATGCTGTTCCCGCGGTCCGGGTCCCTTTTCTGGTTCGCCCCGGCGGAAAATCCACCCGGATGGTTGTGGCCACACCGGGTGAGGATTCGAGGGAAAGGCTTCCGCCCACCATGGCCACGCGTTCCCGCATGCCCAGCAGGCCGAGTCGCGTGCTTGCCTTGGCGAGAAAGGCGCGATCCGCCACAAAGCCCTTGCCATTATCGGCGATTTCCATGCGCAGCGTGCCCCGGCGGTTGAAGAGTCGTACCGATGCGTGGGTAGCCTGGGCGTGATGTGCTGCGTTCACGAGCGCCTCCTGCATGACGCGGAAGAGGACCGTGCGCACCGCCGCGTCGCGCTTTTCGACTCCGTACCAGGCCGAAAGATCCACCGGCAATCCGGTTTCCGCGGTAAAGGAGGCGAGGAACGACTCCATGGCGGGGATGAGTCCGAGGTCGTCGAGGACAGCGGGGCGCAGGTTGCGGGCAAAGCGGTGCACAATCGCCACAGACTTTTCCACGAGCCTCTGGGTCGCGGCGATTTTCCGCTGCAGTTCTCTGGTATTGGCGGTGGATTGCAGCTTGAGAGTGGCGAGCCGCAAATTGACGCCCGCCAGAGTCTGGCCGATGACATCGTGCAATTCCCGGCTGATGGCTTTGCGTTCGTCCTCCTGAACCGTGAGCAACCGGCGCGAGAGCAGCCGCAGATCCTCCTGCATTTCGCGGGAGGTATCCAGCAGAGTCCGGGAGGCAGCCTCGCTTTTGCGGAGAGAATGCTCCACTTCACGGCGTCGCCGGATCTCGTTTTGGAGTTTGTCATTGGCCTCGGCGAGTTCAGAAGTCCGCTGTGTGAGCGTGCGGATCGTGTCCTTGAACCCGGCATTGGCACTTCTGATGCTGCGGTGGCTTTCCTCGATGGGAGTGAGGGCCTCGGCGAAGAAGGCCCGGGCCCGGCGAATGGTGGGGTCACTGGCGCGGGGCGACTCGTCCGTGGAAACGAGGGAATGCAGGCAGTCATCGTGGAGATGCGCGAGGTCGAGCGTTGCGAGCTTCATGGCAGCGGCCCTGCGGCCCAGTTTCAGAGCCGCATCCGTGTCGGCCGGTGCATCCGGGCGAAGGTGCTGCCGCAAAGCCATCAGGTAGGCGCGGGAGAACTTGGGGAGAGCGGTTTTCATGGAATGGACCTTGTTCTCGTGGCGGGGTGTGCTGCCGCAGATCCTGCCGGGGCTTGGCGCACACGAGAACGAGCAGGTAGAGGAAGAGCCATTTGAAGAACCGGGACCGACCGCGGATCAGAGAGCTGGGGAGTTGGGAAGAGCGGCTGCGGCGGGTTGGAATGAAGGAAATCCACTGCGGGTGGCGGGCCTCATTTCACAGGGCTACGTGGCGTTGCAGTCGAACGTTTAGAACATCGTTGATGACACAGGTTAAGTCCAGGAGTGATTTGAAAGCGAGTCACGGCATGATGGGTCCGAATCCGCGGGAGGCATCGCTGTGGGCAGGAAGCCATCCGGCCGAGGCATGCGATGATGCCGTGGAGGGACGAGCGGTTAGGCTCCGGGCGAAGGTCTACTTCTTTCCCGCGCGGTTCTGTCGGTACGAAGTTGCCTTGCGTTTGGCCGGGGGAGCAGAGGGAGTGGTGGCAGGGAGGCCGGCACCCGACTGGAGTTCGCGGATCTGGTCACGGAGGTGAGCGGCGCGTTCGAATTCGAGGGCCTGGCTGGCTTCGAGCATTTCCGCCTGGAGCTGGGCGATGACATCGGCGACGTTTTCGTCCGTGGTGGAAGCTTCCGCGAGTTTGCCCGTGGTGGGCGTGTCGCTGGCGGCGAGGCGGAGCGTTTCCTGCGACTTGCGGAGGACCGGGGAGGGGGAAATGCCGTGCGCCTCGTTGTGGGCGATCTGCATGCGGCGGTGGTAGGTGGTGATGCCGATGAGCGCCTGGATGCTTTTGGTCATCTGGTCCGCGAAGAGCACGACCTCGCCGTGGACGTGCCGGGCCGCGCGGCCGGCCGTCTGAATGAGACTGGTTTCGCTGCGGAGGTAGCCCTCCTTGTCCGCGTCGAGGATGCAGACGAGCGAGACCTCCGGGAGGTCGAGGCCCTCGCGGAGGAGGTTGATGCCGACGAGGATATCGAAGTCGCCGGCGCGGAGGCCGCGGAGGATTTCGACACGTTCGATGGCATTGATGTCGCTGTGGACGTAGCGGACGCGGAGGTTGAGACCGCGGAGATAATCCGTGAGGTCTTCGGCCGTGCGTTTGGTGAGCGTGGTGACGAGGACACGTTCCGAGCGTTCCACGCGCTGGCGGCAGAGTTCGATGGTTTCGTCGATCTGGCCCTTGAGGGGTTTGAGTGTGATGATGGGGTCGAGGAGTCCCGTTGGGCGGATGATCTGTTCGGCGATGAGCGCCTTGCCTGGGGTATGGGCATCGAAGGCATCGATGGGTTCCGAGCTTCCCGAGATGCGCGGGGTGAGGGCGGGGACCGGTTCGTCCTGGCCGATTTTCGGGCGGCGGTGCGGGATGTAGCCGAGGTTGCCGACGACACTGTTTTCGATTTCGAAGCGGGCGGGCGTGGCGCTAACGTAGACGATCTGGCGGGTATGCTCCATGAATTCCGGGAAGCGGAGCGGGCGGTTATCGAGAGCGCTGGGGAGACGGAAGCCGAAATCGACGAGCGTTGATTTCCGGCTGTGGTCGCCCTCGTACATGCCACCGATCTGGGGGATGCTCGCGTGGCTTTCATCCACGATGAGGAGGAAGTCCTCCGGGAAGAAATCGAGGAGCGTGTAGGGCGTGGCCCCCGGGGTGCGGCCCGTGAGGTGACGGCTGTAGTTTTCGATTCCCTGGCAGAAGCCCATTTCGCGCATCATTTCGAGGTCGTACTCCGTGCGCTGGCGGATGCGCTGAGCTTCGAGGTATTTGCCATGCTGTTCGAACCATGCGACGCGTTCGTCCAGTTCCGCGCGGATGCTGTGCTGCGCGGATTTCAGTTTATCGGCAGCCGTGACGAACTGTTTGGCTGGGTAGAACGTGAAAGCGTCGAGGGTCTGCCGGGTGGATCCGGTGAGCGGGTCGAAGACGCAGAGCCGGTCGATTTCATCGCCGAAGAATTCGACGCGGATGCCATCGTTTTCGAGGCTGGCCGGCCAGACTTCCACGACATCGCCGCGGGCCCGGAAGCGGCCGCGCTGGAAGGCGATGTCATTGCGTTCGTAGAGGAGGTCGACGAGTCGGGCGAGGAAGTGGTCGCGGTCCATCTGCATGGAGCGGCGGACCGGGAACATGGCCTGGGCGTAATCGTCCGGCGAGCCGAGGCCGTAGATGCAGCTGACCGAGGCCACCACGATGACATCCTCGCGGGTGAGGAGAGCGCTCATGGTGCTGAGGCGGAGCCGTTCGATCTCGTCGTTGATGCTTGAATCCTTTTCGATGTAGGTATCGCTGCGCGGGATGTAGGCCTCCGGCTGATAGTAATCGAAGTAGCTCACGAAGTATTCGACCGCATTGTCCGGGAAGAACTGACGGAGTTCCGAGTAGAGCTGGGCCGCGAGCGTTTTGTTGTGGCTCATGACGAGGGCCGGCTTACCCGTTTCCGCGATGACATTGGCCATGGTGAACGTTTTGCCCGATCCCGTGACACCGAGGAGCGTCTGGTGCTTGTTGCCCGCGCGGATTGACTTCACCAGTTTGGCGATGGCCTGGCCCTGATCGCCGGACGGAGGGTAGGGGGAATGCAGCTGGAAGTGGCCCAAGGGAAGAAAGCGGTTCTGGGGAAGTCATCGCGGCGGGCCGGGTTCCGCTCAAGGGCGGGAAAGCTTTTCCTTGCGCCACGGGCCGTGGGGTGCCAGAAAGGGGGACGCGGTTTCAGTCGCCTGCCGGAATGGTGGAATGGTAGACGCGATGGATTCAAAATCCGTTGTCCTTACGGACGTGTGGGTTCGAGTCCCACTTCCGGTACTGACTGAGGCGCGCAGGAACGGGCGGACGCATTGCTGCGGCCGCCCGTTTTGTGATTGCGGGGAGCGTGTTGGGGAGAAGAGCGGTCAATCCTGCCAGCCGCGGGCCCACTGGGGTTTGCCGTTTTTGATGGCGAAGGCGAGGACCTTGTCCGCGAGCGAGCCGTCGCTGACATTGAAGAGTTCGACGGTGGCCGGGCCGTGATTGCCGCGGGATTTGATGATGATCTGCTGATTCCCGTTGGTGAACTTGTAGCGTTCGACATTGGGCATGGCCGGGCGGACGACGGCGACCGTGCGGTTATCGCGGAGGATGCGGACGCGGCCCTGTTCGACCGAGGCCCGTGGGGCCGAAGGTCTGGGTTCACGGCCCTGCGGTTGGTCATCCCAGCCACCGTAGGTGCTGGCGAGCATTTCGGCGCTGGGCAGGGACGGGTAGTATTCGCCGCGCGGGCCGATGAAGCCCGAGGGTGTCTGGTGGAGGTAGACAGGAATGCAGGAGCCATTGGCCGCGCGGATGCGGACGACCGTGATGTGGTCCATGCCCCGGTAGTCCGGCGGCGGCGGAGCTTCGGCGCGGTAGGATTGCGCCGGGGCATTCTGGCGGCGCTGGGCATCCTTGGCCGCGGCCACGGCGAGAGCCGCGACGGCAGCGCCCGCGATGACCTTCTCCGTCGAACTCATCTGGTGGGTGCCGCCGTGGTAATCGCGTTCATTGTATCCGTAATGCTGATCGGCCTTGCTCACCGCGAGAGAGCAGATGGTGCAGGCGACCGTGGCGAGGCGGGTGAAGTGGGAAGCTTTCATGGGAAGAGAGTGATTGGGGAGTCGCTTGGGGGGTAGGTCAGCGGGCGATTTCATTCCATTCGAGGGCACCGTCGGCATTGCGGTCGAGCGTGTGGAAGACCGCATGGATTTCCGCTTCGCGGTCGCTTTCCGGCGGGGCGGCGAATTCCGTGGGCTCGATGCTGCCGTCGTGGTTGCGGTCGAGTTTCCCGAAGAGTGCGTCTGAAGCCGTGTGCGTTTCCTTGACCGTCCATTCCGCGGGAACGATGCGACCGTCGCGATTGGTGTCGAGGGTGCGGAACGATTCCGTGCCGACATGGCTGGTGAATTCCTGAGGGGAGACCTTGCGGTCGCCATTGGCATCGAGCGAGCGGAACGTGCGTTGTCCGTGAGTGGTGGTGCAGGAAGGAAGCGCTGCCAGAGACAGAGCGCAGAGGATGGGTGCTGATTTCATGGTGTTGTGGAAAGAGAGAAGGATTTACTGCGGCAGCCTTGCGCGGGCAGGGCCGCGGGGCTCATGGTTTCGGTCTGCGGAAAGCCGCGAGCGTTTCCGAAGGCGATTCGCCGAAGCGCGTCCGGTAGGCCGAAGCGAATCGTCCGAGGTGATGGAACTGGAAGTCCGGAGCGACCTCCGTGATGGAGATGCGCCCGCGTCCGGCGAGCAGGGCCGCGCGGGCCGCATCGAGCCGCAGCGCCTGGAGGTAGGCAGTGGGAGTGCTGTGAAAGTGCCGCAGGAAGCCACGCTGCATGGAGCGGAGCGAGAGCCCCGTGAAAGCCGCGAGGTCAGCCGCCGTGCAGGGCAGGGGGATGCGTTCCTGGAGCCATGCATCGACCTCCTCCAGCGAGCGTCGGCCGATCATGGTATCCGGGGATTTCGGCAGCGATCCCGCGATGGCGCGGGCGAGCGCCGTGAGGAGGAGAGCCTCCATGCGCCGCAGGTAGCGGGCCGAGAGGGGTGGACGCGAGTCGTCCTGAAGTTCCGAGAGGAGAAAGCGGCCGAGGGACGAGAGGCCCGTGGCCTCCGGCGCAGGTTGCGGCCATGCTCTGCTGACAATCGTGGTGCCCGGGAAACCTTTGATTTTCAGTTCCTCGAGGATCCGGTCCGCGCGCACCTCCATGACCATGCAGCGGACCGGAGTGGCTTCGAAGCGGTAGGGAATGCCCGGGGCGAGGAGAGCGACCTCGCCAGGGCCAGCCGACAGCCGTTCCTGTGCCGCCGAGAATTCCACCGATCCTTCGATGGGGAGATAGGCAAAGACGCGGTCGGCGCAGCCATCGACATCGACCGCGATGGCCGAGCGGCAGTCCACGAGGGCGAAGTGCGACCGACCCAAGGGGAAGCGGCTGATGTCCGAGCGGAAGGCCGCGGGGTCGGGAACCGTGCTGCGGTGGCGCGACCAGATGCGGCTGGTGACCCGCTGCGCCTCCTCCAGAGTTCCCGTGCGGAGGGCCGCGTGCGACGACCGCCGTGAAGGTCTCTGGTGCTGGGTGCGCGCGGCGGGCATGGAACGGCGATGGAAGGGAAGATGGGAAAATCGTGAAATCGTCAGTATGGTCAGAGAGGCGATCCGGCAATCCATGATGCTGGTGGAAACGTTGTCGTTTTGCGGATGATGGCAGGCTGTGGAAAGTCTGAAAAATTGCGAATGGGCGTTTCGATTCTGCGCACGGCGTTGGTGGAGACTTGTCGGATGGCGCGGTTGGCGGTTATCGGCGGGGATCATGTCCACACCCGATCCTGCCTCCTCCCGACGGAAGTTTCTGAAAGTCTCCGGGCTCTCCGGCACTGGAGCGGCAGCGATTCTGGGTACGGGAGCCACGGCCGAGGCCGGCGAGGCAGTCTGCCCACCGGCTGATGATTCGCGTGCCGACCTCGGCGGCGTTCCTGTGAGTGATGTCAATGCGACCCTGTGGCCGCTGAAGACACGGGTGAATGCGATGAAGCAGCTGCTTTTTGACAAGGGCGTCTTCAGCGAGGACATGCTCAACGGATTTGTTGGCTATTACACGGAAGTGGTGACGCCGCGTCTGGGAGCGTCGGTGATAGCCCATGCCTGGAAGAATCCGCAGTTTGCCGCGGCGCTGACCAATCCCCCGGCCGACGAACCCTTTGCCGCGACGAGGCTGGTGCGGGAGTTCCTTGTGTCGCGCCAACCGGAGTTCGTGAACAATACGCTTGGATGGTCGATCGGGCCCGAGGGCGAGTGGCTGCGGGTGGTGCAGAATGGTCCTTCCGGCGGTGACTTTGTGCACAACATAGTCGTCTGCACGCTGTGTTCCTGTTATCCTCAGGCTCTGCTGGGGGTGCAGCCCGTGTGGTACAAGTCGAGGCAATACCGATCCCGGGCGATCTGTGCTCCGCGCGGCGTCATCCGGGAATTTGCGGCAGACCGGCCGACCGGGCGCCTCGGAGCCTACGGGGTCGGCAACTACCAGGCGTATGTCGAAAGCTACCTTGGCAAGGTCAGCGAGGTACGGGTCTGGGATTCGAATTCCGAAGCCCGCTTCCTCGTGATTCCGAGCCGTCCGGCCTACGTGACCGATGCCTGGACCGAGCAGCAGATGGCCGACCTCATCACCCGGGATTCGATGATTGGAACCGACGTACTCTGAAAGCCATGGAAGGACCACACAACACGCATGGATGGATCGGATTCGATGAGATTCCATCGAAGACCCAACCGGAACCGAAGCCGGGCTCGAAGATTTCCCCGTGGCAGGAACCGGAATGGGAAGGTCATCTCGCCGCAATCTACGCGTTGATTTCGACATCAAATCTGGATCGTGCGCGCTGGGGGCGCGAGCTGATGGAGCCGCGGAATTACTCCAACTCGACCTACATGGAACTGTGGCTGCGGTCCGTGGCGCTGAATCTTCTGGAAGGCGGCCGGGTGAGCCTGACGCAGCTGACCTCGCCGCGGGGTACGAATCCTGCCATTATCGATGCGGCCTCGCTGCTGCGCGCGCAGGCCCTCAAGCAGCAGGCGCGGGGTGAAGCCGTGCCGGGGTTTGGCCGTCCGGGTCAGGACAACCGGTACCGTTCCGCATCGTATCAGGCGGGAGCATACCCGCAGCCGCGCTGGAAGGCAGGCGACCGGGTGACTACGGTGCTGCAGACCACGGTGGGGCATACGCGCCAGTACCCGATCTACCGGGGGAAGAACGGGATCATTGACCGGGTGTATCCGGTTGCCGCCATTGAGCCGCCTGCTCCATCGCCACCGGCTCCGGTCAAGTACACCGGCAAGTATGGCCAGGCCTATCCCGACATTGAGTGCCGCGGTGGTGGTGAGGATCAGCGCTTTGTGATTCCGCTCTACAGCGTCCGTTTTGATGCGGTCGACGTCTGGGGGCAGGAATACGCCGAGCCCGGCATGGCCATCTATGTCGATCTGTGGGAACCTCAGATCACAGCCACCGTCGGAACGATTCATGAATCGATCGATGCGAGCGGCCGTCTCGTGCTCGAGTGGGGCCGTGGCATTCTGGAATCGTCTGCGGATCTGAAATCGTGGCAGGAAGTGCCGGGAGCGGTCAGTCCCTATACCGTGCCGGCGGGGCAGCCCCGTGGATTCTACCGTCTGAGGCTCTGAGGATACTGGAGAGAAATCTATGATACCGATTCAGCTCCGCGAAGACCTCCTCAAGGAACCCGCTCCGCCCCTCCTCCGGGATGATGGCTCGCCGCCATTCCGCGACCTTGCCGAAGCCGAAGCCTTCGCGATGGGGAATCTCCTCATCAAGTCAGGCATGGTGAGCTGCAAGGAATGGGAAACCGCGATGAACCAGGCGATTCTCCGGGCCCAGGAGGCCGGCGATCCGGATCGTGGCGATACCTATTTCAACCACTGGGCCGATGCGCTCGAAAACGTGGTCATTGCCCATCAGCTGACCGACCGGGAAACGCTGAGTGCCCAGCAGGCGCTCTGGGATCGCGCCATCCGCAATACGCCGCACGGCGTGGCCCTTTCCCTCGAGAATGCCTTTCTCGAGCCCCACGATCACGGGCATCACCACCATGATCATGATCACGATCACGACCATGAGCACGGGCATCACCATCATGACCACGATCACGATCATGATCATGATCATGAGCATCACCACCATGATCACGAGCACGATCATGGGCATGGGCATCATCATCACGGGCACGGGCATGATCATGGGGCGAAAGACCCAGAGGAAGTGAAGCGGCTGACGACGCCCGTGGCGGTATTGGGCGAGGACGGGCCGGTGGTTGATGAGGTCGAGTGAGACGAGCGAAACCCTTATGGATTCTGAAACTATGAAGAAGCGAAACGTAGTCGGGCCGTCATTCCGGAATCGGGTGACAGGAATGCTGAGTGTGTGTGGGCTGATGGCGTGCACGGGGTCGGCGCAGGCGCATCATCCGATGGGCGGGGTGGCTCCTGCGACGGTGGTGCAGGGAATGGTTTCCGGGTTGGCGCATCCGGTGATTGGGCTGGATCACCTGATGTTTCTGGTGGTGGCCGGGGTACTGCTGGCTGGGCAGGGAGTGGCGCGGAGGATTCAGTCGGGCTTGTTGCTGGTGGTGGCGTCCGGGTTGGGGACGCTGCTGCATTTGCGCGGGGTGACGCTGCCGCTGGGAGAAGTGCTCACGGCGGGGACCGTGGTGGTGGCGGGGGTGCTGCTGGCGGTGGGGAGAAGACCGGGAGCCGGTCTGGCGGGCTTTCTGGCCCTTGCCGGGGTGCTGCATGGCTATGCCTTTGGAGAAGCCGTCATCGGATCGGAGAGCGGCCCGGTGGTTTCTTATCTGGCTGGTTTGGGTGCGATGGAATTGCTGATTGTGCTAGGGGCCTCAGTGGTGTGGAACTGGAGCGGAGCGAAGTCCGGCGGGGTGGTCAGGCCACGCTGGATGGAAGGAGGAGCGGGCATGGCCGCAGCGCTCGCGGGATTGTTCATGATGCTGGCAGCCGCCTGATGGTGTGCTGCGGCGTGCTTTTGCCGCCACGCCATGGGCGTGATGCCGACGGCGCGGTGGAAAGCCGTGGTGAAATAGGCCAGCGAAGAGAAGCCACAGCGCCGGGCGATGGAATCGAGGGAAGCCGCGGGGTTGGCGAGCAATTCGCGGGCAGCGTCCATGCGGCGGTCCGTGAGTGCGCGGTGCAGCGTGGTGCCGGTGGCGCGACGGAACCGTTGTTCGAGGGCGCGACGGCCCAGCGAAAGGGAATCCATGAGTTCCTTGATCCGGAGCGTAGCCCCGTGGGGTGCCGCGATGAGACGGAGTGCCTGACCCACGAAGGGGTCGCCCCCGGGACGGGCTTCCGAACTGAGACGGCGGTGAATGCCGACGGGCGGTATGCGTCTGGTTGGTTCGGCGGGCCGATGACCAGAGAGGATACCGTGCAGGAGGCGGGCCGATTCGAAGCCAATCCGCCAATGGTCCGGGGTCACGGCAGAGAGGGGGACCGGAGCGAATTCGCAGAGGTGTTCCGGTTCCGTGCCCGCGACGATCAGGGCGACGTCATCGGGAATGCGGAGAGCGGCGGCGGAGAGAGCCCTTGTGAGAGGGATGGCCGAAGTGGCGCGGGGCAGGAAGACACCGCAGGGACGGGGCAGAGAGGCGATGGCATGGGCCATGCGCCTTGCCGGTGAAGCCGCCGCGGGATGGTCCGGCCATGGGGGCAGGGAATGAAAGTGCAGTCCCCGGCGGTGGGCTTCGTCGCGGAAGCCCTGCAGCGCGCGCCGTTCCGCCGGAGTCGCGCATCCCGGGGAAGCACACACCACGCGCAGTCCGATGCCGGCGAACTCCGCGGCGGCGGCCGCACCGCCGGCAAGGTCGTCCGACGCCACCCAGGGACAGTCGTCCACGCAGACAGTGGTCACGACCGGACGGCCCATGGCGCGGACCCGTGCGTGCAGGTCAGGTCGTTCCCCCGCCATGAGGAGGAATCCGTCGTCATCCGGATCGGGAGGAAAGTCGCCGGGAACCGTGGCGCGGTAGGGCGTGATGCTCAGGCCGTGGCTGCGGGCGTAGGCCACCGCCCCCCCGATGAGGTCGGGCTGGAGGAAATCCGCAATGATTCCCATGGTGGGTGGCTGCATGATCCGGAACGGGAATTCCCGGCCGAGCGCGCGAGTGAGGGAAAGTAGCGCGTGCAGCCGGGGTGCCACGCTCCCGCAGCGGAACCCCCGGGCAATCCATGCACCGGGCAATTGTCGTGCCGCTTTCCGGACAACCGGGGGCCTGCGGCAACGGTCGGACGCTTCAGTGATCCTCTGCCGGGCCGGCGATGCGGGCCATGGAGAAGTCGTAGGAGGTCAGTTCGAGTGCGACGCGTTGGCCCTTCTGGAGAGAGCTGGCGAAGGGGGCGCGGGCTGGGAGGTGAGCGACGACCAGTTTGCCATTGGGGAGCGCGGCGATCCATGTACGGCCGTCCGGGCGGGGGTCGGCGAGGGTGCCGGTGGTGCGGATGGGATTGGGGGCGGGCATGGCGGGCGGTGGAGAAAGGGAAGAGACTTTCAGTTATTGCCCTTGAGGAGGCGTTCGCGGAGGGCGCTGAGTCCGCTGGTGGCATCGGCCGCCGACACCGGGGCGCGGCGGATTTCCTGCCATGTGTGTGGCTGCACCCAGTTGCGGTCGAGTTCGCGCAGGAACGTGCTGGGTTGGCAGGGCATGCGTTCGCCCCATTTGAGGCGGGAGGCGCAGTAGGTGAGCGTGAGGCGGCGCATGGCGCGGGTGATGGCCACGTAGAGGAGGCGGCGTTCCTCGTCCTTGGTGCCCTCTTCCGCCGAGCGTTTGTGGGGGAAGATGCCTTCCTCGAAGCCCGGGATGTAGACCACGG
>JBIICE010000071.1:0-17607 GCA_044239025.1 Verrucomicrobiales bacterium
GCCCTCCGGGGGGAAGGCTGCGCGGCTGCGAGGCCGCGATGGTGGCCGGAGAACCCGAGGGAGCCTTGAGCGCTGCCAGCTGCAACCGCAGGTAAAAGTGATAGCCGACTGCGGCGGCGAGGCCGCCTGCGAGGCTGAGACGAAAAGGGAGCCAGCGTTTCATGGAAAGCGGGTCAGGGTCTGACAATCGAGGTTCAGGGCGAAGTCGGGAAGAACTTGAGTTTCTGTTCCGGGGACAGGGCCGGCGATTGCTGAATCCATGCAGCGGCTGCCTCGGGATCGCGCTTCAGCCAGTCGGTCGCATACTTCTCCGTGGTGGCCGCGCGGGTCCCTGGATCTTCAATGGTGGCCGCCCAGTAGGTGGCACTGTCCGGTTCCTTCGAGCCAATCGAATTCGTCATGCCCACGATGGCCTGATCCTTCTCCTTGCCTGAGGGAAGCTGATCAATCCAGCCCGAGGCTGCTTCCGGGTCCTTGCGGGTCCACGATTCCGCGACTGTCTGGTACGATTGCGGGCGGTCCTCCGGAGCCACCTTTGGGAGGAAGGTGACGGCGTCGGCCGGGTCGCGTTCGGCTGCGCTCTTCACGCCCATCGACCAGAGCTGCGGCTGCACCGAGGGATCGACAGTCCCCGCGAATTTCTCCAGTTCCTTTGCGTTCATTCCGCTCACGTGCCCGCGCAGTCCCCCGGCGGCTTCCGCCTGAATGTCCGCGGGCTGGCTTGCGATCCATGCGGTGGCGGCCTCCTTGTCCTCCTGCATCCATGTGCCCAGCGCGGCAGAATAGCCGGCCTTGCGGTCCTTGGGGTCGGTCTGGCCGGAGGAATATTCGATGGCGGTGGCGGGGTCGCCGCGTTCCGCCATGATGCGGGAGACCCGCTGATGGACGTCGGCGCGCTGTTCCGGGCTGCGGGCTTCTTCGAGGGCGCGCCCGCCGGCTGCCGTGATGTCGATCTCCGGATTGTTGCGGGCGGCTTCCAGAATCAGATTCGAGCGCTGGTCCACCGGAGCCGCCTTGATGAGACGTTCCGCCGTCGCCGGATCCAGCGAATTCATCCCACTGAACAACGATCCCGTCATCATCCGGCGCATTTCCTCGAGTTTCGGATCCGATCCCTTTGTTTTATCCGTCAGGAAGTTCACGAATTCGTCCGGATTCTTTGCGAGCCAGCCCGAGGCCAGGGCGGCTGTCCCGCTGAATCTCGCAATGGGATTCCCCTGCAGGGAAGCCAGCTGCGCGCGGGCCGCCTCGGGGTCGATTTCCCCCCAGCGGGCAAAGAGCGAAGAATAGAGGAAGGCACCGAGCACGGGACTCTGGACTCCTTTGAGCGTCGCAAGGGCCGATTCCATGTGCGACGCGGGAAGATTCATGATCTGATCCAGCAATTCCACGATTTCCCGGGTCGGCAGGAGACGACCGTCGAGGGCCGCCAGTTTCGCAAGGATCGCATCGGCCTCGGCCGCGGAAATCCCCGGAGGAATGAGCCTGGCATTGGCCGCCGCCGCCGACTTCGCGTCGCCGTCCGCCACTGCTGCCGTTCCGGTGGCTGCCGCGGGATTCAGGTGACGGTGCCGGGCGGCGGTGCGGGCCACATTGGTTTCCTGCTGAGCAGAAACCAGTGGGTAGGCAGCAAGGACGGCAGCGGTGGCCAGTCCGGCCGTGATCTGAAAGGGAGCGCGCATGGGAAAAGAAACGTTGGGGCTGCGGATGGCGGAGTCTGCGGAAAGGAACGGCGAAAGCGACGCCGAAGTTACGCCTGCAGTCGGCTGTTGTCAGCAAAAAGCCCCGGGGCTTCAACAGGCTCCCAGGGGCGCGCCATTGCGGACCGATGGGACGGGCCTTCAGCCCTTGTGAAATGAGGCCATCAGGCAACCTGGGCCGTTGGCCCAGGCTGGTATGATCCCGGGCCCTTGGCCCTCCGGAAACGACAACTGGCCAAACGAAAACATGCGAGGCCTTCTGTGCCCAGGCAGCGCCAACGGGGCGCTACCTTCCTGCAGGACAACGGAGGGCGGACATTCCTGTCCGCCACCCCGAATCCAAACGCGGGTTGGAAAACCCGCGCTCCGTTCCGCCCCCAAGCAGCGCCAACGGCGCGCCCCATACCAGCCTGGGCCAGCGGCCCAGGTTACCGGACACACCATTCCTGGAGCCCTGCAGGGGCGCGCCATTGCGGACCGATGGGACGGGCCTTCAGCCCTTGTGAAATGAGGCCATCAGGCAACCTGGGCCGATGGCCGAGGCTGGTATGATCCCGGGCCCTTGGCCCTCCGGAAACGACAACTGGCCAAACGAAAACCCGCCAGGCCTACTGTGCCCAGGCAGCGCCAACGGGGCGCTACCTTCCTGCAGGACAACGGAGGGCGGACATTCTTGTCCGCCACCCCGAATCCAAACGCCGGTTGGAAAACCCGCGCTCCGTTCCACCCCAGCGCCAACGGCGCGCCCCATACCAGCCTGGGCCATCGGCCCAGGTTACCGGACGCACCATTCCTGGAGCCCTGTAGGGGCGCGCCATTGCGGACCGATGGGACGGGCCTTCAGCCCTTGTGAAATCATACCATCACGCAACCTGGGCCGTTGGCCCAGGCTGGTATGATTCCGGGCCCTTGGCCCTCCGGAAACGACAACTGGCCAAACGAAAACATGCCAGGCCTTCTGTGCCCAGGCAGCGCCAACGGGGCGCTACCTTCCTGCAGGACAACGGAGGGCGGACATTCCTGTCCGCCACCCCGAATCCAAACGCCGGTTGGAAACCCCGCGCTCTGTTCCGCCCCAGCGCCAACGGCGCGCCCCATGCCAGCCTGGGCCATCGGCCCAGGTTACCGGACGCACCATTCCTGGAGCCCTGTAGGGGCGCGCCATTGCGGACCGATGGGACGGGCCTTCAGCCCTTGTGAAATGAGGCCATCAGGCAACCTGGGCCGTTGGCCCAGGCTGGTATGACTCCGGGCCCTTGGCCCTCCGGAAACGACAACAGGCCAAACGAAAACACGCGAGGCCTTCTGTGCCCAGGCAGCGCCAACGGCGCGTTGTCTTCCTGCAGGACAACGGAGGGCGGACATTCCTGTCCGCCACCCCGAATCCAAATGCCGCTTGGAAAACCCGCGCTCCGTTTCTCCGGTCCCGAGTCGACGCGGATTGGAAACCCCGCGCTCCTTCGATGCCTACGACAAGGATCCGGTGCCGGGCCCGGTTCTTCGACAGGCCCTCAGGGCACGATCGTGACCGGGGTGCCGAGGCTCACGTTGTTGAAGAAATTCTCCGACATGTGCTCCGGCATGCGGATGCAGCCGTGGCTGGCCGGGTAGCCCGGCAGGAAGCCCGCGTGCATCCCGATCCCATCGGGAGTCAGCCGCATGAAATTCGTCATCTTGGCTCCCTCGAACTTCAGGCCGGGAGGCGGACGGTCCTTCTTGGCATCGACATCGCCGTCCACCACATTGCCTTCCTTGTCCACAAAGGCTCCGTAGCGGCTGCTCTTGTGCCATTTGTTCTTCTGAATGATCTTGAACGATCCCGTGGGGGTCCGGTGAGTGGCGTCCCCGGTGGAAAGCCAGGATCTCCCCACCAGCGTGCTCCCTTTGTAGAAATACGCCGTCTGCTCGCTCAGGTCGATCTTCACCTTCGCTGAGCCATTGCCGGCTCCGCCATCCCAGTGACTGATGAGGTCGGGCGGACCCGCCGCAGGCCGACCGCCGGGAAGCGGAGCGCCCTGTCCCTGCGGCACACCGCTCGGATCGTAGTAAAGAGTCCCGTCCGGAGCCCGGACAATGCCCGGAGCAAAGGGACTACCATTGGCTGCCGTCGTCTGCGGTCCCCGGCACGAAGCCAGAAACGCCGCAGAACAGGCAGCCGCGAGGGTGATGATGACGGATCGGGTCATGACAGAAAGGCGTTAGATAACCGAGTGATGGCAGTCGTCTACGCGAAAATCACCGTTTTGGGCCTGAGCCTATGCAATCCCTCGGATGCGTGGCTTGCGCTGGGCATCCGGGTGATGAGAGGCTGACGCTCATGAAATTCCGCATCCTGCTGATGGTGTTGTCGCTGGGAACGACCGCGCTGGCTGAATTGAAGCTGGCCGTTTTCGACAGCGATGCGACGCCGCCGGTGGGCACCCAACTCAGCTACGACCCCATGCTGGGAATCGGAAAACTCTCGCTGCGCTGCCGCGGGGTCGTTCTCATGGGCGCTGGCGATCCGATCGTGCTGGCCGCGATCGACTGGATTGGTGTCGCCAATGACGGACATGATCATTTCCGGCGGTTGCTTGCGGAGGCCGCCGGCACTGCTCCGGAACGGGTGGCGCTGCACTCGCTCCATCAGCACGACGCCCCCCTGTGCGATTTCCGCAGCGAAGCCCTCCTCGCCGCCGCTGGCCACCCGGTTGGGCCGTTCGCCCGCCATGAACAGGAAATCCTCATGAAACGGGCTGCCGAAGCCGCGCGGGAGGGCATCGCAAAGGCCGTCCCCGTTACCCATTGCGGCAGCGGTGCCGCCGAGGTCCATCAGGTTGCTTCGAACCGCAGAATCCTCGGCCCCGATGGCAAGGTGCGCGCCACCAGATTCACGGCCTGCCGCGACGCCGCGCTGCGCGCCGAGCCCGAGGGGGTCATCGATCCCATGGTACGCGTGGTCGGCTTCTGGAATGGCGACAAACCGGTCGCGGTCCTCAGTTACTACGCCACCCACCCCCAGAGCTTCTACCGCACCAAGATGGCGGACCCGGATTTTCCGGGAATTGCGCGATTCCTCCGGGAACAGTCGGTTCCCGTGCTCCATGTCCATTTCACCGGAGCCGGCGGCAACATCGGAGCCGGAAAATACAATGATGGCTCGCCCGAAATGCGCGCCGCCCTCGCCACCCGGCTCGAAGACGGCATGGCCCGCGCATGGGATGCCATCGAAAAACGCCCGATCGAGCCGTCGGACATCGCCTGGCGCGTCGCACGCGTTGCCTTGCCCCCGGCGTCCCACCTGCGCGAACCGGAACTGCGCGCCGCCCTCGCCAAGGGGCCGCCAGCCGGGATTCTCGGTACGGCCATGCAGCTCGCATGGCTGGAACGCTGCCAGGCCGGTCACCGCGTCGACATTTCCTGCCTCGCCCTCGGCCGCACCCGGCTCCTCCACCTTCCCGGCGAACTCTTTGTCGAATACCAGCTCGCCGCCAGCCGCATGGCCCCGCAGGCCACCGTCGCCGTGGCCGCCTACGGTGATTACGGCCCCGCCTACATCGGCACCGCCGCATCCTACCCCGAGGGCGGCTACGAAACCCAGCCAGGCTCGTCCTTCGTCGACCCCTCCGCCGAAGCCATCCTCCTCGAGGCCATGCGCAAGGTCGTCCTGCCCTGAGCACCGCGGCGCACGGATCGCATGGCGGGGCCTCCCCCGGGTTCTCATGCCGCGGATCATGCGGTCGGTCCGAAAGCGCTCTTGCACGCCTCCGGGGTCGGGACTTCTGGAATTCCCGTGTTCCTCACCTACCGGCCCCTGACCAATTCATGAGCGATTTCATCAAGCACGAGTGTGGCGTGGCTTTTGTACGGCTGCGCAAGCCCCTGCAGCACTACATCGACCGATATCAGAACCCCCTCTGGGGCTTCCATAAGCTCTTTCTCCTCATGGAAAAGCAGCACAACCGCGGGCACGACGGGGTCGGCATTGGCTGCACCAAGATCCATGTCCCGCTCGGGCAGCCATACATGGCGCGGGTACGCTCGAGCAAAACCGACTCCCTCGGGATGGTTTTCCGTTCCCAGATGGCCGTCTACGAACAACTTTCCCGCAAGGGCCGCCTCAACCCGAAGGACGGGGAAAGCGTCAAGGCCCACTTTGAATTCGGGGGAGAACTCCTCATGGGGCATCTGCGTTATGGAACGAGCGGCGAATTCAGCACGGGTTCGTGCCATCCCTACTTCCGCCGCAGCAACTGGCCCACGAAGAGCCTCATGGTCCTCGGGAATTTCAACATGACCAACACCCGGGAACTCAATCAGCTCATGATTGAACGTGGACAGCACCCGGTCTTCGGCACGGATACGCAGACCGTGCTCGAGGAAATCGGCTTCCACCTCGACGAGGTCCACACGGACATTTACCGGGAAATGCGCGACGCCGGAACGCCGGGCGCGGAGATCCCCGCCATCATCAGTGACCGCCTCGACATCACGGAAATCATCCGACGCAGCGCCATCCACTGGGACGGTGGCTACACCATCGCCGGACAGATCGGAAACGGCGACGCTTTCGTGCTCCGCGACCCGCGCGGCATCCGGCCCTGCTTCTGCTACGAGGACGATGAAGTGATCGCCTTCGCCAGCGAGCGCGTGCCTCTCATGACGGTCTTCAGCGCGGGCATGCACCAGATCGAAGAGGTCGCTCCGGGCACCGTGGTGGCCATGAAAAGCGATGGTTCCGTGAAGCGCGAAGCGTTCGGCCCACCGGCCCCGGTGACGCCCTGTGCCTTCGAAAGGATCTATTTTTCCCGGGGTAACGACCCGGAAATCTACCAGGAACGGAAACGGCTCGGTGCCGCCCTCGTGCCGCAGATTCTCAGCGTCATCGACAACGATCTCGAACGCGCCGTCTTCAGCTTCATCCCGAATACCGCCGAGGTCGCTTATCATGGCATGATGAGCGGGTTGCGGCTGCACCGGCGCCGCGAAGTCAAGGATGCCATTCTCAAGGCCGCCGCCGAGGGGGCACTCACCGAGGAACTCATCGACGACCTCATTCTCCGCAACTGGCCGCGGGGGGAGAAAATCGCCCATAAGGACATCAAACTCCGCACCTTCATCAGTCAGGAAAGCTCGCGGCTGCAGCTGGCGAGTCACGTCTACGACGTCACCTACGGAGAAGTTCGCCCGGAGGACAGCCTCGTGGTCATTGACGACTCCATTGTCCGGGGTACGACCCTCAAGCAGAGCATTCTGAAAATGCTCACGCGCACGAATCCGCGGCGCATTGTGGTTGCCAGCACGGCACCGCTCATCCGTTACCCTGACTGCTACGGCATCGACATGGCGGAGATCGGGAAATTCATTGCCTTCCAGGCCGCCATCGAGCTGCTGCGTTCCGCTGGACGTTCTGCGGTGATCGATGAGGTCTACCAGCGCGCGAGGGAAGAACTCCGAAAACCGGCTGCCGAGCAGATCAATGCCGTGAAGGGGATCTACGAGCCATTCAGCGATGCCCAGATCGCCGCGAAAATCAGCGAGTTCGTCTATCCCGATACCGAGTGGCAGGGTGAACTCATTCTCCTCTTCCAGACGGTGCAGGATCTGCATGCTGCGGTGTCCCCCGAATGCGGAGACTGGTATTTCACGGGAAATTACCCGACCCCTGGCGGCTTCGATGTCTGCAACCGTTCGTTCGTGCATCACATCGAAAACCGCACGGGTCGCGCTTACGAATGAGCCCACGGCATCCGCATGAACGAGCGTCCGCAGCCGTCGGCTCCCCAGGTTCCCGCCCGCGAATCAGCCGGACAGAAGATCGCTGCGTTCCTCATCGCGACTCTGGTGCGACTCTGGTTCCGGACCCTCCGTGTCGATTGGCATGATGAATCCGGCGGGCTTGCCAGCCATCCTCCGGAGACTGGATCGATCTGGGCTTTCTGGCACAACCGGATCTTCTGCGTTCCATCGGTCTACCTCAAAGTGACGCGCGGGGGCACGCCGGGAGCCGTGCTCACGAGTGCCAGCCGCGACGGTGCGCAGCTCGCTGCGGTCATGGCCCGCTTTGGCTTTGATGCCGTCCGTGGTTCCTCGAGCAAACGCGCGGCCCAGGCGCTCGTGGAATGCCGCCGTCGGCTCCGCCAGGGCGTCGTTCTCGGAATCACTCCGGACGGTCCCCGTGGCCCCCGCTACGAACTGGCCCCCGGAGTCGTGCAGCTCGCCCGCGTCGCCGGCGTTCCCATCATCCCGCTCCACATCACGGCCCCCCGACGTTGGGAACTGCGTTCGTGGGACCGATTCCAGATCCCCAGGCCATTCTCCCGCATCACTGTCACTCTCGGTCCGCCCTTTTTCCCGGGCGATGACATTGAAGCGGCCCGGCAGGAACTGGCCGGCATCATGCAGGAGCACACGCACGACTGACCCCTCGCAGATCCAAACGGGGATGACGGCCGCCGGCAGGCGCCGTCCACGGAGCAGGCCCCCGGCAGCGGGTTTGTTGGTCCGTGCCGTGCCGGGTTGATGGCAAGCCGGTCCTTGCGGTCAGAAAGTCTGGATGACGAGCCCGGAACGGAGTTTTGGTTCGAACCATGTGCTTTTGGGCGGCATGATCTGACCGGCGTCTGCGATGTCCATGAGTTGGTCGACCGTGACCGGGAACATGGAGAAGGCGAGGGCGGCGTCGCCACGCTGGACGCGGCGCTCGAGTTCTTCCGGCCCACGGATGCCACCTGAGAATTCGATGCGTTCGTCCGTGCGGGGGTCGCCGATCCCGAGAAGGGGAGCGAGGACACGGTCCTGGAGGACGCTGACGTCGAGACGGCTGACAGGATCGGAGATTTCCGAGGCATCCCAGGCGACGGCGTACCAGCGGCCCGCGAGGAAGAGACGTGCTTCCGCGGGGCGCGAGGGAACCTTGTCGCGGGCCGGGGCGACCGAGAATCCGGCCGCGGTGAGGCGATCGAGGAATTCCTCCGGCGACTGGCCATGGAGGTCGCGCACGAGGCGGTTGTACGGCAGGATGCTGAGTTGATCGGCTGGGAAGAGGACGCCGAGGAACCAATTGTAGTCTTCCGAACCATGGTGCTGGGGATTCGCAGCGCGGCGCTGCGTGCCGACCCGCCATGCCGAGGCACTGCGGTGGTGACCATCGGCCACGTAGGCGAGCGGAACGCTGGCGAATTCCGCCGTGAGCGCGTCCGTGTCCGTGATCTTCCAGAGCCGGTGCGCGATGCCATCCGGGGCGGTGAAATTGAAGAGCGGCGCCTGCGTCAGCGCGGCCGCGACAAGGGAATCGATCGACGGTTTCTGACGGTAGGTCAGAAAGATCGGGCCGGTGTGGGCCGAGAGGGTATCGACGAGCCGGGTGCGGTCGTCTTCCTTCACCTTGCGGGTTTTCTCGTGCTTGCGGATGATGTCGTTGCCGTAGTCGTCGATGTGACAGGCGGCGATGAGGCCCGTCTGGACGTGGCTGCCCATCTGCTGCTGGTAAAGGTAGAGGACGGGGGCGGGTTCGCGCTGGAGGGTGCCGTTGGCGATGAGGTTCTGGAAGTTGCGTGCGGCGGTTTCGTAAACGGCGTCGCTGTACGGATCGGTGCCCGGAGGGAGGTCGATTTCCGCGCGGTCGACGTGCAGCAGATCGAGCGGGCGGTGGGCCGCGAGGGCGCGCGCTTCTTCGGTATCGACGACGTCGTAGGGTACGGCGGCGACTTCGGCGGCGAGTTCGGGGCGGGGGGTGAGACCGCGGAAGGCTTGGATGCGCACAGCGATAAGGGAGGTGAAGGTGGCGGGGAAATTACTTCGCGAGGGCCGAGGCGACCAGTTTGCGGACCTGATCATTGGCTCCGAGCACGGCTTTTTCGGGTCCGGTGACCTTGATGAAGATATTGCCGTCGCCGTGTTCCACGATGGCACCGATCATGGCCGAGTTGGGCACCGGCGTTTTCCTCGGGCTCATGGCCGGGCCGGAAAGGAACGTGCCGGTGATGGTGACGTAGTGGACCTTGTGGCCATTGACGGTCGCTTCCTCGCGTTTCGGGGCAATGGCCTTGCCGTCTTCGCCGGGAACGAACTGGGATTGCCAGCGCTTCATGTTGGCCTCCACGTCGCCGCCCTGCCCATTGCCGAAGTGGTAGAAGTCGGCTTCGACCGGAGCGGTTCCGTTATCCGAGGCGAGCGTGAACCCTCCGGCACTCATGGGGCGGGGTTCCTTCTTGGCCTGCCATGGGGCGGTGGCCTTGAAGGTGAGGGAACCCGCCTTGATTTCCGCGGGTTTTTCGTCAGCGCGGGCGGGCCCGAAGGCGAGGGCGAGCACAAGGGAGGAGAAAGCAAGGAATTTCATGGGAATCAGTGGGTGGTTGGAATGATCAGGACAGACGAAGAGGGCTCTCAGGAATACTTCACGTTGCGGCCGGGTTCCATTTCATAATCAAGGAGCAATTCCGCCGAGGTGTGCGGGCGGATCACTTCCTCAAGGAATTTGCAGTACACCGGGTCGTCCCGGAACATCGCCTGCTTGGCGCGGTTCTCGAAATCGATCGCCACGAAAAAGGGGAATTCGCAGCGCGGGTCGATGCGTTTACCGGAGCGGACCTGAAGCGCCTCCGGGATTTTCAGCAGAAGCGACTTCGTGCGCCGCACCATTTCCTCGAGAGTTTCCTGGGAAACTTCGGGATGCAGCCTGTAGAGAGCGACGTGATGGACCATGGCGGGGAAGCCCCGGGCTCAGTCGTTCCAGCGCAAGGCTCCTTTTTTGAGGGCGTAGAGGTAAGCGACGAGGAGGATTCCCGCGAAGCCAGCCATGCTCCAGAAGACGGCGGTGCTCTGAGCAACGAGGTCGCGGAAAACAAGTGCCCACGGATACATGAAGACCACTTCGATATCGAAGAGCACGAAAAGCATCGCGACCATGTAGAATTTGACCGAGAACCGGGGTTGGCCATCGCCGATGGGGAGCATGCCGCATTCGTAGGCCGAATCCTTGGTGGCGTTGGGGGTGCCGCTCTTCCCGAGGAGAACACTGGCGATGAGCGTCGTGACAGCAAAGCCGCAGGCGACGACAATCTGCAGGAGAACGGGAAGATAGTCCTTGAGCATGACCGTGCTCATGCACGGAATGCCGGGGGCGGCAAGGGAATCCTCGGGGGTGCCCGGGAATCAGGGCGCAGGCTCCGGATCGCTGCCCCGGAAAATCGGAGCGGCCGTCGCGGCCGGTTCCGACGCCGCGGGAGTCATGCCCGGCGGGCAGATGGCCGCCGACGCCGAAAGGAGGCAGGCCGATCCGCAGGGCGAGGCCGAGCGCGGACGATGCCCATGAACGTTGAGCAGGAAAGCTGCCCCGAAAACCGGGAGCAGTACCTTGCGTCGGAATGGCGATGGCGATTCCATGAATACCCGTTCGCTCCGCGTGCCCGCTTCCGCAAGGGCGGGCATGGCGCGATGCGCGGCGTGGTTCCTGAAATTAACGCGGCGTTAGGACGGGGCGGGGCACCGGGGAGCGGAATGCTCCGTCCGTGGGGGAAATCCCGATGGAGAGGTCGTGGAAATCCGGTTTGCATGAATTCGGGCCAAGGAAACACGGGCGCGTAGTTGACGGGAGGAAGGAACTACTGCCTGTCATGGCATGAGTGAACGTCTTGTGTCCCTTGAGCCTGCGAGTCAGAAAGACGACCGGGAGGTCGTGAACCAGCTGCACGCTGTCTATCAGCGGATGAAAGAGCAGGTGGGTCAGGTCATTGTGGGGCAGACCGATGTGGTCGAACAGATGCTGATTGCGGTATTCTGCCGGGGTCATGCTCTGCTCGAAGGAGTGCCCGGCCTCGCGAAGACGCTCCTTGTTTCCACGCTCAGCAAGGTACTCGACCTCAGCTTCAAGCGGATCCAGTTCACGCCCGACCTCATGCCCGCCGACATCACGGGGACCGATATCCTTGAGATCGACCAGGCCAGCGGGAAGCGGAACTTCCGGTTCGTGCAGGGTCCGCTGTTTGCGAACATGGTGCTGGCCGACGAGATCAACCGGACCCCGCCCAAGACGCAGGCCGCCCTGCTGGAAGCGATGCAGGAACGCCAGGTCACGGTCGGCGAGACCAGCTACGAACTCCCCGAACCGTTCTTCGTGCTCGCGACGCAGAATCCCATCGAGCAGGAAGGAACCTTCCCTCTGCCCGAGGCCCAGCTCGACCGTTTCATGTTCAATATCCTCGTTGGCTATCCGACCGCTGCGGAGGAACAGCAGATCATCCGTCAGGTCACCGGGGCGGCCAAGGCCTCGGTTCAGAAACTGCTCGATGGGAAAGCCGTGATCGAGCTGCAGGACGTCGTGCGCCGCGTGCCCGTGGCTGACCATGTGGTGGAATACGCGAGCGATCTCGTGCGGGCGACGCGGCCGAAGGAAGCCGGCGTTCCCGATTTTGTGAAGGAAATGGTCGGCTGGGGAGCCGGTCCGCGGGCGGGGATCTATCTGATCACGGCAGCGAAGGCGCGGGCCATCCTGCAGGGAAGGTTTCATGCGACCACGGCCGATGTGGCCGCCTGTGCCCTGCCGGTGCTGCGTCACCGCATTCTGACGACCTTCAATGCCGAGGCTGCCGGGGTGAAGAGCGACCAGATCATCCGCATGCTGCTCGAGCATCTCAAGCCGAAGGCCGAGCTGGATGTGTGAGCGCTTGGGGGCTGGCCGACAGCGGCCGCCCGTGAACCTTTCCGGGCATTCCTGAAATCGACCGAACGGCATGGCAGAACTCCCTGATTCATCCTACATGCGGCTGCTTCCCGACGAAGCCGCCACGACCCTTGCGCGGCTCGAACTGATGGCGCGGGCCAAAAAGCAGGGAGCCATGTCCGGGCGTCATACCAGCCCGAACAAGGGATTCAGCGTGGTCTTTGCCGAGCACCGGCAGTACGCGCCCGGGGACGACATCCGCGATCTCGACTGGCGGGTCTTTGCGAAGAGCGACCGGTATTACATCAAGCAGTACATCGAGGAGACGAATCTGCGGGCCACCGTGGTGCTCGACTGTTCCGGGTCGATGAATTACCGGGGGGATCTTTCGTCGCCGGTGGCCGGTCAGCCGGTTTCCAAGTTCGAATACGCCCGGTACCTCGCCGCGGGGCTTTCCTACCTGATGATCCGGCAGCAGGATGCCGTGGGACTGGTGACCTTCGATGACCAGATCCGTTCGTACATCAAAGCCGCGAGCCGGCCGAGTCAGGTGCGTCTCGTGCTGGGGGAACTGGAACGCGCGACGGTCGGAAAGGATACGAAACTGGCGGCCACGCTCCATGAAGTGGCCGAACGGATCCCGAGCCGTGGACTGGTGCTGATTCTGAGCGACTGCCTTGAGCCGTCGGCACAGCTCGTGGAAGCCTTTCATCATTTCCGCTACCGGAACCATGAAGTGGTCCTCTTTCATGTCATGGCCGAGGAGGAACTGACCTTTCCGTTCAATCAGAGCCATGAATTCCGCGACCTGGAGGGATCGGGCCAGCAAATGAAGGTCGATCCCCGCACGGTGCGGGCTGCCTATCTGGAGCGGGTGCGGGAACACGTGGCGAAGATCGAGTCGGCCTGCGGCCGGCTGCAGGCCGATTACGTGCCGCTGTCGACGAAGATGCCGTACACGCGGGCGCTCGCGGATTTTCTGGCGCGGCGCGGGGCGCGGCGGTGAACTGAATCAATTTTTCCTGGAAATCGCGTGTCTTTTCTGAATACAGCCCTGCTGGCCGGTCTTGGAGCCGTCCTGATTCCCGTGATCATCCATCTGCTGTCGCGGCGGACCGCGAAGATTGTGGAGTGGGGAGCGATGCAGTTTCTGATGGATTCGGTGGAATCGCGGAAGAGCCGGATTGAGCTGGAAGAAGCGCTGCTGATGGCGGCGCGGGCCCTGCTCATGGGCTTGGTGGCGCTGGCGGTGGCGCGTCCGTTTGTGCCGCCGGGATCGGCGGTGCCGTGGGGCGTGGTGCTGCCGGCGTTTCTGCTCGGTGTGGTGGCGCTCACGACGGCGGTGGTGCTGCGGGCCCGGCGGCGCTGGTTCTGGGGACTGCTGCTCGCCGGTTTGGCGCTGCTGGCCCTCTGCGTGCTGGCCGTGATGTACGAAAAGGAATGGAATCTGAAACGGTTCGGAACCGCCGGTCGCAAGGACGTGGCCATCGTGATTGATGGATCGACCTCGATGCAGCTGGCGTCGGGTGTGGCCGGAACGAATTTCGATCTGGCCCTGCTCGAGGCGCGGGAAATCATCGAGAAGGCATCGGGGGGCACGGCCTTCAGTCTGATTCTCGGCGGTCCGGTGCCCATGCCCCGGGTGCCTGAACCCGTGGTCAACCGGACGGACCTGCTGCAGGCCCTCGGAGCCATGAAGCCGGTGCGTGGCCGCATGGCCGCCTTCGATGCCCTGGCGGCGGCGGCCGTTTCCGTGGCTGCGGGATCGAATCCCAACAAGGAAATCATTGTCCTCACGGACGGTCAGAACATGGGGTGGGAACTCGATAACCGGGCGCGCTGGGAATCGCTGCTCTCCGGGATGGAGACCCTCAAATCGAAGCCGCGCATCATGATGCGGAAATATACCCTGCCGACTGCATTCCGGAATGTGGCCGCAGCCGGCATTTCCTACAGCCGCGAAGTGATCGGCACGGACCGTCCCGTGACCATCGAGGTGACCGTGGAAAACACCGGCACCGAGGCCCTCACCCCCGGCGGAGTGGAACTGCACATTGGCGAAACCGTTCTCAAGGATCCCGGAACCGGACAACTGCCGCCCGGAGGCAAGGAAACCGTGCGGTTTCTGCATCAGTTCAAGGAAGCCGGCAGTGTGCCCGTGCGGGCCGTGGTCCTGGGCCGGGACGATCTCCCGCTGGACGACGAAACCGTGAGCGTCTGCAGTGTCATCGACCGGTTGCCCGTGCTGCTCATCGACGGGAATCCCTCGGAACGCTTCCTCGACCGGGCGGGGGCCTTCACCGCGCTGGCGCTGGCTCCGGCCGTCCTCGCGGGAACCAAAGAAGCGAATAAGGAATCGGTCGCCATGGCTCCCGAAGTCATGCCCGTGAGCCGGGCGCTCAATGTGACCTCCTTCGCTCCGTGGCGGGTCATCATTCTGGCGGGCATCCCGAAGCTTCCGGAGTCGGTGACGCGGAGGCTGACGGGCTGGGTGCAGGGCGGCGGTGGCCTGCTGGTGCTGCCCGGGGCGAATGCCGATCCGGCCTTCTACAATCAATGGCGGGCCCCGGACGGGGGGCGACTGCTGCCCGCGCGCCTCATCAGCGAGAATCTGCCGCCCGACGGAGTGACGCTGGCACTCAATACCTTTTCGCATCCCGCGCTGCGGCTGGTGGCGGACAGCAAGCAGAGCGACCTCGGGACGGCCCTCCTGCAGCGGTACTGGAAGATGGAGCCCGATGCCGCGTCCGGAGCGTCGGCGGGTGGTCGGGCGTCGAATGGCGATGCCTTCCTCGCGTCGGCCAAATCCGGTTTCGGAACTGTGGTCATGACCTCGTGCAATTTCGATACGGCCTCCGGGAATCTGCCGTCGCGTCAGGCCTTTGTGGCCCTTGTGCACCAGTTGGTGTACCACCTCGCCAATCCCGATGGTCAGCCCCTCAACCGGGAACCGGCCGCGCAGCTCAATCTGCCGCTGGCGCGCGGGTCAGCCGAGGGCGGTCTCAAGGGAGAATACTTCCGCGGGGTGGCGACCGGCCAGCCGGTGCACGTGCGCATCGATGCACGACCTGATTTTCAATGGGGTGGCGGCAGCCCGGCTCCAGGGGTTTCCGAAGATTTCACCGCCCGCTGGACGGGTGCCCTGCTCCCGCGGTATTCCGAGGAATATGTCTTCGATGGCTGGGGCGATGACAGCGTCACCGTGACCATCGGCGGCAGGAAAGTGATCGAGCGCGGCGGCGAAGGACGCATGACTCTCGAGGCCGGCAGGTACTACCCGATTCAGATCGATCTGGTCGATGGCAGTGGCGGGGCGGCCATGCAGATCTTCTGGCGGAGTCAGAGTCAGTCCCGTGAGATTCTCCCGGCCGACTGCCTGACGCCGTTTCCGCCGGGCAGCGAACAGGCGGAGACCGTGGTGGGGTCGCTGGATGTGGCGGGACCCGATGAATTGCCGCGGGCGGCCGACCTTGTCTTCACGCGTGGCGGTCTGGTGGCGCGGCTCGGTTCCGACATTGTGCCGGGTCTCTACCGGATGAAGATTCCAGCCGAACGGATCAAGGATTACGGGAGTCTGCCCGGGAAGGATGGCACGATTCCGTTCAGTGTGGCCGACGACGCCGCCGAGAGCCGGATGACGCCGCTGGGGCCGAAGGATCTGGATTTTGTGCGCAACCGCATCGAGTTGCTCGAACCACCGGGCGCGCAGGAGATTGTCACCGTGCTGAGCGGCCGGGAATTCGGCGAGGAACTCTGGAAGTACCTCGCGGTGGGTGCCCTTTTTCTGCTGCTGTGCGAGACCGCCCTGACCCGCTGGATCGCCGTGGGACGCCGCAGCGGCGACGATGTCAGCGTTGATTTCGAGAACAAATTCGAACCGTCGCGCCAGTTCCGCGATGCCCTCGAAAGGGTGCGGCAGGGAACCAATCCGTGATTTTTTCATTTCTGAAGCATGCCGACCAAACCACTGCGCACTGACCTGCTTGATAGCGGCATTCCCACGGCAACCGTCTGGATGGCGGCGGTCGGCCTGATGGTGCTCTGGGTGCTGCTGCACTGGCTGAGCCGGAGATTCGCTTCGGCGGGATGGCTGCGCTGGCTGGCATGGCCCGTGCGCACGGCGGTCGGCACCGCCGCGATCTGGTCGCTGTGGCAGGCCGTGGCTCGGCATCTGGTCCTCGAATCGTCGTGGCCGCTCTGGGTCAATGCCCTCGTGGGAGCGGCTGCCATCGAGATCATCTGCGGACTGTATCAGCTTGAAAAGCGCATCGTGAAGCCAGCCCTCGGCCGCTGGCTGCTGGCCCTGCGGCTTCTCATGACCGCGGCTGTCCTCACCATGCTCGTGCAGCCGGTGTTTGCGCGCGACGAGGAACGCCGGGAAGACCGCAACGTGGTCGTGCTCGTGGACGATTCCGCTTCGATGCAGATCGCCGACCGCGAGATGCCCGTCGATGAAAAACTCGGACTGGCGGCCTTTGAAGGCATGGACTTTCTGAAGAACCGTCCGCCCCTCGCGGCGACGCTCAATGAGGGTCGCGGACTGCTGCAGCGGCTGGCGGCGGCGGCGGAATCGCTCCGCGTGGTGGAAATGCTCGGCCGCGACGAAGAAAAGACAAGGATCGAGAAGGAATCAGCCGACTGGCGGGAACTCGAGGAACAGACCCGGCAATGGGCCGGGCGCGTCCGGCCAGCCATCGATGTGTCGGTCGGAACGATCACGGAGGATTTCAAGCGTGCCCAGGACATCATGCGGCGGCGCCTCGGCAATGACACCCTGGAGGGACTCAATCAGCTGCGGGCCGGCCTGGGAAGCCGCAATGCGCGGCAGCTCCGCCGGGGTTTCACGGACGCGGCCGCGGCCCTCGATGAAGGACTCAGCGTCGCGCCGGCCGTCGCCCTCGCCGCCGATGAAACCTTCTACGCCGCCCTGCCGCAGGACGCCCGCGACCGCATTGATGCCGCCGCGGCCCGCACGCGCAGCGAAACCGCACGGCTGGCCCTCACGCGCGGCCGTGATGGCAAACCGTCTTTCCTCGATCAGGTCAAGGAGAAGTACACGCTGCGCCTCATGCGTTTCGGCAGCAAGTCGGCCGAAGTGGAATCGCTCGCGCCGGAGTCGTTCACGGACGACCCGGAACTCCGCCGCCGCACCGACCTTGCGGCGGCCCTCGGGAAGATCCGGGAGACGTGGCCGCCCGAGAATCTGGCCGGGGTGGTCGTGGTTTCGGATTTCCGGCACAATGGATTGCTGCCGCCCGACGATGC
>JBIICE010000072.1:0-17569 GCA_044239025.1 Verrucomicrobiales bacterium
GGGCGGGTCGGCACCTTCACGACGATGTGAAAGTGATTGCGCATGACGCAGAAGGTGATGACCTCGATCTGATGGAAGCGGGCAAAGGCGCGCATCATGCGGATGAAGGCCTCCTTTTCGGCGTCGCTGAAGATGTCCTTTCCGTCGACAGCGCGGGAGAAGACGTGGTAGACGCCTGCTTCTGAACCCTCCTCGATGAAGATGCGCGGCTTGGACATGAATACAGTGCAGCAGCATATGCGGTAATGCAAATACGTCAAGTCCGAAAATGCACACCTCAGCCAGGAGGTCTGACCTTCTGTCGGCGCTCACTGGCAGAGGGCCGCTTTGAAATGCGGCGGTGGGCTCTCACACAAGGAACGCAGAAAAGGTCTGTCCATTTGTCTGGCTTGTCCACCTGTCGTCCAAGCCAGGAGGTCTGTCCTTCTGTCGGCGCTCACTGGCAGAGGGCCGCTTTGAAATGCGGCGGTGGGCTCTCACACAAGGAACGCAGAAAAGGTCTGTCCATTTGTCTGGCCCTGTCCATTTGTCTGGCCGCATCGGTCGGTTCGTCGGCCAAGAGGTCTGTCCACCTGTCGGCGCTCAAGCCAGAAGGCCTGTCCTTCTGTCGGCGCTCAAGCCAGAAGGTCTGTCCTTCTGTCGGCGCTCACTGCCGGTCGACGTTTGTTTGTCGTCTTCCCCTGCTGTTTTGTCCCCGGAGGCTGAGACGCGCAGCAAAGGTCTGTCTGCCATGGCCACAGGCTTATTCATCGACGGCTGCCGGCTTCGAACGGTCTCATGCGGTCTGCCATGCTGAGGGCAGTTTCTGATTTGGAAGGGGCGAGGGGATCCGGCCGCTGGGCGGGAGGGGTTTCTGGGGAACGGGCCATTTTTGGGATTGGTGGGCTGTCGGTGGGTTGGGATTTGTCGGGGAAAGGGATATCGGAATCGGGATTGGGTTGCTTGCGTCCGCGGGGGTGCTGGGCAGCGTTGGGAACGTATGGCTATACGGTCGCGCAGAAAGACGGCAGAGGAACAGTCCGCGGTACAGGAGGCGGGCGGGACGGCTGTGGGGAAGTGTGGAGGCGGTGGGAGCGTGATCATCCGTGGTGTGCGCACGAATAATCTGAAGGGGATTGACCTTGATCTGCCGCTGGGGAAACTGAACGTGATCACGGGGCCGAGCGGGAGCGGTAAGTCATCGCTCGCCTTTCAGACGATTTATGCGGAGGGACAGCGGCGGTATGTCGAGACCTTTTCGCCTTACACGCGGCAGTTTTTCGAGCGGATGGACAAGCCGCAGGCCGATGAGATCCGGGGGATTCCGCCGGCAATTGCGATTCAGCAGAGCAATGCCGTGAGGACGACGAGGTCGACCGTGGGGACGATGACCGAGATCAACGACTATCTGAAGCTGCTGTGGCCGAGGATCGCGGAGGCTGTTTGTGGAGGGTGTGGGGCGGCAGTGCGTCCGGACACGGCTGAGGGTGTGGTCGATGCGGTGGGGGGGGTGTTGGGTGGGAAGACCGTGCTTGTTTGTTTTCCGGTGCCGGTTCCGGCCAAGACCGAACCGGGAGAATTCTTTGCCTTTCTGCAGCAGCAGGGGTATCTGCGGGTATTGGTATTTGGGGAAGTGGTGCGGACCGATGAGGCGGGGTCTTACGGTCGGGCGAGTTTGCCGGCTATGGTTCAGGTGATTCAGGACCGGGTGGGTGCGGGCGACCGCGGGAGGCTGGCGGAGTCGGTGGAATCCGCCTTCCGGCTGGGGAAGGGGAGGCTGAGGGTGGTGGAGGTCAGCGGCCGCGGGCGGGAACTGGCCTTTTCGCGGGAATGGCATTGTGCGGGTTGTGATCTGGAGGTCCGGGCTCCGACGCCTGCTTTGTTTACCTTCAACAACGCGGTGGGGGCGTGTCCGGCATGCCGGGGGTTTGGGCGGACCATTGGGATTGATCTGGAACGGGCCTTGCCCGACAAAACGCTGAGCATTGCCGATGGGGTGGTGAAGGCCTTTCAGGGGGAGACCTATGGGGAGAGTCAGCGGGATCTGCTGCGGTGTGCGCGCGAGCGCGGCGTGAGTGTGACCGAGGCATTTGAGGAACTGAGCGCGGCGGATCGGGAATGGGTCCTGCGTGGGGATCCGGAGTACGTGGCTGATCCGGAAGCTGCGTGGGAGCATCGGCGCTGGTATGGGGTTCAGGGGTTCTTTGATTACTTTGAGAAGAAGGCGTACAAGATGCACGTGCGGGTGTTTCTGAGCCGGTACCGGAGTTATACCGAGTGCCGGGCGTGCGGTGGGGCGCGGCTGCAGCCCGCAGCGCTCAGTTTCCGGGTCGATGGGCGACGCCTGCCCGACTGGTGGCGGCTTCCCGTGGATGAACTGCTGCCCGTGGTGGAGGCGGTGCGGCTTCCCGAGGGGGATCATACGGCCGAGCTGGTGCGGGCAGAGATTGCGGGTCGGCTGCGGTATTTGTGCGAGACCGGGCTGGGGTATCTGAATCTTGACCGGGCGAGTCGGACGCTGAGTGGGGGTGAGGTCATGCGGGTGACGCTGACGACCTGTCTGGGGGCATCTCTGGTGAACACGCTCTTTGTGCTGGACGAGCCGAGTGTGGGGCTGCACCCGCGCGATACCGGGCGGCTGATTGGGGTGATGCGGCGGCTGCGGGACAAAGGGAACACGCTGCTGGTGGTGGAGCATGAGGAGAGCGTCATGCGGGCCGCCGATCATCTCATTGAGATTGGGCCGGGGCGAGGGGAAGAAGGAGGAGAGCTGGTGTATGCGGGTCCGCTGAGCGGGCTGGCATCCGCGCCGCGTTCGCTGACCGGCGACTATCTGCTGGGGAGGAAAGAGATTCCCGTGCCGGTGAAGCGGAGACCGCGCCGGATGGGGTATGAGCTGAAGATTCAGAGGGCGAGCGAGAACAATCTGCGTGGGATTGATGTGACCGTGCCGTTGGGACTATTCTGCTGTGTGAGCGGCGTGAGCGGGAGCGGCAAGAGCACGCTGGTGCATGAGGTGCTGTATGAGAATCTTCTGCGGAAGATGGGGATGGTATCCGAGAACGAGCCCGGGCGCTGCCGTGACATTCTGGGGTCGGCGAAGATCCGGCAGGCAGTGATGGTCGATCAGTCGCCGCCGAGCCGGACACCGCGGAGCACACCGGCGGTTTACTGCGGGGCGTGGGATCATCTGCGGCAGTTGTTTGCGGAGTCGCCCGATGGGGTTGCGCAGAACGTGAAAGCCGGGCACTTTTCCTTCAATAGCGGCGTGGGGAGGTGCGGGCGGTGTCAGGGGGCCGGGTATGAGAAAGTGGAGATGCAGTTTCTGAGTGATCTCTTTGTGAAGTGTGCGGAGTGCGACGGGAAGCGGTTCCGGGGAGAGACCCTGAAGATCCGGTGGAATGGGCGCAACGTGCATGAGATGCTCGAGATGACCGTGACGGCTGCGCTGGAGTTTCTGGGGCGTGACGAGGGAGTGCTGGCGCGGAAAGCGGCCGGGGCGCTGCAGATCCTCGCAGAGGTGGGTCTGGGGTACCTGAGGCTGGGGCAGCCGCTGAACACGCTGTCCGGCGGGGAGAGTCAGCGACTGAAGCTGGTGGGGCATCTGCTGGAGAGTGACGAAGGGAAGACGCTCTTCATTCTCGACGAACCGACGACGGGGCTGCATGCCGACGACATTGCGATGCTGCTGAAGGTGTTTCAGCGGCTGGTGGCTGCGGGACATTCTCTGGTGGTGATCGAGCACAATGTGGAAGTGCTGAAGTGTGCGGACTGGGTGATTGATCTGGGGCCCGAGGCGGGCGCGGCGGGAGGGATGCTGGTGGCCGAGGGGACGCCCGAGCAGGTGGCGCAGGTGGCGGAGTCGCACACCGGACGGTTTCTGGCCGAAGTGCTGAATGGAAAGCGGCTGGCGGCGGTGTCAGATGAAGGGGTTGGTTTGCCCCGGGAGCATCCGCGGGGGATCAGCATCCGTGGGGCCCGGGAGCACAATCTGAAGAATCTGAGCGTTGAGATTCCGAGGGATCAGTTTGTGGTGGTGACCGGGCTATCCGGTTCCGGGAAGAGCACCCTTGCCTTTGACATCGTTTTTGCGGAAGGGCAGCGGAGATTCCTTGACAGCATGTCGGCGTATGCGCGGCAGTTTGTGGAGCAGATGGAGCGGCCCGAGGTGGATCATGTGAGCGGGTTGCCGCCGACCGTGGCGATTGAGCAGCGCATCAGCCGCGGTGGGGGCAAGAGCACGGTGGCGACCGTGACCGAAGTCTATCATTTCCTGCGGCTGCTTTATGCGAAGTGCGGGGAGCAGCAGTGTCCGAAGTGCCGGGTTGCGGTGGAGCAGCAGAGTGCGGGAGCGATTGCCGAGACGGTGCGCGGGGCGCTGCGGCGGGGTCCGGTGAGGATCTGTGCGCCGGTAATCCGCGGCCGTAAGGGATATCATACTGCAGTGGCCGAGGCGGCAGGGCGTCAGGGATTCCGGGAACTGGTGGTTGATGGGGAGATTGTGCCCGTGGAGGGATTCCGGAAGCTCGAGCGGTTCAAGGAACACAGCATTGATGTGGTGGTCGCGCAGATGGCCGGGAAGCCATCGCTGGCCGCGCTGGACGAGCAGGTGAGGCGGGCGCTGGAGATTGGACGGGGCGTGGTGAGGATTCTGGAACAGGGTGGCAGGGCGACCGTGCTCAATGCGCGGCGCTGCTGTCCGGGGTGCGGTGAATCCTTTGACGATCTTGATCCGCGGCTGTTTTCCTTCAACAGTCCGCATGGTTGGTGTCTGACGTGCCGCGGGTACGGGACCGTGCGGGAGGTGACCGAACTGGACACGACAAGGGCGGCCTCCGTGATGGAAGCCGAGTTGATGGAGGAAGCGCGCCGGGAATCCGACGATCCTGAGAAACTGCGGTCATGTGCGGCGTGCCGGGGTGGGCGGCTGAACCGCGAGGCGCTGCATGTGCGGGTGCAGGGGCAGAGCATTGCCGAGCTGACAGCGCAGCCTGTTTCCGTGGTGCTGCGGCAGCTGGCGACCTATCGTTTCAGCGGGACGCAGGCGCTCATTGCGAGGGACATCATGAGCGAGATCGGACAGCGGCTGCGGTTCCTCGAGGAAGTGGGACTGGGTTATCTGCAGCTGGGGCGCAGTGCCACCACGCTGAGTGGCGGGGAGAGTCAGCGCATCAGGCTGGCGGCCCAGCTGGGATCGAATCTGAGTGGAGTGCTGTATGTGCTCGACGAGCCGACGATCGGGCTGCATCCCCGGGATAACGAAGCTCTTCTGAACACGTTGATGGCGCTGCGGGACAAAGGCAACTCGCTGCTCGTGGTGGAGCATGACGAAGAGACCATGCGGCGGAGCGACTGCATCATTGATCTGGGGCCGGGTGCGGGGAAATTCGGAGGCGAGCTGATGGCGCAGGGGACCGTGGCCGAACTGGCCGCGCATCCGGCATCGGTGACTGGGCAGACGCTGGGGAAACCCATGAGGCATCCGCTGCGCGGGACGCGGCGGGTTCTGCCGGAGTCCGGGGCGGCCGCAGCGTGGCTGCGGGTGAAGGGGGCACGGGTCAACAATCTGCGGGATGTTGATGTCGCCATCCCGATGGGTCGGCTGACCGTGATCACCGGGATCAGCGGAAGCGGGAAGAGCAGTTTCATGCGCGGAGTGCTGCAGCCATCTGTGAGTGCCGTGCTGGGGGCGAAGCGTGCTGGTGCGGTGAAGCTGAGTGGCTGCGACGGAGTCATGGGGGTCGAGCAGCTTGAAGCCGTGTATGAGGTCGATCAGTCACCGATCGGGAAGACCAGCCGGAGCACGCCCGGGACCTATCTGAAGGTCTTTGACGAGATCCGTGCCCTGTTTGCGTCCGTGCCGGCTGCCAAGCTGCGGGGGTATGGGGCGGGGAGGTTTTCGTTCAATACGGAAGGCGGTCGCTGCGAGGCGTGCGGGGGCAATGGCGTGATCCGGCACGAGATGGCGTTTCTGCCGGTGAGTCATGTGGTGTGCACCGAGTGCGGGGGGCAGCGGTACAACCGGGCGACCCTGGAGATTGAGTTTGGCGGGTGCAGCATAGGGCAGGTGATGGACATGACGATTGCGGAGGCCGCCGAATTTTTTGCGGCGCATCCCAGGATCGCGCGGACGCTGCGCCTGCTTGTGGATACCGGGACCGGGTATCTGCGGCTGGGGCAGCCGAGTCCGACCCTTTCCGGTGGGGAAGCGCAGCGGCTCAAGCTGGTGGCCGAACTGAGCCGCGGGGTGGCGCGGACCGAGCACGCCCGGCTGCGGCGCAACCGTGATCCCAGGGGAAATCTGTATCTGATCGAGGAACCGACGATCGGGCTGCATCCGAGCGATGTGGCGAAGCTGCTTGAGGTGCTGCACCGTCTCGTGGATGATGGTCACACTGTAGTGGTGATTGAGCACAATCTTGATGTCATGGCCGAGGCTGACTGCATTGTGGACATGGGGCCCGAGGCGGGGGCGGAAGGCGGGCGGGTGGTGGCCAGCGGGACGCCCGAGGAAGTGGCGAAATCCAGGGAGAGCCGCACCGCGCCGTTTCTGCGGGCGGTACTGGCCGCGGGGCGGGGGAAGAAGCGCTGAAGGAAGAAGAGATGAATACGAAGCTGCCATCGGCGCTGGAGTGGCTGTACAGCGTGCAGCAGTTCGGGATGAAGCCTGGGCTGGAGAACACGCGGAAGCTGCTCCGGGAACTGCAGCTGCCGTGGGAACGGCAGCGGTTCTTCCATGTGGCGGGTACCAACGGGAAGGGATCGACCTGTGCCTTCATGGAGAGCGTGCTGCGGGCGGGAGGCGAGCGGACCGGATTGTTCACCTCACCGCACCTTGTGCAGTTCGGCGAGCGGATCCGCTGCCAGGGAGAGATGATTCCGCAGGACGAGCTGTGCCGGAGCATCGAGGCGCTGCGGTTGCTGGTATCCGGGTGGGAGCCGCATCCGACCTTTTTCGAGCTGGCGCTGATGCTGGGGCTGGACTGGTTTGAGCGGAGCGGGGTCGAGTCCGTGGTGCTCGAGACCGGGATGGGCGGGAGGCTGGATGCGACCAATGCGCTGCGTCCGGTGGTTTCGGTGATCACGCCGATCGGGATGGATCATCAGCAGTGGCTGGGCGGGACCCTGGCGGAGATTGCGGCGGAGAAAGCGGGGATCATCAAGTCCGGGGTACCGGCGGTGAGCGCGCCGCAGCAGCCCGAGGCTGCCGCCGTGCTGGTGGCGGCCGCCGAGCGAGCGGGGACCGTGCTGGAATTCGTGAGCGAGCCGTGGGGTGGGCCGCTGCCCTTGCCGGGGGAGCATCAGGCGTGGAACGCGGCGCTGGCGCTCGCGGCGCTGCGGGCTGCCGGGGTGCGGTTGACCGATGAGGCAGTGCGGGCCGGGTTGTCTGCGACCGAGTGGCCGGCTCGTTTTCAGAAGCTCGGGGGAGGACGGATCGTGGTGGATGGGGCGCACAACGCGCATGGGGTGGCGGCGTTGCTGTCCGCGTGGCGTCGGGAGTACGGGGACGAACGGGCTGCGGTTGTCTATGGGGCCGTGGCTCCGCGGGACGTGCGGGAGATTGTGGAGCTGCTGGCTCCTGTGGCGGCGAGCTGGGATTGTGCGGAGCCGGATTCGCCGCGGGCGATACCGGTGACCGAGGTGGCGGCCGTGATTCCGGGGGGTGTGCCGGTGCGGGAGCATGAATCGCTGGCGGCTGCCCTTGCGGCGGCGCGTGAGAGTGGCTCCCGGGTCCTTGTCTGTGGATCCCTTTACCTGTGCGGTGAAGTGCTCGCGCTGCTGCAGGGTGGGGTGTTCGAGAGCAGTGCGCAGTGAGTCCTTTCCAGGCTGCGGGACAGCGGGAAATGGCCGTGACGGCCGCGGGTGAGCTGCCCGTTCAGGGATGCTGCCGATTCCATGCGAGGCAGTCGGAGTAGCGGACGCCCGAGCCGCCGAAGATATCGAGGGCGCTGCCGATGGTGACGTCGATGCGGCCGCGACTGAGTTCGTGGGCGTGCTGGAGGTCGTCGAGTGAGCGGGCCCCGCCGGCGTAGGTGACGGGCCGGCCGTGCCATGGGCCGAGGAAAGCGAGTAATTCCTCGTCCATGCCTGCGCATTTGCCTTCGACATCCGCGGCGTGGATGAGGAATTCCGCACAGAAGGGAGCGAGCCCGTCGAGGGTTTCATGCGTCACCGCGAGGCTGGTGGGAGTTTGCCAGCGGTTCATGAAGACGCGCCAGCCGCCGGAAGTTTCCCGGCGGCAGGAGAGGTCGATGACAAGCGCATCCGGCCCAATGGTTCCGCTGAGCTGGGCGAGCCGGTCGCTCAGGAAATTTCCATGGGCATCGAAGAGCCATGAGGTCACGATGACGTGCGAGGCCCCGGCCGCGAGCCATGCGGGGGCATTTTCTGCATGGATGCCGCCGCCGAGCTGGAGTCCGCCGGGCCATGCGGCGAGGGCCGAGCGGGCCGCGGCTTCATTTCCTGTGCCGAGCATGATGACATGACCCCCGGTGAGTTGGTCACGGCGGTAGAGGCTGGCATAGTATTCCGCCGGGTGATCGCTGATGAAATTGGTGTCCGGGGGCGAGCCATCATCCTTGAGCGAACCGCCGACGATCTGCTTCACGCGGCCGTCGTGGAGGTCGATGCAGGGTCGGAAGCGGGACATGGGAGAAGGGGATCGGTGCGGAGGGCCGCGGGTGGGTCAGCCATCTTTTTCGTGCAAAGAAGAACAGATGGCATAGGGAGAATTTCGTGAAAGTGATTCCAGAGGAAATTCAGCATCGGCGTGGGGCCCGGAGCACCGCTCTTGTGCCTGCCGAGGTGCGGCAACTGCTCAATGAAGGCCGGATTGAAGCCGTCAATCTGTCCGAGTGGCTGGTCATTGATCACGGGGAACTGGCGGGACATGTGCTGCCTGCGGTGGGGCGGCGTGATCTGGTGCAGCCCGTGCGGGCAGCGCTCTTGCGGCCGGGGGTGACGACAGCGCCGAAGCGCCTTGTGGCGGTGGCCGAAGCACTGGCCGCAGGTTGTGCCGGGGTGAGTGCCGCGGATGAACTCCAGGAGAGATTGATGGCACAGGAATCCGACACGGCGCGGTCGTGGGCGGCTGGGCTGGTGGGGAAGCATCCGGCGTTCGGGCTGGCCGGGCGGTTGGAACGGCTGCGGGGAGCGGCGGCCGACCGGAACATGGGGGTGCGGGAAAGCGCGTGGATGGCGGTGCGGGCCGAAGTGGCTGACGATCCGGAGCGGGCCGTGCGTTTGCTGGTGCCGTGGACTGCCGCGGCCGAGGAAGGGGTGCGGCGGTTTGCGAGCGAGGTTACGCGGCCGTGCGGCGTCTGGTGTGCGCACATCACGCGGCTGCGGGAAAATCCCGGAATTGGCCTGCCGTTGCTGGAGCCCCTCAGGGCCGATCCATCGCGGTACGTGCAGAATTCCGTGGGCAACTGGCTGAATGATGCCGCGCGTTCCCGTCCCGGCTGGGTGCGGGGGATCTGTGCCGCCTGGCAGGAGAAGGGACCGAGTGCAGCGACGGCATGGATTGTGAAGCGGGCGCTGCGGAACTGCGGTCCGTGACGGCAAGCCGGCGGATGGCCGGCTTTGGTCTCCGGTTACCCGTGATTCCTACGTGAATCGGGTAATGACATGGCTTTGCGGCTGCTGTGATGATGCGATGCAGATGAAACCCCTGACTTTGTTATTCGCGCCCTTGCTGGCGGCTGCTTCCCTTGTGGAGCGCGTCAGTGCCAATGAAGTAGTGATCATCCCCTGGGATCAGACCTGGGATTTTCATCATCCGATGGGGAGAGATCCGGTCACCGTCGATCCTGACTTCAACACCACGTGGTTTCTGAAGGCCGCTGATTTTGCGGTGAATTACAACGGCCCCGTGTTTGGCGGGACGCGGGTGGTGGGCAGTGCGGCCAATACGGCAAGTTTTGACAAAGGGAGTGGGCCCGGACCGCTGGGCTATGCGGCCCTTGACTACTTCAATTCGGCTGGGGCCGAGTTCACGGCCCTCGGCACGACCCTGACGGTGCCGAACAGCGGGAACCGTTATGCGGCCTACTTCCGGACCACCTTCAATCTGACGCAGACGTACACCACGCCAGTGATGCGGATGGTACTCGACGACGGGGCGCTCGTTTATCTGGATGGCGTGCTGGTGGCGCGGGTGAACAAGGCGGACAATGTGGAAGGGTACACCTCCTATGCGTCCGACACCACGGCGACCGCCAACGAGACCGGGGCCTCGGCGAACAACGAACTGGTGGTGCAGCGGTTTTCGCTGGCGACGCCCGGGACCGCGCCCCAGGCCGATTCGTTTGTGGTGGTGCCGGTACCGACGCTTGCGGCTGGTCAGCATACCCTTGCGGTATCCGTGCGGAACAATGCGAACACCAGTTCCGATCTTTGCCTTGCCCTGCAGATGCTGGCGAATGATTCCGGGATTGCCGCCGAGACATCGAATGTGCAGCGCCAGCTCAACGGTCCTGGTTTTGCCGACGATACCTTCACCTTCACGGTGCGGGTGAACGCGCTGAATCTGCCCGGGGCGACCGGTTGGACCAGTTCGAATGCGGCCGCCAATGGCCCGGTGAGCGGCGGTTACGCTCCGGCGACGTATACCTTTACCTATCCTGCGCAGGTGAACAGCGGGACGCTGACCACGGCGACGATCGAGTTTGCGGATGTGGGCAATCCTGAACTGAAGGCGACCGTGGCGGTGACCGCTCCGGCCGCGCTCGCGACCGAGCCCCTGGTGGTGACGCCGTCGGGGGCTCCGGTGGGCACCGGGTTCGAGGAAGCCGGGCTGGGTCAGGGCAGTTTCCAGCGGAGTTATTTCAATACCGAACTGGGATTCACGTCCAGCGGGGCGGTCATCAATGACGCGCTCGCCAACGGGACGGGATCGAAGATGATTCAGTTTGCCGGGGTGCCGGGCACCCTGACGACCGAGGCCGTGAGGCTTGATCCGGCGGTGAAGGGACTGCAGGCCGGGATGAAGATCCGGACGTACACGAACAGCGGGACTGGCTTTGAGCTGGATGATTCCCTGCGGGTGAGTGTGGAGACGAGTCCGGATGGTTTGGTGTGGTCCGATGCCGGCAGTGTGCTTCCGCAGATGATTGGTACAAACATGGACCTCGGCGGCATTGATCAGTTGCTGACGGCCACTGGTCCGGGAGCGCCGGGAACTCCGCCGCTGAAGTCCCGCCGGGGATGGTCCGCGGCGGGAGCCGGTGGAGGTCCGCTGCAGGAGAATCTGGATCTGCCGCCATTCACGGTGCCGGCCGGCGGCGCTCCGGTGCGGCTGGAGTTCACGCACCGCTACAGTTTCGAGTACGATGGGACAACGCGGTGGGATGGCGGAGCGGTCATGGTATCGGTGAATGGCTTGCCGTTCACTCATGTGCCCGGGACATCCTTCACGCAGAATGGCTACACTGGCGTTCTGACGGGGAATACGGTGCTCTCTGGCCTCGAGGGCTTCAATGCTGATTCCGCGGGCTATGCATCCGGGGAGATGATCACATCCGTGCTGACGATACCCGATGTGGTGGCTGGGGACACGGTGACCCTGCAGTTCCTCGGGGGGTGGGACGAGGCTGTGGTCGCGAGCAACCCGAACTGGGAAATCAATGCGGTCAAGGTCACGGCTGGTGCGGCCACCCTCTACAACGAGAATTTTGCCTCCGGTCAGGGCGCGCTTGTCGGCAGCTTCGGCTGGGTCTTCGATGATGGCACGCTCAATGCGGGACCGTCGTACTATCAATTCGGACGCAAGGCGATTCCGGTGGCGCCCGGGCATCAGTTTGCGCGGTTCCGGGTATCGCAGCCGCTCAACGTGGTGCTGTCGGCTTCCGAGTTCGTTCTGCTGGATGAACTGACGATGCGGGCCGGGCTGGATCCGCTGGCGGATGCGGATGGCGATCGTTCGCTCAATGGGGAAGAGGATTTCTTCGGGACCGATCCTGCGAGTGCGGCGTCTGTTTTCCGTCTGACGCAGACGGTGACGTCCGTGCCTGGGGCGACGCCGATTCAGCGGGTGAACGTGAGTCTGACCGGTGCGGATCTGCGGGTGTACCGGCTGCAGACGAGCGAAGACATGAAGACCTGGACGGATGTGGAGAGCCGCTTCGGAGATCCGAGCATTCCGCTGATTGAGTTCATGGCCGAGGGGATTGAGCCGACGCGGTTCTGGCGGGTGCAGACGCGGTACTGAGGGGAAGAAATGTGACGGGACCTCCCGGGGGCGAGTGGGTCTCCGGGAGGTTTTCGTTTTCCGGGTTGTGGCGGCGGTATGGGCTCTACGTGAAAGCGTGGCGTGGCGAGGCGGGAGGATGCGGCAGGATGGCGGGCATGAGAAGCAAATTGCCGGGGATGGTATGGGGAGCCGTGCTGACGGTTCTGCTGGGTTCTGCGGTCTCCGCTGCGGAGGGGCGGCCGAACATCCTGTTTCTGTTCAGCGATGACCAGCGGGCTGACAGCATCGGGGCACTGGGGAACCGGCAGGCGCGGACCCCGGCGCTGGATGCGCTCGTGGAACGCGGCACGGTTTTCACGAAGGCATACTGCATGGGGTCGAGTCATGGGGCGGTCTGCATGCCGTCGCGGGCCATGCTCATGACCGGGCGACCGCTGCGGGGGATTGACGAGAAGCTGTCCGTGCCGACGTGGCCCGAGGCCTTTGCGGCGGCGGGCTACCGTACCTTTGCGACTGGCAAGTGGCACAACGGAGGCGAGTCCGTGCGCCGCTGTTTCCGGGAAGGGCGATCCATTTTTCTGGGTGGCATGGTGGATCCGCATGAGGCGAAAGTCGTCGATTTTGCGGAAGCAGGAAAGCTGAGTGCGCCGCGGCGGGTTGGGAAGCATTGTGTGGAGCAGTTTGCGGACGAGGCCGTTGGTTTTCTGGGTACGGTGGCCAATGGAGAGCCATGGCTGTGCTATGCGTCCTTCAATGCGCCGCATGATCCGCGGCGGGCACCGCCCGAGTGGCATGCGAAGTTCCGTCCGGAGGACATGGAAGTTCCGGCGAACTTCCTGCCGCAGCATCCCTTTGATAATGGGGAACTGGCGGTGCGTGATGAGAAACTCGCGTCGTTTCCGCGGACCGAGGGCGAACTGCGTCGGCACCTGGCCGACTATCATGCGGCGATCGCCTTCATGGACGCGCAGATGGGGCGGATGGTGTCAGCCATTCCGTCCGGGCAGCGGGAGAATACCATCATTGTCTTCGCGAGCGACCATGGGCTGGCGATTGGGAGCCATGGCTTGTACGGGAAGCAGAATCTGTATGAGCATTCCATGCGGTCGCCGCTCATTGTGGCGGGTCCCGGGGTCAAAGCCGGCCGGAAGGTTGGTGCGCTTTGTTACCTGCTGGACATTTTCCCGACGCTGGGGGCGATGGCCGGGGTCAAGGGACCCGAGGGCAGTGAGGGAAGAGATCTGAGTGCCGTGCTGCGCGGGGAGAGCGACCGTGGCCGGGACGTGATCACCTTGAATTACCGGGATGTGCAGCGGGCTGTGACCGATGGTCGCTGGAAGTGCATCGAGTATCCGGTGGCGGGCGAAGTGCAGCTGTTCGATCTGGAAAACGATCCCGGGGAAATGGTGAATCTGGCGGCGTCGCCGGATCAGAGCGAAGTGCTGGGTCGGATGCGCGGATTGCTGCCGCCGCCGCTGGGGGCGGGGAAAGCCAGGGGGGCGGCCCGGCGGGAGCGCTGAAGCGGGCTCTGGAAGTTTCGACTGTTGCCGGATCGCGGGGAACGATGGAAAGAGCAGGCATGACAGGATCCTTTGCGATTCCGCCGCAGGTGCTGTGGCCGCTCACGTTCTTTGCGTTCGCGTTCGGCTGCTGTGTGGGGTCGTACCTCAACGTGGTGATCTACCGGTTGCCGCTGGGGATGAAGACATCCGAGCCGAGGCGGTCGTTCTGTCCCGCCTGCCGCTATCAGATTCCGCTGTGGCACAACATACCGGTGTTTTCGTGGCTGCTGCTGTTCGGGAAGTGCGCGAACTGCCGCGCGCCGATTTCGCCGCGGTATCTGGTGGTCGAGTTTCTGACTGGTCTGCTGTTTGTGGCAGCCCTGTGGCATCTGGGATTCGACTGGAAAGTGCTGGCGGCGTGGACCTTTCTGGCGCTGGCGGTGGCGGGATCGTACATCGACATCGATCACCAGATTCTGCCGCATGAGATCACGTGGGGCGGGGCGGTCGCGGGTGTGGCGGCGTCCTTGCTGGTACCTGGTCTGATTGTCGATGGGAGCCGCGGGCTGAACCTGCTGCATGCGCTGGGCGGGGCCGCGCTGGGCTATGGACTGATCTATCTGATTGTGCAGCTGGGGAAGGCGGCCTTCGGGCGGATCCGCATGCGGTTTGACGAGCCTGAAGAATGGTCGGTGAGCCAGCCCGAGGGAGCAGAGGAGCCCGTTTTTGCGGTGAATGGAGAAGAGACAGCGTGGGGCGATATTTTCGGGCGCGAGAGCGATCGTCTCCTGATGACGGCGACGGAACTTGAGATTGACGGCAGGCGGTGGGAGCATGTGCAGCTGACCGTGATGGACGATCGGCTCATGATTGCGGCGGGAGGCGGGGAGGCCGAGGAAGTCAAGCTGGAGGCAGTGAAGGCCATGCGTGGGAAGTGCACGTCGGTGGAGCAGCCGCGCGAGGCCATGGGTCTTGGGGATGCCAACTGGATGGCGTGTGTGGGAGCCTTCTTTGGCTGGAAGGCCGTGCTCTTCACGATCTTTGCGGGGGCGGTGATTGGTTCCGCCATTTCGCTGACTCTGGTGGCCCTGAAGCGGCGCGAGTGGGCCGGAAGGGTGCCCTTCGGACCGTATCTGGCGGCCGGGGCGGTGCTCTGGCTGTTTTTCGGCCAGAAGATTCTGAGCTGGTATCTGGGACTGCGCGCCGGGGGCGGCGAGACCGCGATCGGCTGAGATCCCGGGCGGTGATTCGCCTCAGCTCAGGGTGCAGCGGATGAGCCGGCCGAAGGACGGCCAGCGACCGTCTTTGGGACCGGGTTGACCATTGCAGGCGGCGAGCCAGAGCGTGCCATCCGGCAGGAAGGCAGCGCGGGTGATGCGGTTTTTGGTATCGAGGGACGAGACGAGGCGGCCTTCCGCGGCGTCGAAGACCGCGGCATTCCATGTGCCCTGGGCCTGACGTCCTGCCATGACGAAATGCGAACCCGAGGGATGCCATGCGAGGGATTCCATGAGGCCGGAGCCGTGCTCGCCATCGCGGATCTGCCCGAGCAGCCGCGGAGGAGAATCCTGCCATGCCCAGCGCTGCCATGTCATTTTCCCGTTGCCCGCCATGGGGTCGGTCATGGGGCCCATGCCACAGCCCGCGAGGGTGGCTCCGTCCGGCGAGAAGGCGAGGCCGTAGATGCCGCCGCAGAAGTGATGGCTTTTGATGCTGCCCCAGCTGGTGAAGTCCTTTGAGGCGATGCTGACGGGAGGCTGCTGCGGCTGGCTGAGGTTCCAGATGCGGATTTCTCCGAGCAGGTTGGCGGCGGCGAGGAACTGGCCATCCGGGCTGAAGGTGGTGCTGAGGACCGGGGGTTGATGGGAGAACGAGTGGGCGAGGTCGCCCGAGTGGCTATGGTAGACGCGGAGGGAAGGTTCGGATTCCGGAGCGGGTTCGTATTTTTCTCCGCCCGCGAGGTATTGTCCGGTGGACGAGGCGACGAGGGAACCGTCCGGCGAGAGGGCGAGCTGCCACGACCAGAACTGGTGCGCCTTGATGCGGCGGAAAGACTGGCGTGTGGCGGTGTCGTGCCAGAGGAGGCAGCCGTCATAGCCCGCGGAAATGAGTGTTTTGCCGTCCGGGGTGAGGACGCAGCCCGAGGCGTAACTTTCGTGGCGTCCGGGGAAGGCGACGGGATCGGATCCCGGGGTGACGGCGTAGATGGCACCATCCATGCAGGCGGCGTAGAGGGTGGGGCCAGCGGGGTGGCAGGCCATGCCGAGGACGCCAGTGGGGAGGCCGATTTCCTGTTTCTTTTCGAGCTTCATGTCGGGTGCGAGGAAACGCAGGGGAGGGAGGGAGCCTTGCAGCGTGGTGTTGCCGGGGTCGCGGGGCTTCAGCGCTGGGCCTCCGGGTTGTAGAGGATCTGGATTTCCGCGTCGCTGGTGCCGAGGAGCTGCTGCGCGCGTTTGAGAGCGTGGCGGGTGGAGAGGTTGGGATTGCTGGCACTGCCGATGAAGATGTTTTCGCGGCCGATGGTGTCGACCATGTCGCTGCGGAGGAGGACGCGGTAGACATCCTTGCTGAGTCCACTGAGGAGCAGGTGGCGGCCATCTGCCCTGAGGAAGCGGACAAGGTCTTCGAGGGCCATGACGCTGGTGGCGTCGAGGTGGCGGGCGTTGCGCATGCGGAGGATGATGATGCGGAGGCTGGGGTCGAGGGCTGTGCGCTGGATCTGGGTGCGGAAGAGTTCGGCGGCACCGAAGAAGAGTTCGCCTTCGACATGCACGATGGAAATCCTCGGGTGCTGGCGTCCCGCGCCTTCCGGCCGCTCGCGCAGAGTTCCTTCGTCATTGAATTCGTATTCCACGAGGACGGGTCGGGAGGCCTTGCGAAGGTAGAGCGCGATGCTCGCGGCGACTCCGATGAACAGAGCGGTGTGCAGGGGGAGCAGCAGAGTTGCGAAGAACGTGGTGGCGAGAGTGATGGTGTCGCTGCGGGTGGCATTCCAGCAGATCCGCAGGTGACGGAGGCTGAAGAGCGCGGGTGTCACGCAGATGATGAGGGCGGCGAGGGCGGCGCGTGGGATGTGCGGAGTGACCCGGCCGAGCAGAAGGGCAGCCACGAGGCAGACGAGGCCGCAGACGAGAGCGCTCAGCGGAGTGCGGGCCCCGCTGGTGAAGTTGAGGGTGGAACGGGTGAGGCTGCCGCTGGCCGGCATGCCCCCGGAGAAGGCGCAGGCGGCATTGGCGAGACCGCAGGCCAGCAGGTCCTGGTGGGGGTTGGCGCGGCGTCCGGCTCGGCCCGAAAGGGATTTGCCCATGACTGAAGTTTCGAGGGCGGCGATGAAGGCGATGGCGCAGGCCGGCCCGGTGAGGGCACCGAGCCAGACGGGGAGTCGGCTCCACTGGAACTTCGACCAGTCCGGGAGCAGTTCATCAGGCTGGAAGCCATCGAGGAAGAGCGTGTGGCGGTGAACTTCCGGAACGAGGGCCGTGAGTGCCGAGACCGCGGCAAGAGCGATGGCGAAAGCAGGCCAGTGCGGGCGGAGTCGGCGCAGCAGCGTGTAGATGACAACCGAGGCGGCGCTGATGGCGAGGGCGTGCGGTGAAGCCGCAGGCAGCGAGGCGACGGTGCGGCCGAGAGAGCCGAAGAACGAAGTGCCGCGCATTTCCGGAGGAATTCCGAGGGCGTCGCGCAACTGTCCGGCGGCAATGAGCAGAGCGGCGGCGGACACGTAGCCGACCACGACACTGCGGCTGACGTACTGGAGGAGGTCCGCGAGCCGCAGAATGGCAGCGGCGGCGAGGAGGAGTCCCGCGAGGAGCACAAGGAGAGGCGCGGGGGCTCCAGCGGCTCCGTAGGCCGCCGATGCCGAGAAGAGCATGAGCGCCGTGGCATTGGTCGGGCCGAG
>JBIICE010000286.1:0-4395 GCA_044239025.1 Verrucomicrobiales bacterium
GCAAGCCAAAAGCACCAATCCCTTGTCCCGCAACCGCTGCTGCTGGTCCCGATACTGCGTGAGCAGAGCGGCAACGCGTTGAGGCTTCATGGGTTCCGTAGAATTTCGGGCGGAAGGGAAACCGGAAGATGGCATCCGATGCCGCGGACGGGAAACCGTTTGGACGCCCATTTGTCCTGTGGCGGGAACGGTGGGCCGGGAGGGTGGTCAGGCCGGGAAGCGGGCGTGTTTCCTAACAGGAACTGCCATCGTGGCAATTGCGGGCTCCTAGTTTGTCACCATTTTGTCACCACGGCGAATTGTCAGGGTGGAAAAACGGGCATTTCCGGGTCGGTTTACTGCTTGATAAACCGTTTAGGGATCGGTGGTTATGGAACGGTGCGGCGGCGAAATGGCGGGAAGGGGAAGTGATCAGGAGTGATCGAGAGCCCTTGTGATGGCGAGGCGGACGGGTTCGGCGAATTCGGAGCGTTGGAGGGCGAAGGCGAGGTTGGCGCTGATGAAGCCGGCCGGGTTGCCGATGTCGTGGCGCTGGCCATGGAATTGGACACCGAACATGGGTTCGCGGGAAGCGAGCTGGCGCATGGCGTCGGTGAGTTGGATTTCGCCGCCTTTGCCTGGGGAGGTGGAGGCGAGGCAATCGAAGATGGCCGGGGTGAAGACGTAGCGGCTGGCGATGGCGAGTCGGCTGGGGGCTTCGTGGGGTTCCGGTTTTTCGATCCACTGGTGGACCTTCCATGCGTTGTCCGGGAGCAGGGAGGCGTCGGCGATGCCGTAGCGCGAGACCTTTTCCAGAGGGACCTCCTCGAGAGCGACGGTGGAGCCGCCATGGGTCTGGAACGTGCGGATGAGCTGAGCGGTGACCGGGTCGGCGGGGTTGCTGCTCGAGACGATGGTATCGCCGAGGAGGACCGCGCAGGGGTCATTGCCGGCGAAGGTACGGCCGAGGAGAACGGCGTCGCCGAGCCCGCGCATTTCCGGCTGCCAGAGGAAGTGGATGCGGGCGCGCTGAGAGGGTGTGGTGACGAGGTTGAGCTCAGCGGTTTTGCCCTTGGCGCGGAGGGACGCCTCGAGGGCGGGGTGGCTGCTGAAGTATTCCTCGATGGCGCGTTTATCGCGGCTGATGATGATGAGGATGTCCGTGATGCCGCTGCTGGCGGCTTCTTCGACCACGTAGTCGATGACCGGCCGGTCCACGATGGGGAGCATTTCCTTGGGGACCGCCTTGGCGACGGGGAGGAAGCGGGTGCCGAAACCTGCGGCAGGGATGATCGCTTTGCGGACAGGAGTCATGGGGTACCGAGGCAGAAGAGACCGGTTTCCGTGCGGAGGTAGAGGCATTTTTCGCCTGGGCAGAGACTGGCGAGCGTGCGTTCGTCCTCCAGTTTGCAGGAGTGGAGGAGTTGGTATTCGCGTCCGGCGGCGAGGATGGCGCAGGTACCGAATTCATCGAGGACGAAGAGTTTGCCATCCCAGAGGATGGGAGAGGCCGAGCAATCGCGGAGGATGCGGTCAGATTCCCAGAGTTTCTCGCCCGATTTGGCATCGCGGCAGGCGACGAGGCCGGCGTCCGTGACCATGAAGAGGAGGCCCTTGTCGAGGATCATGGACGGCGTTTTGGGCGCGTATTTTGGTTCGATCCAGCGGACGTGGGAATCCGTGATGTCGCCCGAGCCCGTGGGGTCGATGGCGAGGACTTCCGGGGTATCGAAGGCACTGCTGATGAAGAGGAGGCCGTCGCCGAAGACCGGTTTGGGAACGACCGAGTAGCCTTCGTAGCGGGCGCGCCAGATTTCCTTGCCCGTGGCAGGTTCGAGGGCATTGACCATGTCAGCGCCAGGGGAGATGATCTGGGGTTTGCCATTCACCTCGATGAGCGAGCAGGTGCAGAAGGCGAACTTGCGTTTCGCCTCCGTGGGGCGGTTGAATTTCCATGCGAGTTTGCCCGAGTTGCGGTCGAGAGCGGCGACGAACGTTTCATCGCGACCATCGCAGGAGAAGACGAGGAAGTTATCGGCGAGGATGGGGGAATTGCCATTGCCGTGCTGAGGGTGGAATTGGATCGAGCGGTTTTCCCAGATTTTCTCGCCCTCGAGGTTGAGGCAGGCCGTGCCCTGATGGCCGAAGTGGACGAAGATGCGGTTGCCAGCGACGATGGGGGTGGGGCTGGCGTGGCCGTTCTTGGCGTGAATGGAATCGGGCGCGGCGGCCCCGTCCTGGGTGAAGACCTCGCGGTCCCAGAGAGTTTTTCCGGTGGCGGCGTCGAGGCAGAGAGCGCGGAGGGATCGGTCCGCCTTCGGGCTATCCTCTTCTCCCTTCGTGACGACCGCGGAAGTGAGGTAGAGTTTTCCTTTCACGAGGACAGGGGACGACCAACCGCGGCCGGGCAGGGGGACATGCCATGCGACATTTTCCGACTTGCTCCACTGGGTGGGCGGGGAACCAGCGCGGACGTGACCGTCGCCGTCGGGTCCGCGGAACTGGGGCCAGTCGGCTGAGGCCGTGAGGAGCGGGAACAGCATGAGGAAAGCGGCAGCCGAGGGGGTGGCGGCGGGAAAGGCGAGACGTTTCATGATTTCGGGGAGCAGAGGATGGGTGGCGGCCCCTTGCAAAAGCGGATTCGCGGGTGTGATGGTGGAGGATTCCGAGAACCATGCCAGCGCCCACGATACCGCCAGCCGATCCCAGCCGTCCGCGTGTGGTGAGTGTATGCGGGACGTGGCTCAAGCCCGAGATGCAGAGCATTTACCGTCAGGTGAGCGGGCTGCGGTCGTACGAGAGCGTGGTTTTCACCGAGCAGGTGCAGCATGCCGCGCAGTTTCCGTGGGGAGCGGTCGTGACCATGAAGAAGCTGCGGAGGCCGCGGCCGCGCGGGAATTTTCTGCTGCGGTTCTGGTACAAGCATGTGGTGCGCGAGTGGCCGCCGCCGCGGCCGATCACGAAAGAGCCCGAGGAACCGTATTATCCGTACGATCTTCCGGCCCTGCTGCGGGCATGGCAGCCAGCGTTGGTGCATGTGTATTATGGGCACAAGGCTGTGAAGTACCTGGAAATGGTCGAAGCGTGGGGAGGTCCGTGGGTGGTATCCTTTCATGGGGTTGACGTCGTCAAATTCACTGAAGATCCCGAATATGTGCGTGTGCTGAGGGAAGTGTTTGCGAAGGCGTCCCTTGTGCTGGCGCGGAGCGAATCGCTGCTGGGGGAATTGCGGCTGCTGGGTTGCCCGCAGGAAAAGCTGCGGCTGAACCGGACGCCGGTGCCCGTGGGGAAATTCGCCGAGAGCGAGCGTTCCGTGCCACCAGACGGGCAGTGGCGGCTCGTGCAGGCCTGCCGTCTCATTGGGAAGAAAGGATTGTTCACCACGCTGGAGGCACTTGTGACGGTGGTGCGGGAATTTCCCGGCGTGCGATTTGTGGTCTGCGGGACCGGTCCCGAGCAGGATCGGCTGCGCGAGCGCGCAGCGGCGCTTGGGCTGGCGGATCATGTGGAATTGAAAGGCTGGCAGTCGCAGGACGATCTGCTGGAGGAATACCGGCGGGGGCATGTGTTTCTGCATCCGAGCGAGTTGACCGCCAATTCCGATCAGGAAGGCATACCCAATGCGATGCTGGAAGCGATGGCGACCGGGTTGCCCGTGGTGGCGACCCTGCATGGGGGGATTCCCGAAGCCGTGACGCATGGGAAAGATGGATTGCTGGTGCCCGAGAAGTCGCCTGCGGAATTGGCCGAAGCGATCTGTTCCCTGCTGCGGGATCCCGAGCGGATGGCAGCGATGGGGCGGGCTGCGGCCGAGACCGTGAGGACGAGGTTTGGAGACGACGCCAGTCTGGCGAGTCTGGAATCGGCCTATGCGGAAGCCCTTGCGCTGGCCGCCGCCTGCGGGCGAGGGGAGGAAGATGAAAATTGAGCGGGTGAAGTACATTCTGTGGGCCGCCGACATGGAGCGGGCCGAAGCCTTTTATGTGGGCCTGTGCGGGGCCGAGGTGGTGCGGAAGAATCCGGCGGTGACCGAATTGAGAATTGGAGATGCCGTCATTGGGCTGCACAGCGGCGGCAGTGGGGAACGCACGTGGACCGGGCTGGCATTTCAGGTGGCCGACGTGGTGGTTGGGGCGCGCGAAGTGGTGGCAGCCGGCGGGCAACTGCGGCGCGAGCCCGAGCCTGAGGATGGCGAGCCACCTCATCTGGCGATGTGCGTCGATCCTGAAGGCAACGAATTCATGCTCACGCGGAAGAGGCATTGAGCCGTGCGGAAAGGGACGTCATGGTGAGCGCAGCCAGTGGATTCCATTCCGGGCATCTCTTTGTCCTGACGAATTCCGGGTCCGAGCGGGCCCTGAAGTCCGAAGTGCAGGCAGCCGGGCTGCCGTGGCGATCCGGATTTCAGACCCGGGG
>JBIICE010000073.1:0-17533 GCA_044239025.1 Verrucomicrobiales bacterium
CCAAGGACAGCCGCATCAATGTCCGGGCCTTTTCCCAGGCGCTCGGTTCGCCGGCCGACCTCCGCATTTCCATTGCCCGGAAATCCGGGGGGTCCGCGGAACGCAGCGACGATGCGGGCGAGGAAGCTCTCGGTCTCATCGATACGGGCATGACCCGCGAGAAACTCGACCCGGCATTCACATGGAAAGCTCCCGCGGATGGCGAATACTTTCTGACGGTCACGGACAGCCGCCGTCTCGGTGCTCCGGATTTCGTTTACCGGATTGAATGCACCGCGCCGGAGCATGCACTGCTCACGAGCCTTGCTTACCCGGACAACAATGCGCGCATCGCCCGCAGCACCGTCAGCATCGCCAAAGGCAACCGGCTCCTCGCCACGGTGACCACAAGGCCGGCCCCGGGTGCCGATCCCGAAGGCACATGGGAACTCGTGGCCGAGGGCCTTCCCGAGGGCGTGCGCATGCTCGCGGATCCCTTTCCGGCCTCGGAACGCCGCGTCCCGGTGAGTTTCGAAGCGTCCGGCGATGCGGCCGTGACGGCGGCCCGGGTCCGCCTCCTGGCCCGACCCAAAGACGGCCAGACCCCGGTGGGTGCCGCCTTCCGTCAGACGATTCCGCTGCTGGTTCAGGGGAACGATCCCCTTGCCCAGATCGTGCAGCCCTGTCTCGCGCTCGCGGTCACGGAAACGCTTCCGTTTTCACTCGAAGTCTCCCCTCCTTCGGCCGCCCTCGCGCGGGACGGGGAACTGGAACTCGAAATCTCGCTGAAACGCCGGGACGGATTCACGCAGCCCATCGATGTCTTCCTCGAGCAACCGCCCCGAGGGGTCATTGGACAGCAGGGTGTCACGCTCAAGGATGGCGAGGCCCGCGCCATCTTCCGCCTGAGCGCCCGCAGTGACGCTCCGGCCGGTTCTCACCGGATCGCCCTCACAGCCAGAAACCGCGAAGGCGACAACCGCAGCGGAGCCGGGCGCATGTGGGCCGCCTCGCCGCAGTTCCCGCTCGAGGTCAGCGATCCATGGCTGCGCGTCAAATTCGCCCGCGCCCGCATCGAACAGGGCCAGCGCGCTCCCATGGCCGGCACCATCGAAAAGCTCCGTGGACTTCCCGGACAGACATCGGCGGCCCTGCTCCGCCTCCCCCGCGGGGTCTCTCTGGTCTCGCCTGTGACCATCTCCGATGCCGGTACGGTCGAGTTCACCATCGAATCCGCCCAGGATGCGCTCGTCGGCAGCTACAGCGGCATCGCCTGCGAACTAACCACCACGGTCAATGGCCAAACCCTCAAACAGATCGCCGGATACGCATCCCTCCGCATCGATCCAGCCCGCGTCGCCACCCCATGAAATCAGTCACGCTGACCGCTGCCTTGCTTGCCACGCTGACCGCTGCCCGGGCTGGCCTTCTGGTGTTCCCCAATCCCATCGTGCTCTCGGGCAAGGACGCACGTCAGTCGCTCGTGGTGCAATGGTCTGCCTCGCCTGAAGCTCCGGCGCGCGATGTCACGGGGGAAGCGGTCATGGCGGCGGCCGAGCCATCGCTGGTGGTCCCTGAAAATGGAGTGCTGCGCGCCCTCGCGGATGGTGCCACTGCGCTGACGATTTCGGCGCAGGGTGAATCGCTCACGGTGCCGGTCGAGGTGCGCAGCACGGCAGCAGCACGGGCGGTTTCCTTCCGCCTCGATGTCCTTCCCGTCTTCCTCCGCGCGGGATGCAATTCCGGATCGTGTCACGGTGCCGGACGCGGCCAGGATGGCTTCCGGCTCTCACTTTTCGGATTCGATCCGGCCGGGGATTACTTCCGGCTCACGCAGGAACTCATCGGCCGCCGTCTCAATTTCGCTTCGCCGGAGAAATCGCTCCTGCTTGAAAAGGCCACCGGAGCCGTCGCGCACACGGGCGGCGAATGCTTCAAGCCCGGCAGCCCGCTCTACGCGACACTCCACCACTGGATCGCCGATGGCGCGCCGGACGACCCTCCCGAAACCCCGACGGTCACGGGCATCCGCATGCTGCCGCCGCGCATTCTGCTGAAGGCTTCGGCGACCCAGCCACCGGGCCACCGCACGGTCGTGATGGCCGACTATTCCGATGGTTCCACGCGCGACGTCACCAGTCTTGCGCTTTTCCTTTCGAACAACGAAGCCTCGGCCACGGTCAGCCGCGATGGCGTTCTCACCGCCACGAACAGCGGCGGCGCATGGGTCTTCGGGCGCTTCGATAAATTCACGGCGGGCTCGGAAATCATCGTGCTCCCTGAATCGGACGATTTCGCATGGCCGGAGGCCGTCACGCCGGTCAATTTCATTGATGACGCGGTCTTTGCCCGGCTCCGTCAGTTCCAGATCCCTCCGTCCCCGCCTGCGGACGATGCCACCTTCCTGCGCCGTCTCCGTCTGGATCTGACGGGCCTGCCTCCTTCCCCAGAGGAACTGGCCAGCTTCTGTTCGGATACGTCGCAAGGGAAGCGCGATGCGCTCATTGACCGGCTGCTGGCGTCCCCGGAATTCACGGACGTCTGGACCATGAAGTGGGCGGAAGTCCTGCAGATCCGAGCGAACAGCAACAACAACGTCGATACCGGCCGACCCCGCCGCGCTGCCTACAAGTACTACCAATGGCTCCGGACGCAGATTGCGGCGAACCGGCCGTTTCAGGAAGTCGTGCGCGACCTCATCCGCGGCGAAGGAAGCAACCTCGCCAACCCCACCGCGAATTTCTACACGACTGCCTTCGGCAATCCGCGCAAACCGATGGAGCGGGCCGAGGATACCGCTCAGCTGTTCCTCGGTACCCGCATTCAGTGCGCGCAATGCCATCACCATCCATTCGACCGCTGGACGATGGACGATTATTATGGGTTCACGGCATTCTTCAGTGGCATCTCCCAGAAGCGCGGAGCGGCTCCCACCGAAGTCCATGTCTTCTGCCAGCCGGAAAAACACACAGCCGAACACCCGGTCGATGGACGTCAGGCGAAGCCTCGCTTCCTCGGTGGCGGTGAACCGGACCTCGCCGGTGGCGACCCCCGCCACTTCCTCGCCGACTGGCTCACGAGCCCGGAGAACAAACCGTTTGCCCGCACGCTCGCCAACCGCGCATGGGCTCACTTCTTCGGCCGCGGCATCATCGAACCGGTGGACGATGGCCGACTCTCGAACCCACCGAGCAATGAGGAACTCCTCGCCTCCCTCGCCCGGCACCTCGCGGCCTCGCAGTTCAATGTCCGCTCGCTGATCCGCGAAATCTGCCGCAGCCGAACGTACCAGCTGAGCAGTTCCACGTCTCCGGCCAACGCGGCCGACGACCGCTACTTCTCCCATGCCATGGTGCGGCGGCTCCAGGCGGAAATCCTCGTCGATTCCATCGGCGCGGTCACCGGGGTGCCTGCCACCTTCAGCGGACAACCTCAGGGAACCCGCGCCACGGGAATCTTCGATGGCGGTGCCGACCGTGATTACTTCCTCAAAACCTTCGGGGCCAGCCGGCGCGAAACGGTCTGCGCGTGCGAAGTCCGCTCGGAGCCGACGCTCACGCAGGCTCTCCACCTCATCAATGGCGCAACCATCGATGCCGCTCTCCTCCGCAGCCCGATGCTCAGCGAGCTGGCGGCCTCGCCAAAATCCCCGGAAGAGGCGGTGGGCTACCTTTTCCGCCGGACGCTCTCCCGCGAGGCCACCGGCTACGAAATGGCCCGCTTTCTTGAACGATCCCGTCAGGTCGACCCCGGCGACCGCAAGGCGCTGCGCACGTACTACAGCGATGTTCTCTGGGCGCTCCTCAATACCACGGAGTTCGCATTCAATCACTGAACCCTGCCGCTTTCCGTGACTGCCTTCCGCTTTCCGTCTGCCGCTGCGCTCTGTCTTTCCGTCAGCTCTGCCGCCGCCGCACCCTCGTGGCAGGAACAGGTCCTGCCCATCTTCCGCGAGCACTGCAATGGCTGCCACAATCCGGATAAACTCAAGGCGGACCTCGACCTCACTTCCTACGCTGCCACCATGAAGGGCGGCAGCAGTGGCGAATGCGTCAAACCAGGCAATCCGGACGCCAGTCTCCTCTTCCGCGTCACCGCACACCTCGAGGAACCGGAAATGCCCCCGAAGAAACCAAAGCTTCCGGATCCGGCTCTCGCCATCCTGCGCGACTGGATCGCCGGCGGAGCAATAGAATCGCCGGGTGGTTCGGCAGCGAAATCACGGGATGCCGCCCTTGCGGCAAGCCCGCTGCCGGCCTCGGCCACGCCGGATGGCCCCGCTCCCCTTCCGGAGAACCTTCCGGCCGCGCCGGACCCTGCGGTGCTCGCCCGTCCGGCTCCCATCCTCGCCCTTGCCGCCAGTCCGCGCGCCCCGGTTCTCGCCACCGCCCAGAGCGGCGGAATCGCTGTCCACCGCACGGACGAACGCCGGTTGGCCGGATTCCTCCCGTTCCCGGATGGGCAGGCGAATGTCGTGCGCTTCTCGCGCGATGGCTCGCTGGTGATGGCCGCCGGAGGCCGTGCGGCCCATTCAGCCCACATCACCATCTTCGATATCCGCAACGGACAAAAGGTCGCGGACATGGCCACGGCTTCATCGGACGCCATCCTTGCTGCCGACCTCAGCCCGGACCGTTCCCTCGTCGCCACGGGCGGACCGGACAAAATCGTCCGCATTCACGCCATTGCCGATGGAAAGGAAATCCGCGCGATCCGCAAGCACACGGATTGGGTCACGGCCGTGGCCTTCAGCCCGGATGGAACGAAGCTCGCCACGGCCGACCGCAATGGTGGCCTGCATCTCTGGGACCCCGCCACCGGAACGATCCTCTTCACGCTCGCGGAACACCAGGCCCGCATCACCAGCCTCGCATGGCGGGCCGACAGTGTCGTGCTGGCCTCGGCCGGCGATGACGGCAAACTGATCCTCTGGGATACGGCGGAGGGCTGGGCCGCCAAATCGCAGACGCCCAGCGACCCCGTGAAGGATGGGCCCGGGAAACGCACGGTCCTGCTCAAATCCCCTGGCATTCTCAGCGTCGATTTCGCTCCCGATGGCCGCATCGTCACCACGGGACGCGACCGCGCGCTCCGCGTCTTCTCATCGTCCGGTCAGTTGCTCTCGGCTCAGAAGGACCTTGCCCATCTGCCCACCGCCGCCGTCTTCCTCCCGCACGCCAACGGGGTCGCTTCCGCCGATTTCAAAGGTTCCCTTCTGTTCTGGTCATGGAACGAAAAACAGCGGAAACTCTCACCGGAACCGAACCCCTGATATTCTCCCCATGACTTCCCGCTGCTGCACCGCTCTTGTCTTCCTGTCGGCTTGTTCTGCTCTGGCGGACGATCCCACTCCGCGTCCCACGATGGGCCGCATCACCCGCGATGATCCCGCCCTCGATGCGCTCCTCGCACCGGATGCCCAGCTGGAGGTTCTCGCTGCGGGGCTCGATTGGTCGGAAGGCCCGTGCTGGCTTCCGGACCGCAAGGCGGTCGTCTTCTCGGACGTCCCCGCCAACCATGTGCTGCAGTGGAAGGAAGGAGAAGGTCTTTCGGTTTTCCTCAAACCAAGCGGCTACACCGGCCTTGGCAACTACAGCCGCGAACCGGGCAGCAATGGCCTCGCCCTCCATCCATCCGGTCAACTGGCGTTCTGTGAACACGGCGACCGCCGCGTCTCGCTGCTCACCAGCAACGGAGGCAAGCGCACCCTCGCCGACAGCTTCGAAGGCAAGCGCTTCAACAGTCCCAACGACCTCTGCTTCGATAAGGAAGGCCACTGCTACTTCACGGACCCTCCCTACGGTCTCCCCGGCGGCCCGGGCGATACGGCGGTCCGCGAACTCCCGTGGAATGGGGTCTACCGCATCGGCCCCGATGGCAAGGTTGCCCTGCTCACGAAGGAAATGACTTTTCCCAACGGGATCGCTCTCAGCCCGGATGAGAAAACCCTCTACGTGGCGCAGTCGGATGGCAAAGCCGCTCTCTGGAAGGCCTTCCCGATCCTTCCGGACCGCTCGCTCGGTCCGTCGCGCCTCGTCGCCGACGTCACGGGCATGGCCGCGAGCGGTAAATACAAGGGTGGCTGCGATGGCCTCAAGGTCGATACGTCCGGGCATCTCTGGGCCACCGGCCCCGGCGGCGTGCACATCATGTCGCCGGATGGCAAACGCCTCGGTCTCATCGAAACGTTTCTCCCCAATGGCAACTGCTGCTTCGGTGATGATGGCTCCACCCTCTACATCTGCGCCGACGCTTTTCTCTGCCGCATCCGCACGAAAGCAAAAGGCTGCGGCTTCCCCTGAGAGCCAGGGGCAGCACCGGGCCCGGCACGAAAGGGTTCCGACGCCCGCAGAAGATCCATTCGGCCGGACCCAGCGTCTGGTTGCTCCCCTCGTTTCCTACGCCAGCAATTCGCGGATCACCTTCGCCGGTTGTCCATCCGTCAGGGTCGCTTCCCGGGCATTGCGTTTGAAGACCAGACGGTCGTGCGACAGCCCGAAGAGGTGCAGCAGGGTGGCGTGCCAGTCATAATGATTGACCACATCGCGGATCGCCCGGTGCCCCCACTCGTCCGTTTCTCCATGCACGTAGCCGCCCCGGAAACCTCCTCCGGCCATCCAGCAGGAAAAACCATGCGTGTTGTGGTCGCGTCCCCATTTGTCGGGCCCGCCATCGTTCTGCAGCACCGGCAGTCTCCCCATCTCTCCGCCCCAGTGCACAATCGTTGATTCCAGCAGCCCACGCTGCTTCAGATCCTTCACAAGGGCCGCACACGGGCGGTCAACTTCCCGGCACCGCTCGGGCAGAGCGGAACGGATGGATCCATGGTGATCCCATGACTGACCCTGGTTGAGCACCTGCACGAACCGCACGCCTCGCTCCACCAGACGGCGGGCAATCAGGCAGCGCGTCGCGTAGTCCCGCGTGGCGTCCTCATCGAGTCCGTACAGCTTCCGCACGGATTCCGGTTCTCCGCTGAGATCAAAGGCTTCCTGGGCCGCGGTCTGCATGCGCGCCGCCAGTTCGTAGCTCTGCATGCGCGCATCGAGGTCGCTGTCGCCGGGATGCTCCTGCAGATGATCCTCATTGAACTGCCGCAGCAGCTCGAGTTGCCGCGCCTGACTTCCCGGGGGCAGATACTCCGGGGGATGAAGATTCAGCAGATGCGGAGCCTGCGGCCGCACCATGGTGCCCTGATAGACCGCAGGCAACCAGCCCGCTGTCCAGTTCTCATTGTTCATGAGCGGCTGCCCATGCGGACTGGTCAATGCCACATAGGCCGGCAATTCATCGGTCACGCTGCCGAGTCCATAATTGATCCATGATCCCAGCGTGGGCCGCCCGGGCGTGATTCTGCCGCTGTGCAGGGCATACATGCTCTGGCCATGATTGCTCACTCCGGTCCGCAGGGAACGGATCAGGGCAATCTCATCGGCAATCTCCGCGAGATGCGGCAGCAGTTCACTGATTTCCATGCCGCTCTGCCCGCGGGGCGCAAACTTCCACGGGCTCCCGAACACCTTGCTGCTCGCCTCGGCCGCATTGTCGTACTGCACTTCCCCGGGAAATTTCTGCCCGTGATACCTGGTGAGCTGGGGCTTCGGATCGAAGAGATCCATCTGACTCGGACCCCCGATCATGAAGAGCGAAATCATGGCCTTCGCCTGCCCGAACCGCGCGGGAGGTTTGGGCCGCAGATCAAAACGCAGCCCATCCGCAAAGGGCTTCACGGGTTCCGCCAGCAATCCTTCCCGGCTCAGCAACCAGGGCACGGCCAAGCCGGCAAGCCCAAAGGCCTGCCTCCGCAGAAACCGGCGACGCGTGCGGTCCATGGCTTCCCATACGCCTGCCGACCCCCATTCCATTTCAGTCAAAACAGCCACGTCCGCAATCCACCGCCAAGCCGACCTGCGCGCATCAGCGATGGATCTGATGGCCGGATGCAGCCATGATCCTGTGCGGCTGGCTGGTTGACACGGAGCGCGCCGGGAAGAGAAATGAGCAATGATGACGGGAATGACACGACGGTTCACACATGGATGTCTGCTGGTGCTGGGGCTCCTCGCTGCTGAGCTGCGGGCCGGCGAACGGCTGGAGGAACGGTTTGGAAAAAAGCTCGCCGAGTTCGGGCAGGCTCAGACGGAAAAAGGGAAGCTGCTGAGCGGGCCGGAGCCGGTGAAGATGCTGCGGGCCGGAGTGGCCGGGAAAGTGTGGCGCGCGGAACTGGGCGGCGTGGCGTTCAAGGTGACCATTGAGGATGGCGTGACCCGGAAACCGGAGGACGTGCTGGCTGTCCTCACGAAGATTCCGGCATCGTACCGGCGTGCGCTCGCGATCGTTTCGGAGGAGGGCAAGGATGGTGTGGCCATCTACGCCGACCTCGATGGCGCGGCAGCGCATGGTTCCCAGGATTATCTCAATATGGTCCCTTCCGCTAACGCCTTCGTGGTGGTGCACGAAGCCGGACATATCCTCGAACAACGGGCCACGAGATCGGACCCGACCGTTCTCAGGCGCTGGGCGGAAGCGCTCGCAGCGGACGCCGTCTCGGTTTCACGCTACGGGGATCAGGTGGTTCACGAGGACCTTGCCGAATTCGCCAGGGTCTATGCGCTCTGCCTCGATGACGGCGACGCCCGGCTTGCCGAACTGCGCCAAGCTTCCCCGCAGCGCACCGCCCAGTGGGAGGAGATTCTGCGCGCCGGGAAAAAGTAGCCAGCCTGCCACCAGCGGCCCGGTATCCGGATGAACGGGACGGAAAGAGTTTGCGGGATGCGGGAGAATTCCGCAGAGGAACCGGATGATGCCATCGCTCCGACCGATCCTTTCCGCGCTGCTTTTTCTGACCGCTGCCGTGTCCGCTCAGGATGCGGCACTGGGCATTCCTGACAAGGATGATGGTATCCCGGGATCCGGTCCCGTGCGCCGCTACGACTGGTTCCGCGGCCTCTGGAATGAGAAGCGTGCCGCCTGGGCCAAGCGTGTTGAGCAGGACCGTGGCGCGGTCGTTTTCCTCGGGGATTCCATCACCCAGGGCTGGGGCGACGATTTCGGCGGAAGTTTTCCGGGGATGAAGACCGCCAACCGCGGCATCAGCGGAGACACCACAAGAGGAATGCTCTTCCGGCTCGAACAGGATGTGCTGGCGCTGCAGCCATCCGCCGTGGTGCTGCTCATGGGCACCAATGATCTCGAGGAGAAAGCGTCGCCCGATGTCATTGCGGGGAACCTGAAGCTGATTCTCGGCGCGCTCCACGCGCACAATGCCGCCATGCCCGTGGTGCTGTGCCAGGTCTTTCCCAGCGCTGCCTCGAAATCGCGTCCCGCCGAGCTGATCCGCAAGGTCAATGAACTCTATGCCGGCACCGTGAAGGGCAATGCCCAGGTCACCCTCGTGGAGACCTGGCCGATGTTTGCCGATGCCAATGGAGATGCCAGGCCCGCGGAGTTTCCCGACCTGCTGCACCCGAACAAAGCAGGCTATGACCGATGGGCCATGGCGCTCCGCCCGGTGCTCGCCACGCTGGGATTCCTCGAGAAGGAAGCGGAAGACTTCACCCTGGAACCGGGATTCGAAAGCCTCTTCAATGGCAAGGACCTCACTGGCTGGGGCTACCGCGACAAGTCGGGCGCATGGGAATCCTTCGACGGAAAACTGCAGAGCAGCGACGGGCGCTACGCAGCCATCGGCGGCCGTCTCGTGGTGAAGACACCTCCCGAATACAGCCGCATCTCTCAGATCTGGACGGCCCGGGAGTTTCCCGAATCCTTTGAAATGAAACTGGAGTTCCGGGCCACTCCCAACGCGGACAGCGGCATTTTCATCCGCGGTCCCCAGCTGCAGTGCCGCGATTATGGGCTCGCCGGGCCATGGAAGGAATTGCCGAAATACCGCCCGCAGGCATGGAACGAAGTCGTCGTCACGGTGCGCGATGGCGTGGCGCGCTGCACCTGCAACGGGGACGTGCTCGACGAAGCCTTCAAGGTTCCCGCGACCGGTCCCATCGGACTGGAAGGCGACCGCGGTCAGATGGAATACCGCAGGATCCGCATCAGAAAACTCCCATGACGCCGCGCGGGCAGCTTCTGCGGTGCCTCGGGTCTGCTCTGCTGCTGTCCGCAGGCGAGCTGCCGGCCGAATCCGGAGAACGCCTTGCGTTTCCCGTGCAGCGCCGGGCCGACGGCAGCCACGGGGCGGCGGTGGAACTCCGCACGACCACTTGGGCAGCAACGGAGACGGCTCTCATCGTCTGCGATTTCTGGGACTCACACAGCAGCCCGGGTGCCGCCCGCAGGGTCCAGCAACTTGCTCCGCGCGTCGCAGAGGTCGTGGCCGCCGCGCGTTCCCAGGGCGTCCTCGTCATTCATGCCCCATCCGACTGCATGGCTTTCTACCAGGAGCACCCCGCAAGACTGCGCGCGCAGCAGGCCCCCAGGGCCGCGGACCTGCCCGCAGGCATGGCACAGTGGCAGTACTGGCTCAATGCGAGGGAAGAAGCCGCTGGCTATCCCATCGACGCCACTGCCGACGGCGAGGGCGATACGAGTGAAGAAAAGGCGGCATGGCGCGAAGTCCTCGCAAGGGAGGGTCGACTCGCCCAGCGCTGGCCATGGCGCTCGCAGCACCCGCTGGTGACCATCGACGTGGAACGCGATGTCATCTCCGACCGCGGGGAAGAGATCTGGAATGTGCTGCGCTCCCGCGGCATCCGGCATGTCCTCATGGCCGGTGTGCACTTGAACCGCTGTGTCTGCGGAAGACCTTTCGGCATCCGGCAACTCGTCCGGCATGGCATGGAAACGGTGCTGCTCCGCGATCTCACCGATGCCCTCTTTGATCCACGACGCCCACCCCGTTTTTCCCAGCCCGCCGGAACCACGCGCATGGTGGCTCACGTGGAACGCTTTCTCTGCGGAACCACCGAGAGTGGCATGGTGTTCGGAGGGCAAAGCATGGTGCTCCCGGATGACCGCAGGCTTTCTCTCGCGGTGCTGACCGGCGAAGAGGAGTACCACACCGCGGAAACACTCACGGATTTCCTCGAAAATGACGCAGCGGAGGACTTCAGAGTCACATGGCTGAGTCAAGACCAGGCACCGGGCGGGGAAGCGCTGCTCCACGCCACTGCCCTCGATTCCGCGGACCTGATCCTGGTCAGCATGCGACGCAAGGCGCTGGAAACCACAGCCATGGAATCGCTCCGGAATGCCGTGGCCCGCGGCGTGCCGGTGGTCGCGATCCGGACCGGGAGCCACGCCTTCGCTCTCCGTTCTGACGCGGTGCCGCCCGCAGGAAGATCCGTCTGGCCTGCATGGGATGCCGATGTCCTCGGTGGAAATTATCAGGGACACCACGGGCCCGCTGCCCGGGTCACCGTCGGCCTCGCATCAACCAACCACCCAGTGACCCGTGGCCTGGCCGGGCCCTTCGCATCAGGTGGATCGCTCTACCTCAATACCCCGCTGCAGCCAGGAACCGTCACGCTGCTCACCGGAAAAGCCGAGGGGATCGCTCAGCCCGAACCCGTGGCCTGGACCTCCATGACCCCGGCTGGCTCCCGGAGCTTCACCACTTCATTGGGGCATCCGGAGGATTTCAAGGTGCCCGCTTTCCGGAAGTTGCTGCACAATGGCCTGCGCTGGGCCGCCCGACTCGACCGGGAATGAAGCTTGGCCGACTCAGAACCCGCGGGGATGCCTGGCGGTGAAACCCTTGAGGTTGCGCGGCTTCGTATTCCACCGCGGTCCCACGTGCCCCGATCCCCGGCTCGTCGTATCAAGTCGCAGCCCGCAGACCGTCATGAACACATGACCGGACCGGGCGTAGATCGTGATGTACCGGCCGGGTCCCGGTGCCCCGTACTTCCGGAAGGCACTGCTGGGCATCGGCTCGGCCAGCAGGCCACAGGACTTCAGCACGTACGAAACCGACCCGGAACAGTCGAGCCCGCGGGACTTGCGGCCGTGCCCGCCGCCGAACTCATACGGCACCTTCTGAATGCGGTTCCCGGCAGCCATCGCCTCCCGGACAACCCGCGGCACCCCCTGCGGTGGAATGGCACGGCCATTGACCAGTGCAGCGCGCGATCCACGGTATGACGCGGTGGACTTGGGCGTCGACGAACAACTGATGGCAAGAACCGCCAGTCCAGCGGCGCAGAAGAGGCGTAGACAGAAACGCATGTGATTCCTTGCGTTTACCCGCAGCTGCGGATGGGTGCAAGCCGCGCGCGTCACGAGTTCCTGCCCCAACCTATTTCCGATTTCCAACCCCATGAACCCCAAACCTGACAGCGCCCTCATCCTCGTAGGCCACGGATCGACGCTCAATCCCGATTCGTCGCAGCCCACCCACGATCACGCGGATACCCTGCGCCGCATGGGTCTGTTCCGGGAAGTGCACTGCGCCTTCTGGAAGGAGGAACCTTCCATGCGCGAGGTTCTCAGGATGGTCGATTGTCCCGAAGTCTACGTCGTCCCTAATTTCATCAGCGAAGGCTACTTCACCCAGAATGTCATCCCGCGGGAACTCGGACTCACCGGACGCACCACCGATCTCGGAAATTTCCGGGCCCATTACACGGATCCTGTCGGCATTCATCCTTCCATGACGAAACTCCTGCTCAAGCGCGCCGCCGAGGTCGCTCCCGGTGTCCCTCCCTCGGAAAGCAGCCTCATCATCGTGGGCCATGGCACCGGCCTCAATGACAACTCGACCAAGGCCATCAAGGATCAGGTGGCCCTCATCCAGCAGATGAACCTGGGATTCGCCGAGGTCCTCGATGCCTATATGGAGGAACCGCCCCTCATCTCCGACTGGGTCAGCCTCACCACCGCCCCCAATGTCATCGTGGTCCCGTTCTTCATCGCGGATGGCCTCCACTCGTTCCAGGACATTCCCGTCCTCCTCGGAGTGGAAGCGGAACCGACCGCCGCCGCGAGCCAGCTCGATGTCTTCCGCCGCAATCCCTACCACCTCCACGGCCGCAGTCTCTATTACAGCAGTGCCATCGGCACCGAACCCCTGCTCGCAGAAGTCATGATCGATCAGATCATGGCCTTCGATGCTGCCTCTGAATCCGCCGCCTGAATTCTCCCACTACGATCATGAGACGGACCATCGAGGAAGCTTTGGCGGAATGGCTCGCAGCAGGAGGCTCGCACATCGGCCAGATTATCATCCGCAAGGAAGGCGAGGCATGGATGCTGCGCCACGTGGATGATAAGGATGCCGACAGCCAGACGCTGCGCCGTCTGGACTCGCCGGAAGCACTGCGGGAAATGGCTAAATGGGACGCCGCGGAAACCTACCGCCCGCTGCGCACCGCTCCAAATCTCACGAGGGGCTGGGAAGCCCGGCTGAGTTCTCCAGCAGAACTCCGGCTCGCCCTCGATTTCCTCTACCCCGCCGCGGTCGCCAACTGGCTGCGCTGGATCGATGGCGAGGCGGAAGCCTGCTCGCTGCGCGATACCTTCAACCGCCAGACGGGCATGTACCGCGTCACAGGCCTGATCCGCAGCGAGGAAGCGGAGGAACTGGTGACCACTGCCTGCGCTGATGCCAACTGCCTGCGCAAGGTCCTCTGGAAGCTTGATGCCGATACCGGCTGGCGCGGATTCCACGAAGGCAAGGTCTCCGCCCCACGCCATCAGCCTGGAGTTGGCGCGGAAATTCCGCTCCTCTGCCTCGACCTCTGCCCTCTGCTCCTCGGCGCGGCACGCGAGACGGTGAAAAAGCGCATGAAAAAGGAAAGCGATGCCGCGAAGGCTGCGGAGCAGGAAGCCGCTGCTCCCTCAAACTCATGATCCCAAGCACTATGCGCCGACGCCACCTGCTGCTGCAGATTCCTCTGCTCATGGCAGCAAGCTGTTCCGACCCCGCCGCCCGGAAGGCTTCCTCCGCATCAACTCCGCTCGTCGTGGGCATGGACCTCACCTACCCACCCTTCGAGTTCAAGAACAGCCGCGGCGAACCCGACGGGGTCGATGTCAAACTCTCAGAGGCCCTCGCCGCCCACCTCGGCCGCCCGCTGCGCATCGAACCCCTCCCGTTCGAGGGCCTCATCGCTGCCCTCAGAGCCGGACAGATCGATTGCGCCATCTCCGCCATGACCGCGAACGATGAACGCAGAAAGTCGATCGATTTCTCCGACCCGTATGCCATCACGGCCATCGCCATGCTCGTGGGAAAAGGCACTCCCGTGCAGTCCGCGGCCGACCTCGCCAAACCGGGCCTGCGCTTCACGGCAAAACTCGGCACGACCGGCGAGAGTTTCGTCCGGACCCAGTATCCCGGAGCCGCTCTCACGTCGCTGGACGACGAAAGCGCCTGCGTGCTGGAGGTTGTCCAGGGCCGCGCCGATGCCTTCATCTACGACCAACTCTCGATCTGGTCCTATCACCTCAAGAACCGGGAAACCACCCGGGCTCTGCTCCAGCCCATCCGGGAGGAAGCATGGGCGGTCGGGCTGAAGAAGGGAAATGACTCGCTCCTCGCTTCGGTGAATGGCTTCCTCAAGGAGTTCCGTGCGTCCGGCGGACTGGCCGGCCTCGGCGATCAGTACCTCGCAGAAGAAAAGAAAGCGCTCGAGTCGATGGGCATACCCTTCATTCTGCGGTGAAGGCGGATCCCGTGGAGGGTTTTACGGAGTTCGTGGCTCAGACGATGCTGGCGGGCGACTTCGTGCGCGCGACGCTCGCCAAGCCCGGCAGAGAAGCTCCTGATGGCCTGCGCGCAGTCTACCTGCGACCCGTCGGGATCCGTGGCGAAAACCGCATCGGCTGGACATGGCGGCATGCACGGCGCGATGAAGTGAAAAACCTGACGCCGTCGGAAACCCGTGCCGAAATCCGGAAACTGGCGGGTTCGGTGTTCCTGCACCTGGATGCGGAAGGTTCCGGCCGAGGAGCTTCCCTGCGCTTCAACCGCCGCGGCGAAGCCTCCCTGCATTTCCGCCCGGTGCGTAGCCCGTCCGCTGCACCCGACCGCGAGCATGACCGACGCAAGGTGTCCCTCGTGGACCCGGAATTGCCCTGCTGGAGGGCGCTCGGCCTGACTGCTCCCGGGGGTCGGGTCCTGCCGTCCGGTCAGGACAAGTGGCGGCAGATCGTCAAATTCACGGAGGTCATCGATTCACTGCTGCGCCGCCAATCCCTCCCCGCTGGAGCGAAGATTGCCGACATGGGATCGGGCAAGGGCTACCTCACGTTTGCGCTGCATGCCCTGCTCACTGCCCGCGGGCTGACCCCGCAGATTGTCGGGATCGAACAACGCCCGGAACTCGTCGCGCTGTGCGAGTCCGTGGCGCGGCAGTGCGGCTGCGAGGGACTTTCGTTTCAGGAAGGCGGCATCGCCGGATGGCACGGTGGCCCACTCGACCTGCTCATGGCCCTGCATGCCTGCGACACCGCCACCGACGATGCCATCGCGGCCGGGTTGCGGGCCGGAGCCTCCCTCATGGTGCTGGCACCCTGCTGCCACCATCAGGTGCGCAAAGACATGAAAACAGGGGATCCCGCCCTCGATCCATTGCTCCGCCACGGCATCTTCAGGGAACGACAGGCGGAAATGCTGACGGATGCGCTGCGCGCGCTCTTCCTCGAACGCTCCGGCTACCGCTGCCAGGTCTTCGAATTCATCAGCCCGGAACACACGGCCAAAAATGTCATGATCACGGCCGTGCGCGACGCAGCCAGTCGACGCAACGCAGCGCGAATCGATGCGGAGATCATCGCACTGAAGCGCCACTTCGGCCTGTCCCACCACGCCCTCGAAGACCGCCTCAACGCTGGGCCCGCAGACGGAACCAGCGGATCACCGGCGACGTCGCCTGCGACGTGACCCACTCGCTGTCGTCGTCCCTCGGAACCGGTGTCTCGACTGTCCACACCGTCCCGGACCCATCGCCGTTCCAGTGCCAGTTGGCGAGATCACTGGAAACTTCCACGCGCAGCGTGACGTCGGATGTTCGGCGCCGCGCATAACGGATGCCACCGGGCATCGGCTGCACCGTGCTCCGGTAGGCATCGCGCACCAGCGGATTCGTGAAAAAGGCGTACTCGGCAAAGTTGGCTGACCCATCTCCATCGGCGTCATCGTCCGGCCCGCCTGCCACCGAGGTGACCGCGAAAAAACGGGTGCGCCAATCGGCATACGACACACTGGTCAGGTCAATCGCCAGATCCCATGGCTCGGCCACCACATCGGATGGCGACAGAAATTCCATCGTGCCGCTCCCGTCGATATTGAACCGCACCACACGGTGCGCGCTCGGCTGCGACCCACTGCCGCGCTTCCCGGTGTCGGCCACATAAGCTTTGCCTGCCTCAAGGTCGAGCGCCAGCCCGTGCGGCGCATTCATCCCGGTTCGGGCAGTCCCCACCGCTCCGCCCGCCACCGCGCGCCAGTAGGTGGCCCCGTTCTGGCGGTCGTTCCAGAAGAGCCTTGTCCCGGGCCACCCCGCATCGACAGCGATGTCCCGCGTGCGGGAAGGCGTCACCAGTGAAAAAGCGGCATCGGGCGTCCCATCAAGTTGCCCTCGGGAATAGGCCGTCCCGGTGTCGCCCGGATTGGTGAGCACGCCCCAATAGGCAAATCCACCATCAGGATCCAGTCCCAGAAAGTACGGTCCGTCCTGCGCGGTCGTGTGCGTCAGCACCAGCGATGCCTGCGATCCATCCGGACGGATCTTCCAGAGCCCATGATCCAACGTCCGGCTGAAATACACCCACCCGCTGCCACCTTCCCATTCAACGTCGCCAAGAAAGGTATTGTCTGGAAACGATGCCATCACGGTCCCCTCACCTCCCGCCGCAGGATACCTCCGAAGGCTCACGTTCAGCCGATTCAGCGACGCATCCTGCTCACTCCAAGCCAGAAAAAAGGTGTCGGTCACGGGATCGACCGCCAAACCGCGTAGATCGGTCACCACCGATGCGGTCAGAATCGTCGTGTGCCCGCCACCATCCAATGCCGCCGCCTGCACCTTGCCTGCCTGATTCTCGGGCTGATTGACATAATAAAGGCGGCCCGCCGACAACGGCAGTGGCATCAGCAGCGCCGCAAGGCCGCCTCGCAGGGAAAACACGGAGAACATTGCTGCATCGTGCCCTGCGATGCTTGCCCGGACAAGCCCGCAGACGACCCGCGGCATCATTCCTGAGTTCGCCGCCTTTGGGCCTTCTGCCGCCTCGTCAGTCACTGACCAGCCATCCTGTTTCCCTCCCCATCCTTCCCGGCCATTTCCCCAGCAGAGAGCCGAAGGCTTTGGACTGCGGTGAGCATCACCGCTTTCCCCTGAGCGCGCAGCGCGGGATCTCGATTCCCCCAGCTAACTCGAACTGTCGGGATCGAGAAAGCTGCGATGCTCGCAGCAGTCCAAAGCCTGGCGGCTTCGTTCATTGTGGGGGCTCTCCGGAATCGTCGTACTGCTCAGTCGTCGGCGCGTTTCGTTCCGGAACCACGCGGCCATTTCCCCAGCAGAGAGCCGAAGGCTTTGGACTGCGGTGAGCATCACCGCTTTCCTTGAGCGCGGAGCGCGGGATCTCGTCGCTG
>JBIICE010000001.1:0-59196 GCA_044239025.1 Verrucomicrobiales bacterium
CCGAAGGTATTGAGAGGTTTGCCGCGGAGGCTGAAGACCGCCTGGGTTTCGACCTGGCGGGCACTGGTGATCGAGCCCGAGGCGCTGTTGCCTTCCGTGATGAAGAGCGTGCTTTCCTCGCGGTTTCTGGCATTCGAATCGAGGTGCACGCGGCAGTCGCGCAGTTTCTTGTTGTGGACCTTGGCCTTGCGGGCGCGTTCGCGGGCGATTTTGGCGACGCCGGCGAGTTCCTTCCGTTCCGATTCGTTCTGCTGGATCTTCTCGAGGAGGGCGCGGTCGGTTTCCCGGTTCCGGGCGAGGTGGAGCTGGAGCTGCTTCTCGAGGAAGTCCGCCATGAAGGCGCGCACCGTGGCTCCGCCGGGTTCCATGACCGTGCTGCCGAGCTTGGTCTTGGTCTGTGATTCGAAGACAGGTTCGACGACCTTGACGGCGACGGCCGCGACGATCCCGCCGCGGATATCCGAGGGATCGAAGTCCTTTTTGTAGTGTTCGCGGAGGACCTTGACGACCGCCTCGCGGAAGGCAGCGAGGTGGGTGCCGCCCTGGGTCGTGTTCTGACCATTGACGAAGCTGAAGATGTCTTCGCCTGGCTGGTCCGCGTGGGTGAGAGCGATTTCGATATCCGGCCCGGTGAGGTGGATGATGGGGTAGAGCGGATCCTGGGGAAGGTTTTCGCGCAGGAGGTCCTGAAGGCCGTCCTTCGAGCGGAATTTCCGGCCATTGAAGGCAATCGTGAGTCCGGTATTCAGGTAGGAATAGTAACGGAACATCCGTTCGAGCACTTCGGGATCGAACTGGAACTTTGCCGAAAAGATCGAGGGGTCCGGGTGGAAGAGCAGACGCGTCCCATTTGGTTCCTGCGTCTTCTCCGTCTTCTTCATTTCCTCGCGGACCTTGCCGCGGGAAAACGTGATGGCCTTCGTCTCGCCTTCGCGGTACGCCTGGATTTCAAAGCGGTCCGAGAGGGCATTGACCGCCTTGATGCCGACTCCGTTGAGACCGACTGATTTCTTGAACGCCTTGGAATCGTATTTGGCACCCGTATTGATCTTGGCGGCACAGTCCATGAGCTTTCCGAGGGGAATGCCGCGGCCGAAGTCGCGCACCGCGAAGCGTCCGTCATCACTCAGGGTGACATCGATCTGTTTGCCGTGGCCCATCACGAATTCGTCGACCGAATTGTCGAGGGCCTCCTTCACGAGGATGTAGATACCATCGTCCGGCGAGCTGCCGTCGCCCAGTTTTCCGATGTACATGCCGGGCCGGAGCCGGATGTGATCGACCCAGTCGAGGGATTTGATGCTGTCTTCGGTGTAGTCGTTTTCGGCCATGAGGAACACAAAGGTTTTCTGGCCATCCTGATAATCCGGGAAAGCAAGGGAAGCAACCCCTCTCGGATGGCGGCGGCACGGCCGCCGGATCAGGGAATGTCCGTGCGCAGGCGGAGGTAGCGTCGGCTGGCAGCGGAAACGGGGGCGGTGGTGCGCCAGATTTCGGTTTGGGAGCCGTCCGGGTTCGTGAGGATGGTGTGGCGGGCGAGTTGGTCGGGGGAATGGCTCCAGCCGAGGAGGTCCGGGGAGATTTCCGGGAGGGTGGGCAAGTCATCCGTGCGTGGGTCGCGCGGGAACGTGATGGTGAGGAAATCGGCCAGCACCTCCGGGAGGGCGGGGTCGGGCGGGAGAGTGATCAGCGCCGTGGTGATGGCCGGCGTGCTGGCTGCGGATTTCGGGTTCGTGCCGAGAGTGAATTCCGAGGCATTGGCGAAGCCATCGCCGTCGTCGTCAGCCGTATCGCTGGTGATGGCGTGCTGGGATTTCCAGTCGCTGAAGCGGATGAGGTCGTGTGATCCCGGGGATCCGTGGGCGGTGGCACTTGGGCGCCAGTTCTGGGCGAGGGCATGGTCCGGGTTCGTGGCCGGCCGGATGAGGACGAGGGAAGGACCGCGTCCGTCGGCGTCTTCGGGCCATGGATTGCGGTCATTGTAGCGGAAGCTGCGGATGGTGGCCCCGTTGGCGGCGAGGAGTTCGATGGTTTCGCCGGAGTCGGCGAGGCTGCTGCCGAGCTGGAACGATCCGGCGACAGGTTTGCCGGGTCCGTAGCGGAGGGCGAAGGCGGCTGGGTTGCTGACGATGACGGTGCGGGCACCGGGGGGCAGTTCACGGATCGGCGAGGTGGCATCGAAGGTGAAGTCGAGGCCTGCGCCGAAGCGGACGCCATCGAGTGATACAGTGGACCCGCCGATATTGAGGAGTTCGACGAATTCGAAGTCGCCCCGGCGGCTGAATCCGGCAGCGGCTTCCTGCGGGGAGGGTGGGGATGGCTGATAATGGAGTTCGCTCACGGCGAGGTTGGCGGCCGAGGCCGGCACGGTGGCGACGCTGAAGTAGGCATCGGCGAGCGCCGACCATGCGGAACCGTTGAGAATGCGGGCGCGGATCGTACCCGACGCCGTCAGAGGAACGGGACTGCTGTACGCCTGAGCAGCAGGCGACGGGACGTTATCCCACGGGGTGCGGGGGTCGCTTCCGTCCATGGTGTAATAGATGGTTCCGGCGGCGACGGGATTGCTGATGCGGAGGGAGAAACCGGAGGGGACCGGTCCGCCGTGCTGCGGGGTGTTGCTGGAATCGCTGCGGAATTCCGGGGCAGCCACCGCCGGATACAGTGGCAGGGCGGTTCCGGAAACATTGAACGACCTCAGATTGGCGAGCGCCGCATTGCTGGAGGCCGTCAGACTTCCCCGGGCCGGGAGGATCGTGTTGAGGATACGGTTCTTCTCGCTGGTCCAGACGGGGGTGGGGAAGCTGCCGTTGGTGGTGTAGGCGTGCGGTTGTCCGGCCGTGCTGCGGTTGTCGCCCCAGCGGGCCGATTCGCCGCGGACGCCCCAGGGTTCGATTTCCGCGAAGCGCCGGCTGAAGGCCGCCTTGAGGCCATCGGTGCTGAGAATGCCACCGTTGAACAAGTGGCGGTGGGCGCGGTCGGCGAACTGGAGACGGAATTCCGGATTGCGGGCGAGGCGTCGCGTGATGGCTCCCGGGCCGCGGCTCGATGTTTCCCCGTCGCCTGTCCAGTTGGCCTGGGTGAAGGTGTTTTCCGATTCGATGCGGAAGACATGTTCCGCGTCCCATGAATGCCAGCGCCAGCGGGCCTGGGGGTCGTTGCGGCGGTAGCTGGCGTAATAGTTCTTGTGGGGCCAGTCGCCATTGGCGGCGACGCAGTTGAGAAGGATGTAATCGATGAACGCGGGAATGTCGATGCGGGCGGCGGCGGCTTCGTAGACACTCCGCGAGGCGAGGTCCGCGGTGGGATTCGGGGCGACGCGGCCGATGCCGAGGAGGTCGAGCATTTCCTCGTAATGGCGGAGAGTGGAACAATTGAAGTAGGCGGTGTCGTTGGCGCTGCCGAGTGGCAGGGCGGGATTGATGAGGCCCGAGGCGACGACCTGGCCGGCGACGGTGTTCCCATCGACCCCGGCGGCGGCGGAGTGCTTGAAAATGTCCCAGTCGTCCTGCGATCCACCGCGGTAATCGGCCATGAACTTCTCATCGGGTTGGTCGTGGAGCAGGTAGAGGCCCCAGTAGAGTCCATTGAGGAAGAGATGGACCGGACGGGTACGGAAGCTGTGACCGCCCATGGCATTCTGGAGGTCGGCCATGACGTGGTCGCGCACGTAATCGCCGCGTTGCCGCTGCGTGGCATCGGAGTGGACCCACGCCTGATTGAGCCGGGCGTCGAGGATGAAGCGGTCGTGCGTGGGTGCGGCGTCATCGCCGTAGAGGGGGAAGGCGACATCGTCGTCCGCCTTGAAGTTCATGGACAGTTTGTAGCTCTTCCAGCGCTGCTGGCTCGTGCCGCCGAAGACATGGACCCGGCCATCCGTCTGGAAGCCGCGGCGTGCATTGGGATCGCTGGCATTGCCATCCGGATTGATGAATTCGAGCGAGGCCGCGCGGGGCGAGCGTTCATTGGGGACGCCGACTTCAGCGCCCACGTAGACACCGCGGCGCTCGATGGGCGTGGCACCGTAGTCCGGGGCGGTGTTATTCGGCCCGAAGCATTCGCGCCACGGCATCACGACAGACATCACGGGAAGGCGGCGCAGGTCGTCGGCAGTGAAGCGGTTCGCGGGATTCGGGTACTGATTGCTTCCGGTTTCGACCGTCCAGTCCGGACCGGCCGGTGTCCGGATGGTGCCACCGGTGGTGCCCCATGGGAAGGTGTCGGCTGTTGTCAGGGCCATGCTTGGCAGCGGGCCTGACTGACCGAGGACCTGGGCTGCGAAGAGGTAGGTATGCGTATCGGGAGTGGAACTGCCGAGTCCTTGTTTCCATGCGAGGGCGCGGACAATCGTGGTTCCCGTGACGCTCAGCGTGGCCGTGGGTGGGGTCAGGGCATCCGGGGCGGGGACCTGTGTGCCGGAAGATGGGGAAGGCACGTTGCCGTTGAGGGTGTAGGCAATGGTGGCTCCGGGAGTGGCGCAGGTGATCGTGAGAGTGAAGGGAGCCTCGTGGAATCCGCGGTCGGTCGAAAACTTCGTATCGGCGCAGAAACCGGTGACTCCGCTGGACGGGTTGGCCGCTGCGGGTGTGTCTGCGGGAAAGAATTCCGGGGGGAGTGCCGGATTGTTGCCGGGGTATCCGTAGCTGACGCCGCGGCGCTGCGCCGGGTAAGGGGCTTCGGCTGATCCCATGCGGCTGACCGTGATCCATCCCCCCGAGCCATCGGGTTGGCTCAGCAGGAGGGCACCGGAGTTATCGATGCGGAAACTGGTGTGCGGCTCGACATTGGCAAGATTGCGCTTGAGGCCGCCGCAGAAGACGATGCGGTAGCCATTGGCCGGAATGGTGGTCGGTGTCACCGCCGGAGCCACGGGCCCTGCAAAGACCCACTTGCCGGGATTCGCCGGGTCGTCGCTGAGGGCCCAGCCCGTGAGATTCACCGCGGCCGCTCCGTCATTGTGCAGTTCGATCCAGCCCGGGCTGTTGCCATCCATGTCCAGCAGGGCGTTGGAATCATTGGGACGGCCCGGGTTGTCCTCCATGAATTCATTGATGCGGACCGCGGCGGTGGTCCCGCCAGCGAAGGCCAGCAGGCAGGCAGCCACAAGGATGGCAGATCGTTGCGTTTGCATGGAAAAGGGGAAGGGAAGCGCCGGGCGCAGGACGGCCGTGAGAGGCTACCCTGTCGGGACCCTGCAAGTCAATATCCCCGTCACCCGATGCCATGCGGCACGCCGTGCTCCGCCATGCCTGCGCCTCCCGCGGGCCGCCCCGCCTTGAGCGTGGAGACGCCGTTCCCGGGATCTCCTGATCGGCCCGGGCTGCGTTCAGGAACGGCCGCGGGCCGCCGCGTAGAGCGCCCTGAATTCGGCTGCCGCCACCGGGGTCGGATTGAACTGAGCGGTCCACTGAGCGGCCGCCATCGCCGCGAGGTCCGGCAGGAGGGCATCGGGGTAGTCGATCCGCTGCGGAAGGCCAGCGGCTGCGAGCAGTTCCGTGAGGAAATCGGGCAGCGATCCGGCCGGGAGCTGGGCGGCTTCCGCCAGAGACCGGTAGGTGGCGGCCGTGGCTGGATGGGAGGAATTCAGCCGGACCACGTGAGGGAGCATGAGGCCGACGGCCTCGCCGTGCAGGGTGCCGAGGTGAGCCGTGAGCGGATTCGCGGCACTGTGCGCGGCACCGAGCATGGAATTCTCGATGGCCGTGCCGGCGAGAGCCGCGCCAAGGAGCATGGCCGCACGCGCTTCGGCATCGTCCGGCGTCTGGAGGACCCGCGGGAAGGCCCTTGCGAGCAGGGCAAACGCCGTGCGGCTGTAGGCGAGGGATATTTCCGTATGGTTGCGGCTGACCGCGCTCTCGATGGCATGGGCGATCGCATCGATGCCCGTGAGGGCCGTGACCCGGCGAGGCTGGGAGAAGGTCAGCGAGGGGTCGAGGATGGCGATGCGGGCCGCCGCCTTGCGGTCGCCACAGGCCATTTTGGCGTGGGTGACGGCGTCCGAGATGAGGGCATAGCTCTGCATTTCGCTGCCCGTGCCGGCCGTCGTGGGGATGGCGATGCTGGGCAGCATGGGCTGCGTGGCTTTGCCCGAGCCCCAGTAGTCCTTCATGGATCCCCCGTTGCTGAGGAGGAAATTGCAGCCCTTGGCCGTGTCCATGCTGCTGCCGCCGCCGAGTCCGATCAGGAAGTCCGCCTGACAGGAACGGGCACTTTCCACGCAGGCATCGACCGTATCCGTGGTGGGATTCTCGATGACGCCCATGAAAGCCGACCACTCCAGTCCGGCTGCCGCGAGGCTCGCGACGACGCGGTCGAGGTGCCCTGCCTCGGCAATGCCGCGGTCCGTGACCACGAGGACGCGTTCCGCTTTCAGATGGCGCGCGAGGATTCCCGTCCGGTCGACTTCTCCATTTCCGAAGACCACGGCGGTGCCCGGGGTATGCTGGAAGGCCGGAACAAAGGCAGGGGAGTCCGGGCAGAAAGCCGAGACGAGACCCTCTGCGGTGAGGCGCGGGGGGAGAGGCATGCCGAAATGAGAGAGGAAGTCAGGCCGCTCCCGCAAGGCCGATGGAGCGCCGACGGTACAGGAACTCGAAAAGGTTGCCCTCGTGCGGTTGATCCCACTGGACACGGTTCGTGGGGTTCGGTCCGAGATTGAGGCGGTCGATGTCCGTCGATTCCAGCAATTCGTGGATCCAATGCTGATCTTCCGTGATGGCCGTGACGACCAGGGAAGGGCCGATGAGACCGAGCATGTCCTTCTGAGCGACCTCCGTGACGCTGGCGAACGGGAAGAGGAATTCCCGGTTGGCGAGCGGATGGTGGAAGTTCGGACAGTGCACGATGGTGGGAAGCAGGTAATTCATGCCATCAAGGCTCGCTTTCCGCGAGGTGCCACGGAGCGACAGGGAAACGTCGCGGGCTCCGACCGTGCCAAGGCCGTCTTCAATGGTGCCATCGATCCAGTCGGGCATGGCCGGATTCGCGAATCCGGAGAGGCGCGCCTCCGGATCGTCAGCGGCGCGCGGAGAAATCGAGAGCAGTTCGCGGGCGAGGGCATCGGCGATTTCACGGGCGTATTTCGGGACAAGAATCGCCGAGGCATTGATGCAGGAACGACCGCTGTTGGCGCTGACGCTCTCCACAAGGACCGGGAGAAAATCGCGCCAGTGCTCGATTTTGTCCTCGCCGATGAGGATCTTGCTGCGGCCGGATCCATGGACTTCCACGCGCGGGTCCGAGGCGTACTGGGCGACCGTGGTGTCGTCTCCGAACATCATGACGCGTCCGGCGTTGCGGATGAGGACACCCGATCCGTCGTGACCGGTGGGGTAGAAACTGATCGCTTCGCGCGGAACGCCCGCCTTGAAGAGACTTTCAATGACGCGCCATGGGGTCCATGGTTCCTCCCGTCCGGGTTTCAGGATGACCGGGACGCCGAGGGCGATGGAAGGAATCCAGAGGGCATTGACCGCCGGCGAATTGCTGGGGAGGATGACCGCGAGGTTATCCGTGACGCAGTGCCACGAGACCGGAGCTCCTCCCTGACTGCCGTAGCCGCGGTCGATGACATCGAGGTCCATGCCGCGGGTGAGACCGCGGAGAATGATGTCGATCTGGTCGAAGATGCCGCCGAGCCTTTTCAGGTTCATGCGGATGAGAGAATGGGGGAGACCGCTGGTGGTGCTCAGCTGGTGCACATAGTCCTCGGGTGACTGCGTGAGGCCATTGGTGCCGATCGGGAGGGTGTCGTGGAGAAAGATTTCGCCCGCGCGCTTGACCATGGCGGTCCGTTCCCGCGTGGGGATGCTCCGGAGGACGCTGCGGGCGTGCCGGGATTGCGCGAGGTCGCGCGAAATGAGGCCGCTGTTCGCCTGGCTGATGCGGATGACCGGTTGTCCGGTGGCGACATGTGGGATCTCCGCGACGTCGAGCGACTGATAAGGCTGGCCGTGGCGGAGGATGGGGAGTTCAGGAAGGGTGGACATGAGGAAGGTAAAGGTACGAAACGCCGGCTGGGCCGTTGTGCAAGATACGCATGATACGCATGCGGGAGCCAATCAGTCGCGCGGACCCGCAATTCCCCGCGAACCGGAGGCGGCAATGAATTCGAGGAATTCGCGGGCGGCCGGCGTCCACTCCGGTGAAGCAAGGGCTGCGGCGGCCGCCTTCACCGGTCCGGCCGGGTCGCGGAAAACCGTGGCGTAGGCAGATTTGAGGGCGGCGCGGGCCTCGCGGTCGAATCCATTCCGGCGGAGGCCCACGACATTGAGTCCGGCCACGAGATTTTCGCGGAAGGCGGTGCAGAACGGGGGAATGTCGCGGGAGAACGAGCCATTGCCCTGAACCATCGCAAAGGATCCCACGCGGATGAACTGATGGTAGACCGAGCCACCGCCGAGAAAGCAATGGTGGCCGATGGCAACGTGTCCGGCCACGAGGGCGGCATTGGCGACGACCGAGTGGTCGCCGAGCTTGGCATCGTGTCCGAGGTGGCAGGAAGCCATCAGAAAGGCGTGCGAACCGACCGTGGTGCAGCCGTTCTCGTACATGCTGCGGTGGATGGTCACGTGTTCCCGGAAGGTATTGCCCTCTCCGATGCGGACACCGCTGGGAGTGGCGGGGTTGAAGGAAAGCGACTGGGGATTCCCGCCGATGATGGCAGCGCGGTCGATCGCATTGCGTGGTCCCATGACGGTGCCCCGGAGAATCTGGGCGTGGCCCGCGATCGAGCAGCCGTCGCCGATTTCGGTTTCCTCCTCGATGACAGTGAAGGGGCCGATGGTGACGTCCGAACCGATCCGGGCCTTGGGGTGGATGATGGCGGTGGGGTGATGCATGCGGGGTGAATGCGGCGTGGCCCGATGGTTACATCATGCCGTGCTCGCGGAAACTGAAATATCCCGGTGCCGTGGCGGTGGGCAGACCGATGATGACATGGTCGAGAAAGTTGAGGTGCAGCAGGCTGGCTCCGTCGCGGAGTCGGGACGTGAGGGCGCGGTCCGCGCTGCTCGGCGAGGGGTCGCCTCCCGGGTGATTGTGGACGAGGATGAAGCCCCAGGCGCGGCGTCGGATGACCGGAAGGAGTATTTCGCGGGGATGGGCACTGGTTTCGGTGAGGGTGCCGCGGCTGATTTCCTCGACCCCGATGAGGGTGCAGCGGACCGTGAGCAGGACGACCTTGAGAACTTCGGTCGGTTCCAGGGTCAGGGATGGACCGAGCAGGGCAGCGACGGCGTCGGGTTTGTCGAGCGGGGTCGCATCCCACGTTTCCGAGGCAAGGCGTCGGCCCAGTTCGAAGGCCGCGGCGAGGTGAAGGGCTTTGACCTCGCCGATGGCCTTCTGTTCCATCAGGTCCTGCCAGGCGAGCCGCCCGAGGCTCGTGAAGCTCCGGTAGCGGCTGAAGAGGGCGTGTCCGACGTCGACGGCATTCAGCCCGACGGTCCCGGTGCCAAGGAAAATGCTGAGCAGTTCCGCCGGGGACAGCGCGGCAGGGCCGAGGCGCTTCATTTTCTCCCGGGGGCGTTCCGTCTCCGGAAGGTCATGAATGCGGGGGGCGGAAATGGGATCGTGTTCAGTTGTCATGGAGCCACCTACGCGGAGAGTCATGTTGGTAAACCACAAATGCGGCAAAGTAATGATTTTCCGACCGGCTTGCGTGTGGGGTCCGATGGGTGGAAAGGAATGGGGAAGCGATGATTTATCTCGATAACAATGCGACGACGCCGCTGGATGCGGAGGTGCGGGAGGCGATGCTGCCGTTTCTGGAGGGACATTTTGCGAATCCTTCCAGTGGCTATGGATTGGCGCGGCCGGTGCGGCGGGCGGTGGAGCAGGCGCGGGAGCAGGTGGCCGCGCTGCTCGACTGTGAAGCGGAGGAAATTGTCTTCACGAGTGGCGGGACCGAGTCGGATAATGCGGCGATTCTATCCGCGCGGCGGCTGTATCCGGAGCGGGATCATTTTGTGACCTGTGCGGCCGAGCATGATGCGGTGCTGCGGTGCCTGCGGGTGCTGGAGGAACGGGAAGGATGCCGGGTGACCCGGCTGGGCACGCGTCGGGATGGAACGGTGGATCTGGAAGAACTGCGGTCGGTGCTGGAGCCCGGCAGAACCGCGCTGGTGTGCCTGATGCAGGCGAACAACGAGACCGGAGTGGTGCAGCCGGTGGCCGAGGCGGCCGCCGTGGCGGAATCATGCGGTGCCTTGTTTCATACCGATGCCGTCCAGGCCGCCGGAAAGCTGCCGATCCGGCTGCGTGGAGGCCATGTGCATACGCTTGCCCTGTCGGGGCATAAATTCCATGCGCCCAAGGGCGTGGGCGTGCTGTACGTGAACCGCCGGGTGGCCTTTGCGCCCATGCTCACCGGTGGCGGTCAGGAAGGCGGGCGTCGTGCCGGAACCGAGAATGTGCCCGGGATTGTGGCCATCGGGATGGCGTGCGCATGCGGGCAGCGGCATCTGGACCGCGTGGCGGCGGGGGTCGACCCCGTGGGTTTGCTGCGCGATGAATTCGAGCGGCAGCTGAAGGCGCGGATCGAAGGAGTGGCGGTGAACGGGGCGGGGGCCGAACGGACCCCGAACACCAGCAGCCTGCGGATCGCCGGGGTGGAGGCTGCGGCCATGATGGTGCTGCTTGACCAGCGGGGCGTCTGCGTAAGTGCGGGAAGTGCCTGCCATACGGGAACGCATGCCATTTCGCCCGTGCTCGCCGCGATGGGCCTGACGGCTGCCGAGGCGCGGGAAACCCTGCGGGTATCGCTCTCGCGGATGACCACAGCCGACGAAATCCGGGAAACCGTGGAGGCCTTCGTGTGGGCCGTGGGCCGGGTGCGGGAAGTACTGGGGCAGGTGACGCGCTGAATTTCAGCCGCGGTCGTCCGGCTCGTCCTCCGGGTGGAGGAGATGCTGTTTCTGCTTCCGGCGGTCCGCACGGTGTCCGATCTGGCGGATCTGCTTGGGCGACAGTTCGTCCTTGCGGCGTTTCCATGGAGCGGGGCCGGAGTCGCCTGCCATGAGCGAGCCGAGCGGCGTGATTTCCGCGGTGATGTCGGCGAGTCCGAACGATTCGATCTGGGAACGGACCTGCTGCGCCGGTTTGTAGCCGATCGGGGATTCCGTGATGTCCGGGGTGCCGCAGAACCAGCGGATGTCGAGCCCAGCCGTGGCCGCCGCAATGGCCTTGCGCACAAGTTCCGGATCGGGTTGGCCGGTGCGGCGGTCCCGGAAGGGTCGGGCAATCGCGGTGCGCGAGAAGTTCCGCCCGGCTCCATGGGGAGCGAACGAGAGAAAGTCCTCGTTGCTGCGGCCGAGCACCATGAGGATGGGAGCCGCCATGTTGAGCGGGATGAGCCCGGGGAGTGGTCGGCCCAGCCCATCATGCCATGCCGGTGTGGCCCCCTTGCCATGCAGGAAGAGATCGCCGCGCTTCCAGACAAAGTTGTGCTCGTTGCTCATGGTGGCTGCGGCCGCCGCGCCGATGGCCTTGAGGAAGCGTTCGTGAATGGAGTGGTGATTGGCGAGGGTCCAGCGGCTCACGTACTGGAGGGCGTCCCAGTAGGCGAGGCCATCCGGTTCCGAAACATCGAGCCATGCGGCCGCGTCGGGGACGGCATGGGCGACCCGCCGGGTGTGCTCGAGGGCCGCCTGCTGACCGCGCTTGTAGAGGTGGGCTCCGAGACCGCGCGAACCATGATGCGTCACCAGCGCGAGGAATTCGCGCGAATGCCGGGCATGGTCCGTGATGCGGCGGGCGAAATCGTCGTGTCCCGCCTCTTCATATTTCCGGACCACCTCCGGAGAGAAGGTCACCTTGCCCAGAAAAGCGAAGTGATTGCCGTCCCCCTGGTCCGCGAGGTGCATGGCCGCGTGGCGTTCCAGACCGCGCAGGAAGGGATTGTCCCAGACCGGTTCGCCGAGCACCGGGTGGTGCACCCATTGCTCTTCCGGTCGGCCCCCGAATCCGAACCGGGTGGAGGCGGCGAGCGCGTCGAGTTGCCGGGCGACGGGCAGGCTGGAGTGAAAGAACGAGGCATGCAGCGAGCAGCAGATGTCGGCGCTGTGAGCCGAGGGAATGATCGCCGAGCGGACCGCAATGGCTCCGCCGACCGGAATGGTGGCCGTCGCCGATCCCGCCGGACAGGCGTCCGGCATGAGGCTGCCGCGTTCAATCACCGGGACCCGCAGGAGGTCGCGCATGAAGCGGCGGCAGGCTGCCATATTGGCTTCGTCATCCGGTCCGGTCGCGGCGATGGCCTCCGCAAGGGGAGCGGGATCCGTGCGCAGTTGACGTTTCGGATCGGGCGGCGGGAAGGCACGGCGGAGGAGCTTGAGGGCGTATTCCGGATCGTGGATGCCGCGGGCTTCCATGGCCGCTGCTTCCTTGAGCATGGCCGCGATCCATGGACCCGGGGGCCATCCGGCCGCAAGAAGGTCGTTTCCGTTGAAAAGAGACATGATAGTTTCCGGCGGGGGCCGGGGATGATTCTGAAACTAGCGTAAACAGCAGTGCCGTCGTGGGGCCCGGCCGCACCGCGGTTCCGGGCGTGCGGCGCAGGCATGCCTTGAACCTGCGGGTGGCGGGAACCCGTGGCAGAACGATCCGGAGTCTGGCAGCGGCGGCCGCCTCAGAACGGAATCTCGTCTTCGTCGTCGAGCCCTGCCGGGTATTCCTGCGGAGCCTGCCGCTGCGGGGCTGCCTGACTGCGCTGGCCCGACTGCGGAGGGCGGCTCTGCTGCCGCGGAGCACCGTCGTCTTCATCGCCGCCACCGGAAGCGCCTCCCTCGCGGCCACCGCCGAGGAACTGGAATTCGTCCCCGATGACCTTGAGTCGGCTCTTCTTCTGGCCCGTCGCCTTGTCTTCCCATGAATCCAGCTGGAGTCGGCCCTCGACATAGAGCGGTCGGCCTTTTTTCATGTACTGGCCGATGACTTCGGCACTGCGGCCCCAGAAGGTGACATCGATGAACGTCACTTCCTCGCGGGTTTCGTTCTCCACTTTGTAGCGACGGTTTACGGCAAGGCCGATATCAACGACAGCCTGTCCTTTGGGCGTGTAGCGCACTTCCGGATCGCGGGTCAGGTTGCCCATGATCATGACTTTGTTGAGGGAGGCCATACTGGTGGAGGGAAAAAGGTTTCGGGGAGAGAGTAGAAGCGATGGGGAACGGTCCGGCAATCGGGATTCGGTGCTTACTTGCCCGGGCCGGCGGCCGGGGAATCATCATCGCTCTCCTGCGGACCAGTGGTGCCGCGCGACCATCCGGCTCCCTCGTCGGGTCGGGTAAGGTACTGCCGGAGATTCTGGTCGCCCCGGAAAAGCGCACCGAGACCGTAGGACGCGAGGCCGCCCGCGAAGAGGGCCATGATGGTGACCATCGTCATTTCGCCAAGGCCGGGACGGAATCGGGGGTTCGGGCTCCGGCGCTGGTAGTAGAAAAGCACCGGGGTGATGGCGAGGCAGAAGACGCCGAAGAAGATGAGGTGGGGCAGGTAGAACTTGATCATGGCGGCAGGCCTTCGCTGGGTCGGGTGGTCCCGGGGATGATGCGGGATCGCGCCGCGGCGTCAAGCTCCGACGGAGCCGGGGCATCTGCAACTTTTGCAGACCGCCCCTTGCCCGGGGCTGGCGGCGTGTTACGGAAATGCCATCCATTTCTTGCCTGCCACTTCATCACATGGGAAAAACACTTTTCGAGAAAGTCTGGGAAGCGCACACCGTCCGGAAGCTCCCCAATGGTCAGACCCAGCTCCTCATCGGGACACATCTGATTCATGAGGTGACCAGTCCGCAGGCATTCGGAATGCTGCGCGATCTGGGATTGCCCGTGAAGTATCCGCACCGGACCTTTGCCACGGTCGACCACATCGTGCCCACGGACAGTCAGGTCGAACCCTTTGCGGATCCGCTGGCGGCCGAGATGATCCGGGAACTGCGGCGCAACGCCGTCGACTTCGGAATCACCTACTTCGACCTGAGCAGTGGCAAGCAGGGCATCGTGCACGTGGTGGGACCCGAGCAGGGAATCACGCAGCCGGGCACGACCATTGCCTGCGGGGACAGCCACACGGCGACGCATGGAGCTTTCGGGGCGGTGGCCTTCGGGATCGGCACCACGCAGGTGCGCGATGTGCTCGCGACGCAGACGATGGCCATGAGCAAGCCGAAGGTGCGGCGCATCAATGTCGATGGCGCCCTGCGGCCGGGTGTCTACGCCAAGGACGTCATTCTTCACATCATCGCCCAGCTCGGGGCCAAGGGTGGGATTGGCTATGCCTACGAGTACGGCGGCGAAGTATTCGACCGCTTCTCGGTCGAGGAACGCATGACGGTGTGCAACATGTCGATCGAGGGCGGGGCCCGCTGCGGCTATGTCAATCCCGACGAGAAGACCTTTGCCTATCTCAAGGGTCGTCCGTATTGCCCATCGGGAGCCGAATGGGATGCGGCGGTCGTGCGCTGGCATTCCTTCGCGAGCGATGCGGATGCGGTCTACGATGACGTGGTCAATATCCGGGCCGAAGACATCGCTCCCACGGTCACCTGGGGCATCAGTCCCGATCAGGGCTTCAGCATTGACAGTTCTGTGCCTGATCCGGCGCAGGCGGAGAACGAAGCCGAGAGCGCCAGCATTGCCGAAGCCCTTGAATACATGAAGCTTCCCGCAGGCGCTCCCATCAAGGGCACGAAAATCGATGTCGCCTTCGTGGGGTCGTGCACGAATGGCCGTCTCAGTGACTTCCGCGAAGTCGCGAAGTACCTCGAAGGCCGCAGCGTGGCTCCCCATGTGAAGGCGATCGCCGTGCCCGGCAGCCAGATTGTCGATCACCTGTGCCGCCAGGAGGGCATCGACCGGATCTTCGCCGCGGCGGGCTTCGAGTGGCGCGGGGCCGGATGTTCCATGTGCCTTGCGATGAATCCCGACAAGCTCGTCGGTGACCAGCTCTGCGCGTCGTCCTCGAACCGGAATTTCAAGGGCCGTCAGGGCAGTCCGACCGGCCGGACCATTCTGATGAGTCCTCTCATGGTCGCGGCCGCGGCCGTCACCGGGGTGGTTTCCGATGCCCGCGAAGTCTTCGGGGTCGGTGAACTGGCTGGCGTCTGAACTCCCTCGCGGCCGCCTGCCATCCGCTGAAAACGTCAGGCCGGGCGCTCTGCCCGGCCTGAATGCTTTGCGTCGCCACCCTCTGGCGGGAAGCGCCCGGAGTGGGAATGCGCCGAGTGAATCTGCCCGGGGAATCTGCCCGGGGAATCTGCCCGGGGAATCTGCCCGGTCCGGCTTGCCGACGGAGCGGGCGCGTTCAGAGTTCGTCGTCGTCTCCGTCGGTGGTCTGGCCGCGCAGTTTCGCTTCGATGAAGGCATCGATGTCACCGTCCATGACGGCTGTGATATTGCCCGTTTTGCAGCCTGTGCGGTGATCCTTGACCATCTGATACGGCTGGAAGACGTAGGAACGGATCTGGCTGCCCCATGCGATTTCGCCCTTCTGGTCGTAGCTGCGTTCGACCTCGGCCTTTTTCTTGTCCTGTTCGATCTGGTAGAGCTTGGCCTTGAGCATCCCCATGGCGAGTTCCTTGTTCTTGCCCTGGGAACGTTCGTTCTGGCAGGCGACCACGACACCGGAAGGAGTGTGGGTGATGCGGACTGCGGTTTCGACCTTATTGACGTTCTGACCGCCCTTGCCTCCGGCGCGGTAGGTATCGATTTCGAGATCGACGTCCCGGATTTCGATATTGATGGTGTCGTCGACTTCAGGAACGACATCGATGCTGCAGAAGGAGGTATGGCGACGGTTCTGCGAATCGAACGGAGAGATGCGCACGAGGCGGTGGACGCCGCGCTCGTTCTGCAGGTAGCCGTACGCATAGGGACCGCTGACCTTCATGGTGACCGAGCGGAATCCGGCGCCTTCGCCTTCGGTGAAGTCGATCATTTCGGCCGTCAGTCCATGGAGGTCGGCCCAGCGGGCGAACATGCGGTAGAGCATTTCGGCCCAGTCGCAGGCTTCCGTGCCGCCGGCTCCGGCGTGGATCGTGAGGAAGGCATTGCAGTTGTCCATGGCCCCGGACATCAGGGTAAGGACCTCGAAATCGTCGAGAGCCTTGACGATTTTCGGGAATTCGCCGCGGGCTTCGAGCCTCAGTTCGGGGTCGCTCTCCGCGTATTCAAGCAGGACGTCGAAGTCATTGAGACGGCTTTCGATGTCGCGGAAGGTCTTGATTTTCTGGCCGATTGCCGAGCGTTCGGATCCGACCGTGCGGGCGAGGGAGGCATTGTCCCAGAAGTTCGGGGCGGACATTTTCTGCTCCAGTTCCGCGAAGCGGAGTTCAAGGGCAGGGAGGTCAAAGATACCTCCGGAGTTCGGCCATGCGCGCATGGAGGGCGCTGGTGCCGAACGCCTGGAGGTCGATCGTAAGTGCGTTGATAGAAGAATCCATGAAAGAGAGCGGCCAAGGAGTGCTGCTGCCGACCTGGTGCAAGCGGGCTTTTTGCGTGTCGCGCCGGGACGTGTCAGCAGGCGCACTCATCTCTGGTGTTCAGGCGAACGCGCTCCACAGTCGCTGATGAGCCTGGGGCGGCACCGGGCCCGGCTGCGGATCCAGGTCAGGAAAGACTGGAAAGACTGGGAAGAGCGGCTGCGCCCCATGGCCTGGCGGACGGATCCCCTGCGGGCGGCGGGCCATTTTCCACAGGATTTCGTGGCGCCTCCGTCGCAGGTCTATGGCTGCATGAGCTGCTGGCGCACGAGTTCAAACGGGCCGGCATCGACCTTGAGCACGCCGCGGTACGGGTGGTCGAGGGCGGATATGATGAGGATCATGATACCGAGGAAGAAGGCAATGCTGGCCCCGAGGAAGTACTGGATGCCGGGGCGGACGCGGTAGCAGGTGACCAGCAGCAGCAGGAGACCGGCCCCGCTGGCGACGAGGAACCACATGAGCGAGGGCAGACCGGAAACGACGCTGCGCATGCGTTCCCGGCGGAACAGGGTGTTCTCGGTGAACATGCGGAGAGTTTCCGCGTGCAGGATTTCCTGTCCCTTGGTGGACGGTTCGAAGGAGGTGAGCTTCCGCTGAAAGCGGTTCATGATGGGAACGCCGGCTGTCGCAATGATCCCGCGCGACTGGAGTTCCCATGCCTCGTCGATGAGGAAGTTGGTGTACTCCCTGAGGTCATCCTGGAGAAGGGGGCGGATGTCTTCCGGGTACCCCGACACGGAGCGGTAAAGGGCGGCGAGCGACGAGGCTTCGCGGCCGACCATGTGGCGCACCGAGGTGAAGGTGGAGTAGGTGGCGATGGTGAGGAGTCCGACAAGCAGAGCGTAGAAAACCCCGAAGGCGAGAAGGGTGTAGCCGAAGAGTTCGCGCGTGTCCTTGTCGTCCTTGAGAAGCCGGCTGGCGATCGGAGAAAACGCGGCGACAAAAAAGCCCGTCCCGGCGGCGCAGCCGAGTCCGGTGACGGCAACGGCCGCCCAGATGGGCAAGCTGCTGATCCAGTTGAAGATGGACGAAGTCACGGACGGAAAAGGGAAGGCTCGGGACACTGGGGTTGCGTTTCATCATCCGCAAGGCGGTATCGTCGAGGCGTTGGCGGTTGGCCGGAGATTCTGCTGGCAGTGTGGAGGGGTCGTGGTTTTGACTGTCGCTGCATGGAAGCTTTCAAGAAACCATGGGTGGCAGCATTGCTGCGGGCTCTGCTGGTCGTGCTGGCGGCCGCAGGAGTCAGGCAGTCGCTGCGCTGGACGGAAGCGCAGCGTGGTCGGGCGGTCACGCTTGCCGAGGCTCGCATGGTCTTTCCGGACGCCGGATCGGTTGGCCTGCGGGAGCCGGGGCCCGGGATGCAGGAGGTGCGGGATGACGGCGGCGGCATCCTTGGGAAGGTGCTGCTGACGCAGCCGGACCAGCGGGACGTGAAGGGCTACGCGGGACCGACGCAGGTTGTGGCGGGGATCCGTCCCGACGGGAGTCTCGCGGCATGGGAGATTCTATCGAGTGCGGACACCGGGGAGCATGTGTCACAGGTCAGAGCCGACGCGGCTTTCCGGGGTCATCTCCATGGATGGAAGCGCGGGGCGGCGGCTCCGGATCTGGCCGTGGCCGGGTCGACCCTGACGTCGCGGGCGGTGCGGGAATCGTTGCTGCGGAGGCTGGGCGGGGTGGCGGCGGGGGAATCGGTGCGGTTTGCGGAACCAGTGAGCCTTGCGGACGTGCGGACGCTGTTCCCGGCGGCGGAAAGCATGGTGGCGGAGGGCGGAGGCTGGCGGGTGCTGGGCGGGGCTGGTGCCGTGTTGGGACAGGTGCTGCGCAGTGCCCCATGGGCCGATGCGGTGCGTGGCTATCAGGGTGCCAGCGAAGTGCTCATCGGTCTGGATGCGGCTGGGGAGAAACTGCTCGATGTGAAGCTGCGCCGCAGCGAGGACAACGAACCCTATGTGGGATATGTGCGGGAAGACGAGGGGTGGCTCGGGGTATTCCGGGGAAAAACCGTCCGGGAGGTGGCGGCGATGGATTTCGCGAAGGCCGGGGTTGAGGGAGTGAGCGGTGCCACGCTGACAAGTTTTGCGGTGGCCGAGAGCGTGCGGGTGCGTTGTGCGGAGGCCGGGAGGGCGGCGGGCGCGGTACCGTCCCCGGAATCCGGCGGGGCATGGTGGCGGGCGGCCGACGTGGTGCTGGCGCTGATCGCCCTTGGTGGCGTGGGCATGGCGTTTTCCGGATGGCGGGGAAGGAAGTGGCTGCGGAGGGGCTGGCAGTTGCTGCTGGTGCTGGTTCCGGGCGTCTGGCTGGGATCGCTGCTGGCGCTGCCCCTGCTGGAAGGCTGGGTGGTGCACGGAGTGGGATGGCGGGTGATGCCCGGGATGGTGCTGCTCGCGGCGGTGGCCCTGCTCATGCCCGTGGCGACGGGCCGTCAGGTGTACTGCCACCAGATCTGTCCGCACGGGGCCCTGCAGGAATGGCTGGGTGGCTGGCTGCGGCCACGGCCCCTGCCGGCACGGTGGGACCGGTGGCTGCGACTGGTGCCCGGGGCCCTGCTCGTGGGGGCTTTTGTTTCCGTGGCGCTTTCGTGGGGCTGGCCGCTCGCGGATTTCGAGGCCTTTGATGCATGGGTGCCGCGCGCGGCTGGAATGGCTTCGTGGCTTCTGGCCGTCCTCGGGTTGGGGGCGGCCCTTGTGATTCCGCAGGCGTACTGCCGCTACGGTTGTCCCACGGGTGCCTTGCTGCGGTTCCTGCGCCGCTCCGGGGGACGATCTCCGGGCTGGGCAGAAGCGGTGGCGGTGGCCTGCGTGCTCCTCGCGTGGTTTCCGTGGCTGCGGCTTCAGGCCCGCTGGGACCAGACGCCTGCCGCGGCATCCCCGGGAAATCGGATCAGTGGAACGGCTCTGGGTACGTCGTGGTCGCTGCAGCTGCGGGAACCGCTGCCCGATGGCCTGCGGGAAACGCTGGAGACGCAACTGGCCCGGATCGACGCGGGAATTTCCGCGTGGCGGGCGGATTCCGTGGTCTCGGCGTGCAATGCCGCCGCCGCAGGCCGCAATTTTCCCGTGCCACTCTGGGTGGCGGAATTGACCGGGGAAGCGCGGCGGCTCAGTGAAGCGACCGGAGGAGCCTTTGATGCGACGGTGGGACCGTTGGTGGCGGCATGGGGTTTCGGAGCCGCGGCCCGGGAAGGCAGGGAACCAGCCGAGGCGGAACTAGCGCGGCTGCGGAACCGCTGCGGATGGTGGAAGGTGCAGGCGGGTCCCGGATGGCTGCGGCGTGACGATCCGGCCGTGCAGCTCGACCTTACTCCGCTGGGAGAAGGCGCGGCCCTTGATGCCATGGCGTCGGTTCTCGAGAAATCCGTGAACAATCCGTGGCTGCTCTCGCTCGGCGGCGAACTGCGGGCCCGGGGACGATGGACCGTGCGCCTCGAATCCGCCGGATGCGACCTCGTCCTCGCCGACGAATCAGTTTCCACCAGCGGAACCAACCGGGCGCGCCAGGGAAGCCGCTCCCATCTCATCGACGCGCGGAACGGCCGTCCAGTAGTTCACGACACGGTCAGTGTCAGCGTGCGGCATGCATCGGCGGCGCAGGCCGACGGCTGGGCGACCGCGCTGGCCGTGCTCGGGGCGGCAGATGGGAAACCCCTGGCCGACCGCATGGGGTTGGCCGCCCTCTTTGTGCGGGAGACTCCCCGGGGCCGGAAAGTGGAAGCGTCAGCAGCGTGGCATGATCCCCCGCAGCTCACCAGAAACGCTCCATGAGCTTCGAGAACGGACCCTTCTCCGAATACTTCTGCGTGGCGCGCTGATTCAGGCGCTCCGGCTGCAGTTCCGGGCTGTCCGGCGGAACAAGGCGGATGCTGCGGATTTCGAAACGGCGGGTCGGGCAATCATTCGTGTCCACCGCCATGCCGGCGATCGCTTCCAGGGCTTCCAGACCGTAGGTCACCTTCCCGAAAACCGTATACTTTCCATCGAGCGCCTTGGCCGACCGCAGCATCACGTAGAACTGGCTGCCGCTCGACTGCTTGTCCGGGGAATCGATGGGACCCTGACGGGCCATGGCAATGGCGCCCTTGTCGTGGATGCCCGACAGTTCCGGGGCGAGCCGGTACCCGGCATCCGTGAGGCCCCATTCAGTGCGGCGGCCATCATCGCGCGAGGCCGGGTCACCCGTCTGCACAAGGTACCCCTGCATGGCCCGGTGGAAGGCCTGGCGATCGTAGAATTTCGCGTGCACGAGCTTCTGGAAATTGGCGACGGTCTTCGGAGCAATGTCCGGGCGCAGTTCCATGACAATCTTGCGCGCGTTGCCGTTGATGTCGACCACCATGACGGCATTCCGGTAAGCTGCACCCGGCCGGAGCGGCGTGCCCGGGGCGGCGGGGTCGCCGGCCAGTTCTTCCGGGCTGGCGGCCTGACGGGGCCGGAAGATGCCCATGGTCTTGTCCGCGGCGGTATTGACGGCGTTCGTGACCGTGCTGCAGGAACTCAGCGCGGCGGCGGCCGACACCGCGAGGAGGATCCGGAGTGGAAAAATCATACGGCGGAGACGATTGAATCGCTCGCCCGAAGGTCAAGGGGCATTCCACCTCCGCGATGGGGGGCGCGGTCAGGGAGCCGGGGCGGCTTCCGATTCGTCGGCAAGGAAGGCCGTCTGGCAGAGTTCCGCGTAGAGGCCCCCGGCGGCCAGCAGTTCCGCGTGCGTTCCCTGTTCCGTGACTTCGCCGAGATTGAGCACGTAGATGCGGTCGGCATGGCGGACGGTCGAGAGGCGGTGCGCGATCACGAACGAGGTGCGGTTCACCATGAGGCGCTCGAGGGCCTGCTGGATGAGGCGTTCCGTTTCGGTGTCGACGCTCGCCGTGGCTTCGTCGAGCAGCAGGATCGGTGGATTGCGGAGAAGCGCACGGGCAATGGAAAGGCGCTGTTTTTCGCCGACGCTGAGCCGGACGCCGCGTTCACCGACCTGCGTGTCGAGGGTCTCGGGCAGGCGTTCCACGAATCCGCGGGCGTTGGCTGCCGCAAGGACCCGCCAGAGATCCTCGTCGCTGGCGTCACGCCTGGCAATGCGGAGGTTGTCGCGCACCGTGCCATTGAAGAGGAAACTTTCCTGGGTGACGTAGCCGATGTGGCTCCGGAGACTCCGCTTGTCGATGTCGCGCAGGCTCTGCCCATCGATGCGGATGTCGCCACCGTCCCATTCGTAAAAGCGCGTCAGCAGATTGATGATCGTCGATTTTCCCGCTCCCGTGGGGCCGACGAGGGCCACCACCTGCCCGGGCCTGGCTTCCAGTGAGACGCCTTTGAGGGTGGCCTGTTTGCCGGAATAGGTGAAGGTGACACCTTCGAATTCCACATGACCAGCCGTCAGCCGGAGCGGTTGGCCCGACGCGGCATTCTTTTCCGGTTCGGCATCGAGTACGTCAAAGACGCGGTCGGCGGCGGCCCGGCCCGCCTGGAGGATCTGGTTGAGCTGATGCAGGGCTCCGATGGGTTCGTAGAGGAACGGCATCAGAAAGAGGAATCCGCCCGTGAAATCCCCCAGCGACAGCGTGCCGGCAAGGACGCGCTGACCTCCGAAATAAAGCACGAGAATCGTTCCCGTGGCCCCGAGGAAATTCATGGACGGCCGGTAGAGGGACCACGCCCGCATGACGCGGAGCGTGGCGCTGCGGAGGCGGTCGCTGAATTCATTGAAGCGCCCGTGCTCCGCTGTTTCCATGCCGAAGGCCTTGATCTGACGGATGCCGCTGATGTTGTCGTGCAGCATGCTGTTCATCTCGCTGGTCGCTTTGCGGACGTGCTTGTAACGGCCCCGTGCGGTCATGGTGTACCAGAGCGCCCCGGCGGCGAGGAAGGGGATCGGAATCAGGGCGACCGATGCCAGCAGCGGGTCTTTCCAGAACATGGCCGCACTCACCACGGCAATCTGCAGGATGGCGACCAATCCCTGCTCCACGCCGTCGATGAGCACGCGTTCCATGCTCGTGACATCTTCCGCCACGGTCGTCATGAGGTCACCGGTCGGTTTCTGGTCGAACCATGGCAGCGGGAGCTGCTGGAGCCGCTCATAGAGGTCGCTCCGGATATCGAAGATGACATGCTGCTCGAGCGTGTTGTTGCAGCGGATGCGCAGCGCGTTGAAGAAATCGCGGCCGAAATAAGCGGCGGCGGCCAGCAGTACCCACGGCAGCAGCAGTTCGCTCCGGCCCCCTTTGATGACATCGTCAATGATCACGCTGACCGCCTTGGGCGGAACGAGAACGACGAGTGTGCCCGCGATGGCAAAGACAATCTGGGCGGCTGCCAGCCAGGGATGGCGCCGCAGCCACGGCAGCACTCTCAGGATCGTTTTCATGGGTCGTTTGACAGCCCGCGATGCGTAGCTGAAGCGGCAGTAAGTCGCCCACCCCCCCTGAATGCAACGGAAGAACAGTCGTCCTGCGAAAAGCACCATCCTTGCCCGGTGGCTGCTCACCGCAGGACTTGCCGCCGCCGTGGGGGTCAATGTGTGGATGACTCAGCGCAGCGCGCGCCGGGTGCATTACGACGCGGCGGATGTCCCGCCGACCGCGGTCGGTGTGGTCCTCGGAACAAGCCGGATGGTCGGTGGCCGCGAGAATGCCCACTTCCGGGTCCGCATCGATGCGGCTGCCGAACTGTACCGCGCCGGCAAGGTCCGGCATCTGCTGCTCAGCGGCGATAATCAGCGGCCCGATTACAACGAACCCCGGGACATGAAGGAGGCCCTCATGGAAATGGGGGTGCCCGGCGACAGCATGACCCTCGATGCGCGCGGCCTGCGCACGCTGGATTCCATGATCCGGGCCCGGCGGAAGTTCGGAGTGACGGAGTGCGTGATCATTTCCGATGACTTCCATCTGCCCCGGGCCGTCTGGCTCGCGGATCGCCATGGGATCGAGGCGACGGCCTTCGTGGGGCGACGGCTGCCGTGGTCCATTTCAGGGAAGACAAGGGTGCGCGAATGGCTCGCGCGGCTGGGAGCGGTGGTTGATGAAGTGAGCGGATCCGAGCCGTTCATCGAGGGGGAAGCGGTGAGTCTGCCGGTCACGGGACCACGGGGTTGAGGGAGCTTTCCTTTCCGGACGCCGGAGGGTGCAATGGGCGATTGCCTTTCGCAGCCGGGGCCGCAGGATGGCGGCCCATGAGATTTCCGTGGTTTCTTGCGCTGCGGTACCTGAAGCCGAAGCGCACTTTCATTTCCATCATCACCGTGATTTCGGTGGTGGGGGTCGCGCTTGGAGTGGCTGTGCTCCTCATCGTGATTGCCGTGATGAGCGGCTTCGAAAAGCGCATCAAGGAGGAATGGCTGAAGGTCGAGCCGCCACTCATGCTCGAGGACACCACACGGCAGTTTTTCGCCGGCGCGGATGCTCCCGGCGATGACGGGGTCCCGGTCTGGCGGGAACTGCTCACGGGCGTCATGCAGCACCCCGGGGTGACCGGCGCTTCGCCCTACCTCAATGTGACCACGCTCATGCAGCTGGCCCCGGAGGGATCGCTCGACGCCGCCAGCATCGAAATCAAGCCAGACAGCGGCGAGGCCGCGCCGGTCGAATCTCCCGCTGCCACGGAAACGCCGGCCAGCGGCGGCGGACCCGACCCGAAACGCCCCGTGGCCAATGCCATGATCGTGGGCGTGGATCCCGACGACGCCGTGCAGATGGAACGGCTGCAGCGCCGCTTCTCGGAAAGCAATCCCGATGGCCATTTCGACATCACGGGCACCTCGCTCGTCCTCAGTATCGAACTGGTCGACCGGCTCCTCCGCGGCAGCGATGCCGGATTCACGGCCGGGGAAAGCCGCGTCAATGTCTTCGGCCCCAGCTACATCAACGAAGTCGTCAGCTACAGCGAGGAAAAACGGGCGGCCCAGGGCGACGCTCAGAGGGAAGCCGCCGTCGATCAGAAGGAACGCGAGTACCCTCTGCCGGCTGAGCTGACCGTCACGGGCATCTATTCCGACGCCAAGCAGGCCGGCCTCGGCTTCGTCTCGCTGAAGACCGCGCAGCGGCTGGCGGGATCGGGCACGGCCGTGGATGGTCTCATGGTGGACATTGCCGATCCATTCAAGGCAGGAGAAATGGCGCAGTCGCTCGAGCAATCCGGTCTCCTGCCGCCGGGCTGGCAGACGGTCACGTGGATGGAACGTCACCGCGAACTCTTCGATGCGGTCGCCAATGAACGGGGCATGATGTACATCGTGCTGGGCTTCATTTCGGTGGTCGCCGCCTTCTGCATCATGAACACCATGATCACCATGGCGGTGCAGAAGCGCCGGGAAATCGGCATGATGCGGGCCCTCGGGGCGCGGACTTCCCAGATTGTCGCGGTCTTCGTGGCCCAGGGCCTCGTGGTGGCCACGCTGGGGGTCGGGCTCGGTTACGCGCTCGGCATGGCGGTGCTCACCTGGCGCAATGAACTGCGGCGCTTCATCAACGATCACTTCGCATGGAAGATCTTTGATGAACGGATCTACGGGCTCCGGGAAATTCCGGCGGAACTGCGGCCCATCGATGTGATCATCATCTGCGGCATTGCCTTCATTCTCTGCACGCTGGCGGCGGTCCCGCCGGCTCTTGCCGTGGGCAGGATGGCTCCGGCTCGGGCGCTGCGCAACGACCGCTGACCCCTGAGGATTGCCTCTGCCGCGCATGAACACATCTCCCGGAGCCGTGGCGGAACGCAACATCCGGGCCTTCCTGTGGTTCCGCGTCCTCTTCAATTCCCGGTTCTATTATCCGGTCTACACAATCCTCTTTCTCGATTTCGGACTGAGCCTCGAGCAGTTCGCCATGCTCAATCTTGTCTGGGCGGCGAGCATTGTTGTTTTCGAAGTTCCCAGTGGAGCGCTGGCCGACCGCATGGGACGCCGCCGTCTCGTCATTTTCTCGGCGCTGCTCATGGTGGTGGAAATGCTGCTGCTCTGTCTCATGCCGGTCAATGGCGGGGCGCTCACGTTTTCGCTCTTTCTGGTCAACCGGGTGATCAGTGGCATGGCGGAAGCCTGCTGCAGCGGCGCGGATGAATCCCTCGTCTACGATTCGCTTCCGGAAAATGGCCGCCACGAGGCATGGACCCGCGTGCTGGCAAGGCTCATGCGCTGGCAGTCGCTCACGTTCATGCTGGTGGCGCTCACGGGGGCGGTGCTCTACGATCCGGCTCCGTCGCGCGGTGGCTGGGATCTGCGCCCGGATTGGCTCACGGGAATGTCCCGCGAGGCGCACATGCGGCTGCCGCTCTGGGCGAATTTTGCCATGGCGCTGGGCACGGTGGCGGTCAGTCTGCGGTTCGTGGACACGCATGCCGTCACGGCGGGCCGGCGGAAACTGGGCGAAGTGCTGGCGGGCAGCTTCCGGCAGATGGCTTCCGCGGCGGCTTTCATTCTGCGGTCGCCGGCTGCCCTCGTGCTCATCCTCACGGGCATGCTCTACGATGGCTTCATGCGGCTATTCTATACGGTGGGGAGCAATTATTACCGGCTCCTTGGCATCCCGGAGGCCTGCAATGGCATCATCCTTGCCGGTAGTTCAGTCATCGGGATCGGTACGGCCCTCGTTGTGGAGAAGCTCGCCGGAACTCTCCGGCCTTCCCAGAATCTCGGCATGGTGGCGGTCTTCATCCTGGCGGGACTGACGGGTCTCGCGCTCCAGATCACGGCGTGGCAGGGCTGGGCGGGGGTCCTCTTCGTGGTGCCTTTCTGGCTGGGCATGCGCTCGCTGCATTACTTCCTGAGTCAGTACCTGCACCGGGTCACGGGGTCGGCGCACCGCGCCACGGTCATCAGCTTCAAGGGGCTGGCCATGAATCTGGCCTACGGGGCCGCCATGTGGGGGTACGGCACGCAGACGGCATGGCTGCGCCATCAGCACGCCGGGGAACTCGCTCCGCTCGGCAAGGAGGCCACGGATGTCCGCCTGCTCTCCCTCGCCATGCCCGCATGGCCATGGCTCTTTGCGATCCTTGCCATCCTGCTCGTCCTCTGGATCCGGCTGCGCTGGGGAAGGGGACTCTCGGGGTTGCTCGCCGCCGCCTCGACGGACTGAGGCTCGGGGAAGGGCGGGAGGAAATCGGTGGACAGGGGCGTGGTCCCTTGGTAAGCGCCCCCTTTCATTCACTTCCTACCAACGACACCAGCCATGGCCTATACCACGTGCACTGTTCCTTCCGGCGGCAAGATCTCCATCAGTGGAGGCAAACTCTCCGTTCCTGCGAATCCCATTGTGCCGTTCATCCGCGGCGATGGCACGGGCCCGGACATCTGGGCGTCGAGCGTGCGCGTTCTCGATGCGGCCGTCGCAAAGGCCTACCACGGGGAACGGAAAATCGCTTGGATGGAGGTCTTCGCAGGGGAAGAAAGCTTCAAGCGCTTCAATAACTGGCTGCCGGACGATACGGTGGAGGCCTTCCGCGAATTCCTCGTGGGCATCAAAGGCCCGCTCACCACGCCGGTCGGCGGTGGCATCCGCTCGCTCAATGTCGCCCTCCGCCAGTTGCTCGACCTCTACGTCTGCCTCCGCCCGGTGCAGTACTTCACGGGCGTTCCTTCCCCGGTGAAGCGTCCGGAAAAGGTGGACATGGTCATCTTCCGCGAGAATACCGAGGACATCTACGCGGGCATCGATTTCCAGGCGGGAGCCGAAGCCGCCACCAAAACACTCGAATTCCTCAAGGCTTCCTTTCCGAAGGAATTCTCCAAAATCCGCTTCGGCGCGGAATCACCGGACCTCGTCGGCATCGGCATCAAGCCGGTCTCGCAGCCAGGCACGGAACGGCTCATCCGCTCGGCCATCGAGTACGCCATCATCAATAACCGGAAATCGGTCACCCTCGTCCACAAGGGGAACATCATGAAGTTCACGGAAGGTGCCTTCCGCGACTGGGGCTACGAACTCGCCAAGAAGGAATTCGGAGCCGAGGAAATCGACGGCGGTCCATGGTGCCGCATCCCGGATGGCAAACCGGGAGCCGGCATCATCATCAAGGACGCCATCGCGGACATCACGCTACAGCAGGTGCTCACCCGCCCGACGGATTTCGACGTCATCGCCACCCTCAACCTCAATGGCGACTACCTGAGCGACGCCCTCGCGGCTCAGGTCGGCGGCATCGGCATCGCCCCGGGCGGTAATATCAATTACGTGTCGGGCCACGCCATCTTCGAAGCCACCCACGGCACGGCCCCGAAATACGCCGACAAGGATGTCGTCAACCCGGGTTCGGTGGTCCTCAGCGGCGAAATGATGCTCCGCTACATGGGCTGGACGGAAGCCGCCGACCTCATCCTCAAGGGCCTCAATGGAGCCATCGGCAGCCGCAAGGTCACCTATGACTTCGCCCGACTCATGGAGGGAGCCACGGAAATCAAGTGCTCGGCCTTCGGTCAGAACATCATCGACCACATGTAAGGGCCTTTGCCATGCAGCGCCGCGCTTTCTGCCGTCTGGCCACTCTCGCGGGTGCGGGAGCCACGGTTTCGTGTTCCTCCACCCCGGAGGTCCCCTCGGAGTCATGGCCGGGCACGGCCTTCGATTCGGTCCGGGCTTTCGTCTATGCCTGCGAAGCGGATAAGGATAAGACGTTTGTCCGACCCAATGGCTCGCTCCATCCGGGCGTGCTCAATGGCAAGGGCGTGGCACTCAGCCGCACCCAGACCGACCGCCTCGTCGCGGCGGGCCGACGCTACGTGAAGCCGACGAGCCGTTCGGCCTGCTACGTCCCGCATCACGCCTTCGTGTTCTACTCTGCCGGCCGCCCGGTCGCCTGCATGGAAATCTGCTTCACTTGCCACCGCCACAATTCCTCGCCATCCGGCCTGCCGCAGGCCATGGATTACGACGCCATCTGGACGCTCCTGCACGAACTGGGCGTCTACGCGGACACCACCCCCGGTTGCTACCTGCGCCAGTGGAACCAGCGCCCCGCCCGCTGAAGCAAGGCGACTCCTCCCCCCACCATGGATTACCAGCAGACCCTCGCGAAACCGGCCAGCCTCACGGGCACCAGCCTCCACACAGGAGCCAGTGTCACGCTCACCATGAAGCCGGCCCCGCCAGGGCACGGCATCAAATTCCGCCGCATCGACCTCGAGGACCAGCCGTTCATCCCGGCCAGCGTCGACAAGGTCCAGATGGTGGAACGTGCCACCACCCTCGCGGAGGGCTCGGTCAAGGTCCACACGGTCGAACACGTCATCTCGGCCCTCGCGGGCATGGGCGTCGATAACGCCCTCATCGAAATGGATGCCAACGAACCGCCCATCGGCGATGGCTCGGCGGCTCCCTACGTCGAATGCATCAAGGCCGCCGGTATCCAGAAGCAGGACCAACTCCGTTCGGTCTACGAGGTCCGCGAACCCATCCACGTGGAAACCGCAGGCGGTAGTCTCATCACCATCGTCCCGGACCGCAAGTTCCGCATCTCCTGTACCCAGGTCGGCCCGGATGGTCGCTACACTCAATACTTCAGCACGGAAATCACCCCGGAAACCTACGAGAAGGAAATCGCCCCAGCCCGCACCTTCGTCTTCTACGAGGACGTCAAGGGCCTCCTCGAAAAGGGCCTCATCAAGGGCGGAAGCCTCGAAAACGCCGTCGTCATCCGCGACGACAGCGTCATGAGCAAGGAACCCCTCCGCTTCCGCGACGAATTCGTCCGACACAAGATCCTCGATATCGTCGGCGACCTCATGCTGTTCGGAAAACGCATCATGGGCCACGTCATCGCCGTCAAACCCGGCCACGGCCCGAACACGGAAATGGCCCGCCGACTCAAGGCGGAACACGCCCGCATGCTCAGCATGGTCCCCATGTCCGTCAGCATCCCCCACGGGGAAGCCGTCCTCGACATCAATGAGGTCATGCGCATCCTCCCGCACCGCTACCCTTTCCTCATGGTCGACCGCATCGTCGGCTTCGAAGGCGATTCCAAATGCACGGGCGTCAAGGCGGTCACCATCAACGAACCCTTCTTCCAGGGGCACTTCCCTGGCCACCCGGTCATGCCCGGTGTCCTCCAGGTCGAAGCCATGGCCCAGGTCGCCAGCATCCTCATGCTCCGTAAACCGGAAAATCAGGGGAAAATCGGCTACTTCATGAGCGCCAATGAAGTCAAATTCCGCCGCCCCGTCGTCCCCGGCGACATGCTCTTCATCGAAGCCGAAATCCTCAAGGTGAAACGCAACATCGGCGTCGCCCGCGGCCGCTGCACCGTGAACGGCGAAACCACCAGCGAAGGCGAACTCATGTTCAGCCTCATCGGAAAGTAACACCACCACGTTCTTTTCCTTGCACTCCTCCGGTTCCAGGGTATCCCACCCCCGTCACCTCCACGGAAGACCAAATCACGGACAGATGGCAGAGTGGTCGAATGCGCACGCTTGGAAAGCGTGTGTGCGCTAAAACCGCACCGAGGGTTCGAATCCCTCTCTGTCCGCCATTCCTCCCAGTTGCCCCGGACCCGGCACACGGGTGAATCCGCCGACGTGAAAGGGCCCGACTACCCGTCCGAAACCTTCCGTGTCCTCAAGGAAAAGGAAAACCGCCAGTACGGCGAGTACCGCACCCGCCGCCTCGTCCTCGAAGCCTGGGACCGGATGGAGGGTGAGGGGGCTTTCGCTGCACTCGACCTGACCCTCTGTTGAGTATAAGATCCGCCATGCTCACGTCACTCCGCATCCAAAACTTCAAAGCCTGGAAAGACACGGGGTCCGTACGTCTTGCGCCGCTTACGGTGATTTTCGGAGCGAACAGTGCGGGCAAAAGCAGCTTGGGGCACCTGATGCTGGCGCTCAAGCAGACAGCGCAGGCAACGGATCGCCGCCGTGCGCTTCATCTGGGGGATGAAAAATCACTGATTGACCTCGGCACCTTCGAGGACTGCCTCCACGGTCACCATACGAAGAATCCGCTGGAATTTGAATTGAAGTGGCGACCACCCGGAGGGTTTCACACCAAGGACCCACTCTCCCGGACCACGTACCGGGGAGACACGCTCACCCTGCTTTCGAGTCTGGAGGCGGACAACACATCACAGCCCCAGGTTTCCCGCATACACTATGCCGTCACAGAGGACGAGGGATGCAGACTGGGAGTGGAATTTCACCGTTCTGCGAAGGGCGATTTCTCGCTGAAATCTGACCAGTACAAATTCGTCAAGACCCCGGGACGGCAATGGCCTCTGGACGCGCCGGAGAAATTCTACCGGATTTCCGACACCAGCCGTGCGAGGTTTCAGAATGCAGGATTTCTGGCGGACTTGGCGCTGGCCACCGAGGACCTGCTGAATCACTTCTACTATCTTGGCCCGCTGCGTGACCATCCGCGCCGTACCTATCAGTGGTCCGGCGACACGCCGGAAGATGTTGGAGCGAAAGGAGAGTTGACCGTGCCCGCCATCCTTGCCGCCGATGCTCAGAACCGAAAGCTCAATCGGGGGCCGAAGCAGAGGCTGCAAACCTTCCAAGCCTTCATCGCTGCCTGGCTCAAGGATCTCGGAGTGATTCACGATTTCACGGTGAAGCAGATCGCCAGCGGGAGGAAAGAATACGAGGTTCTGATCAAGTCCAGTTCCAGCGCACCGGAAGTGAAGATCACGGACGTGGGCTTCGGGGTTTCCCAGGTCCTGCCGGCCCTCGTGCTGCCGTTCTACTGCCCGGCGAATTCGATTGTCTGGATGGAGCAGCCGGAGATCCATCTCCACCCACAGGTTCAGGCGGAACTGGCGGACGTATTCATCTGTGCTGTCAAGGCACGGGAGAACAATCATGAACGCAATGTTCAGCTCATCGTCGAAAGTCATTCCGAGCATTTCCTGAATCGCCTGCAACGCCGCCTTGCCGAAGGGGTCCTGACCCCCGATGACGTGGCGGTTTATTTCTGCAGAAAAAACACAAGGGGCGGCACTGATTTGGAACCGCTGAGGGTCAATGTGTTTGGTGATATTGAAAACTGGCCGGAGAATTTCTTTGGCGATGAAATGGCGGATCTGACCGCCCGCACTGTCGCTGCGGCGAAAAAGCGCAGGGACCAGATCCGGAAATCATGACTGCCATCATTGATACCAATGTGGTCCTCGTGGCCAATGGGCAGCATCCGGACGTCTCTCCTGAATGCATGGCTGCGTGCGCACGGCGGCTTGAGGCCATCATGAAGACTGGGAGAATCGCCGTCGATGACGGGTATGAAGTCCTCAGGGAATATCAGCATAAGACACAACCAAAGGCGGGCAACAGGCCCGGCGACGCCTTTGTGAAGTGGGCTCTCCGGAACCATGCCACGGCTGCGAAATGTGATCGGGTACCGATCACGGAACATGCCGACCGCGGATATGAGGAGTTCCCTGAGGACGCTCGTTTGGCGGATTTTGACGCCCCGGACCGCAAGTTTGTCGCTGTTGCTGCCGCCCATGCGGATCGTCCGCCGATTCTGCAGGCCGCCGACTCCAAATGGCTCGACTGGCAGGACGCTTTGAAGGAACACGGAATCACGGTCGAGTTGCTCTGCCCTCAGGACATCCGGCGTTTTCATGCGAATAAGTTCGGCCCATGAGCAGCTTCTTCCGCTTCCCGCATACTCCGCACCTTGAATGGCTCGGGGAGGGCTCGCCGCGCGACGACAAGGTGCTGTCGCCAGCTGAAGCAAAGGACTTGCTCGCCGGCGAGGTGGTGGTCGAGGAGAAGCTCGATGGTGCCAATGTGGGATTTTCCATCGGATCCGATGGTGGTGTCCGTGTGCAGAACCGGGGCCAGTATCTGGAGGAGCCGTTCCATGGGCAGTTCTCGCGTCTGACTCCTTGGCTGGCGCAGCATCGGGAGACGCTTGAGGCCTTGTTGACGCTTGGGCTCATTCTGTTTGGCGAGTGGTGCGCCGCAAAGCACTCAGTGGCTTACCGGAGTCTGCCTGACTGGTTTCTGGGGTTCGATGTTTATGATCGGGCGGAGGGAAGGTTCTGGAGCACCCGGCGCCGCAATGATCTTCTGGGGTCGCTGGGATTCGCAGCGGTGCCTTGCCGATTCCGTGGCCATGCCGACTTGCCTCTGCTGACCGAATTGCTGCGCACAGAGGCAAGCCAATATGATTCCGGCCCGATGGAGGGTGTAGTCATCCGAAGCGAGGATTCCAGTTGGCTTCTCAGGCGGGCCAAGCTGGTCCGAGCGGATTTCACACAGTCAATCGCCGAACACTGGTCGCGACGAAGTATCGAGTGGAATCGGGTATCGCCCGAAATCAACGCACCCCTTCTTCATGAAAACTGATAGGGATGCAGGGCATTCCTTCATCATCCGCGAGGACAGCCAGAAGGCAGCCTGGCATCACGGTTTCCGCCGGGAACTGGGCGAGTCGGATGGTTGGGCGGCGTTCGAGTCCACGACGGCGCAGGGAACAATCTGGCTCGCAGCGGATGCTCCCCATGGGCCTTGGTATCTGGCCATCGATCATCGCGGGGCACATGATTGCTTCCCATTCCGCGTTGGTCGTGACGAGACCCAGCTGTGCAACTGTATCGACTGTTCTCTTGTTGAGCCCACGTGTTCCCAGTTCCAGCTTCGGTTGCTCCAAATCGAGGCGGGACCTGTCTGCGTGGCGGATGAGGCCAGATTGTCTGAACTCTGGGAAAAGGCCGGACTTCGCCACGCTGAATAAATGCCTCGTGAATCGAGAATTTTATGGAAATCCAACCTGACAAGCAGAACATCGACCGCCTGTTTTCCACCACGGTCTACTACATCGACTTCTACCAACGCGACTACCCCCGTGTGTCAGGATAGTTGTCCATGCTGCGCAGTTGTGATTCCAAATCGGGTGTGCTGCTGCTGCGGCTGACCAGACCCAATCCCATGAACCCCATTCCACCTGAACGCCGGGAGGCCATTCTTGGCCGCCTCAGCTGGCCGGCACGTGAACCTGTCGCCCGGGTTGCTGCCCAGGAGGGCATTAGTTCCGCAACCCTCTACCTGTGGCGCAGGAAGGCCCTTCGGTCCGGGGCTCTGCTGCCGGACCATGACGAGGCTCCCGAGGGCTGGTCCGCGGTGTGATCCGCTACTCTCAATCCAGTCTCTCCGCGCACCGTCGAATCAATCGCCAAACGCGCCGCATGATCCATTGGGGAACTACCCTGACAGCTATCGATAGAACGACTGGACGAGGGTTTGCCGGTGGGCGGGGTTGGGAGGCGGGGGTCAGGGGAGTTTTGATGTGAAGGAGTGGCCACCGGCGGTGACGGAGAGGGTGCCGGATTTCCAGCCGAGTTGGACGGGGGACTGAGGGCCGCCCCAGAGGTCGCGGTGCTGGTTCCATGCGTGTTCCTTGCCATCGCGGAGGATGGCGGGAAGGGCGTCGGGATTTGGGGTGATAGCGACCGAGGTTCCCGAGTTGGCGTGGAAGACGAAGGTATGATTGGCCGTTTTTTCGAGTCGCGAACGGGAAGTGCAGGCGCGGCGGAACGCGTCGAACGAGCCATGGGTTTCCGGTTCACCGATTTCCATGGCGAGGGCGCAGGGGGAGTTGCCTTCGGCCGGGAAGGTCCACACCTGAGCGTCCGGGAAGCGGGGAGTTTCGCCTTCTTTCCGGGGGCCGCAGGCCTTTGCGGTCAGTTCCGGGTTCAGGCTGCCGGTGCCGACGTGGAAGCGGTGCAGAGCGATCCATGTTTTTTCGAACTCGAGGAAAGAGATGTTATCCGAGTGCGAGAGCGAGACTGCTTTGGGCAGGAAGAAATGGAATTCGGGCGGCTTGGCGGTGCTGGTCCAGACGAGGGCAGGGCCATGCTGGGCGAGGTGGTCATGGCCACTGGAGGCGGTGGCATGGCTATGATTCCATGAGCGGCCCGTGAAGCAGATGAGGGTATCCGCTCCGTGGCTCTGGTTTTCCGCAAGGATCCGGAAGCCATTGAGGTTCATGCCTGGGGCATCGGCGTGACCGCGTGGCAGCGAGCCCATTTGGCTGTGATGACCGATCCAGGTGGTTTCGTGGTAGGCGGGATTCTGCTCGCCGCCGGGTTGCTGCCAGCCCGTGTAGGACGGTTTTGCCGCGAAGATTTCCGCGGGGCGGGGAAACTGCCGTCGGGCCACGGCGACGACCGCAGCCGGCGGGCGGTAGGCGCTGGCCATGACGTGCACGAAATCGCGGTATGGTTCGCGCGCTGGTTCCGAGAGTTCCCCGAAGTAGTGCCAGAATTCTCCGGCGGCACCGGCATGCGGTCCGATGTTCCCATAATCGCGGAGGCCCGGGCCGGCCCACGAGCCACGGAAGTACTTGAGGGCCGCGGCGGTGCAGATGTGATCGAGCATGGCCTTGGCGAGCGCGCGGACATTCCGTTCCCTTGCGAAATCGTAGAGCGGCAGCCATGCCGTGAGCGCGTGATTCAGGTAGTTGGGGCTATCCCATTCCGGCATGCCCGTCAGGTAGAGAGCCTCCGCGTAGGCGCGGATGCGCTGCAGGGAAGCGGCGGCGGTCTCCTTGTTTCCGGTTTCCATGGCCATGAGATAAATGGCCTGTTCGCGCATGGCGCGGAGGTTGTCCGTTCCGCGGATATCGACCCATGAATTGTGGTACTCCGGCGTCCATCCTTCGCCGCCCATGCCCTTGGCCTTGCGGTCCTCCGGCCGGATCCAGAAGGGATTCGCCCGGCCGAGGGGATCGGACGACGTCCATGCCGCCGCGGAATCCTTCATTTTCTGGCGATAGGCCGGGTCGAGAAGTGCGCCGAACTGGAAGTACTTGCGCGTCTGCGACCGGATGGTGAACGACGGGAACCAGTCGACCCCCATGGTCAGCTGGCGGCTCCACTGGGCGTCGTCGTCAGCCTGCAGAAAGGCGAGTGCCTCCTTCGTCTGTCCCTTGAGCAGGCCGATGAAGGCATTGGGGTAGCTGGACTTCTCGTTTTCGAAGAAAGTGCCACCGTAACGGCCAGGAGCGATCTGCGAAGCGCGGAGGCTTGCATTGGTTCGCTCCACGAATTCCGCTTCCCATGCCTCTGGCCATGCATTCCGGAGGTCGGCTGGGATTTCGGGATGACGGAAGACCACATGGCCGCGGGCATCGGTTTCGAACGGGGGAATGGCAGAGCAGAGCCTGGGAAAGAAGACCGCGAGGCCGAGCAGAAGTGCGATCCAGGGACGCAAGGGGTGCATGGGATGCGGGGAAGTCAGGGAAGTCAGGGAAGTCAGGGAAGTCATCGGGTTCCGGGAGTCAGGTCGATCTGGTGGGGATTGGATTCCCTGTTTCCGGCGGCGTCGGTGGCCTCGGCCGTGAGCGCAGCATAGGCGGTTAGGGAGAGTTCCCAGTCAGCGACGCCGTGCTGTTGGCTGGTGATGGTGGCGGGGGTTCCATTGACCGAGATGGAAGCGATGGATTCATTGTCGTGCGAGACACCGCGGACGGTGAGTTTTCCTTCGCTGCGGTGGATCTCGGTGATCATGGTGGCGGGCGGGAGGTCGTCTGCCGGGCTGAGCAATTCCGGGAATTCGTAGTTCAGGGTGCGCGACGCGACGACGTCCGGGCCAGTGAAACCATCCATGGGAGCGTAGCCGCGTTTGGCGAGCTGATCCGGAAAGTGACGGCTGACCACTTCGATGGTTTGGCCGCCCGTGGCCTTGCCGGGATGGAAGATGTAGACGACCGGGTGATCGCGGGTTTCGCTGCGGGGGCCGCCGCCGAGGTCGACGATCTGCGATTCCGATCGGCAGTTTTCGATGACGAGGCCGCGGAAATGGCCCGTGACGGTTTCCGGGGCCGTGCAGGCCAGCTGGATGAGGGGGTCGCGTCCCGTGCGGCAATTGCGCAGCGTGACATCATCCATGGTGAAGTTCCCGTACTGGATGCTTTCATCGTCGTGGCCGCGGTTGATGGGTTCGCTTTCGACCGTGTCGAGGGTGATGTGGCGGTAGACGTGCGCGTCGTAATCCGGGTGGTAGATGCCGTAGACCGCGCGCTGCACGTGGAGTCCGTCGCAGAGGAAGAAGCGGAGATTCGGACGGAGCGAGTAATGGGTTTCCCATGCGCGCAGCTGACGGACGATGAAGGGATGGTGGTGGTCTCCGCTGGTGTGGCGACCCTCGTCGTCGCCCAGATTGAAGCTGTAGAGGCCTTCGGTGTGCGATTCATTGGCCTCGAAGCGCAGGAAGGGAAGGCGGCGCACGTCCGTGTCCTGCAGCATTCCGTCCGGCTGCGGCAGCGACAGGACCGGGCTGAAGCCACTCGACTGGCGGACCTCGAAACGGAAGCCATAGCGGTCATTTTCGCAGGCGACATTCCGGGTGAAGGCATTGCGGCCATTGGCCCACCAGAAGCCCGCTCCGTCATTGGGATCGAAGGGGAGGGCCTGCTTCGGGAGGCGCGGGGCTGCGGTCGCCTGGACAGCGAGATTGCGGTCGAGGAGATTCCATTGTTCCGTGGCGTCCTCGAGGAAGAAGCCATGGCCTTTGGACTGATAACCGACGCAGTCGCGCACGAGAAGGTGGTCCGTGCCGTGGATCGTGATCCAGCGGTTATGGCTATCCCAGATGCTGGCTCCGGTGACGCCGCTGCCGCGCATGGTGCTTCCGGCGAGGTGGAAATGGATCGCGTATTTGCCGAGAACACCCTTTTTTCCGAGGTGACGGAATTCGGCGTAGCTGATGCCACCGGCGGAATCGCGGTGGTACATGGTGTGGCCACGGATGCCATCGGGATCCGCGCTTTCGATGACGACATTGCGGCTGAGCAGGGCGGCCTCGCACTGACGGAAGGATTCGCCGAGGTGGTGATTTTCGAGGGGCCGGTCGAGTGTCAGGCGCTGCCCCTCGATGGCGGAAATGAGACGGCGTTCCGTGGCTCCGCCGGCTGCGGTTGCCTGCGCCTTCGTAAATTCCGGTTCGAGCGACCCAGTCACGATGATTTGCTGTCCGGGCCGCCAGCCGGTGGGTTCCGTTTCGAGCAGAATCTCCGTGGAACCTGGTTTGGCCGTGGCTGCCAGCTTGAGCCATGTGCGCGGCGTGGGACTGCCATGGACATCCCAGCGGCCGCCGCAGGCGACGATCGCGGGCAGGGTTTCGGGATTCATGCCCGGGAAATGGCGGAGGCGGATCCGCGCGGTGATTCCCGATGGGATGGGGCGATCGCGCGATCCGATTTCGAGGGTCGGCAGCGTTTCGTCCCCGGCGGCATCCGGGGCCTCATCATGGCAATCGAAGCCATCTTCCGAGCATTGTTCGCCCGGGGAAATGCGGATGAGTCCAGCGGTCATCAGCGTGCTGCGGTCGCGTGCGAACGTGAGCGAGCCCGCCACGTGAACGACCCGGTAGGCGTCGGTGGAATCCATGTCGTAGACCACCGCATGCCCCTTGCGGATCTGGACCGACTGACCGTCGCGGGGAGGATTTCCATTCCATGTGGCTGGGTCCGACCATGGGCCGCTGCGGGCTGAGGCGGTGTCGAAGGCGACTGGATCGGCGTGGACGATCGAGGCTACCGCGAAAAAAAGCAGGGCGCGCATGATGACCGGAAGATCCGGCAGAGCATGCGCGCCCGGCAACACCGCAGGTGCGTGGACCTTGCGGCGTACGGTGGTGACAGCTTACTTCGCCGCCGCGGTGGCGGGGGCGTAGCCCGGCACGGGATTGCCGGCTTCATCCAGTTTGCCGCAGGCCCACAGCAGGCCGCGGGTGACGAGATCGAGGTAGCGGTCGTCGCCCACGGTTTCGTTATTGTGACCGAGGCTCGTGCTGAAGATGCGCGTCTTCTTTTCGCCGTATTCGTGCGACCAGACGACCACGGTTTCCTGATTGTCCTGCTTCCCTTTGGCGAGCGTGGCCGCCGTTGGATACACCTGGATGTTGTTGTAGAGTTCCTCCTTGATGGTCGTCCAGTTGGCGAGGCCCTTGGTGACGGGATGCTTGTCGTCCGTGTAGGTCACATCGATCGGCTTCTGGGGACCGTGGCCGGTGCTCTGGAGACCGAGCATGTCGAACCACATGGCGTCCGTCGACCCCGGGGTGACCGGTTTGGCGATTTGTCCGACGCGGTAGCAATGCATGGCGCAGTGCAGATTGACGGCGGGGACACCATTCTTGTGAGCGTCGAGGATATTCTGGACGTAGGCGGTGTCCTTGATGTCCGCCGAGCATTCGTCATGGATGACGACGTCGTAGTTCTTCGCCCAGTCCTTGCCTTCGTAGCAGGGGAACGTGGCCTTGGTGCTGGAGTCAGGGGAAAAGCACACCGTGACCTCGATGTTGCCCCGGCTTTCAATGCCCGCCTTGAGGAGATCCTTCTGCGTCTTGTAGTCGTGGCAGCAGCCTCCGATCACGAGAAGTGCCTTGAGCGGCCTGGGGGCGGATTTGGTTTCGGCGACCGAGGGCATGCTCAGGAAGGCAGCGCATCCGAGAGCGAGCGAAGCGGCGGCGAAGGGGAGGAGATGACGTTTTTTCATGGAGATTCGGGGTGTGAGGACGGAGAGGTAGGCTCAGGCAAACAGGGAGGTGACCGCCTGGGCCTTCACGAGTTCCCGTGGCTGGTTGAGATGGTTGTAGACGATGGTTTCCGGGGCGATGCCGAAGGCGTGGTAGATGGTGGCGAGGAGTTCGCCGGGATGAACGGGATTTTCGAGGGGAGCGCTGCCCGTCTTGTCCGAGCTGCCGTGCACGTAGCCGCGTTTGATGCCGGCTCCCGCGATGATGCTGGTGTAGCAGTAAGGCCAGTGGTCGCGTCCGTCCGGACTGTTGTCATTGCCGCTGGTGCTGACGCCCTTCTGCGGGCTGCGGCCGAATTCGCCGACGGCCACGACGAGTGTGGAATCGAGGAGGCCACGCTGGTCGAGGTCTTCAATGAGCGTGGAGAGTCCACTGTCGAGCATGGGGGCCGCCTGATCCTTCATGCGCTGGAAGAGGCCGGTGTGGCAATCCCACGAATGATTGTCGCTGTTGGCGACCTTGGGCCAGATCACCTCGACCACGCGGGTACCCGCTTCCACGAGACGGCGGGCGAGGAGGAGGCTCTGACCGAAGGTATTGCGGCCGTAGGAATCGCGCAGTTTATCCGGTTCGCTGCTGAGAGCGAAGGCGTCGCGGGCGCGACCGCTCACGATGAGATTGAGAGCGCGGTCGTAGTAGTCGTCCAGCTGCCAGGAAGCGACTGCTTTTTCCATTTCCTTCATTTGGCTGGAGAGGGCCTCGCGGAGGCGGGCGCGGCGCTGGAGGCGGACCGTGAAGACATCGGGCCGGAGTTGGAGGTCATCGATGCGGATGCGTTCCATTTTGGCCATGTCCATGTCATCGCCATCCGGGTAGAGGGTGTAGGGATCAAAGGCCTTGCCGAGGAATCCGCCGGTTCCCGCTTTGCCCACGACATTGCTTTCCTGGAGTGGTCGGGGCAGCATCACGAAAGGCAGCATGGGAACATCCAGCGGCTGCATTTTGATGATGTTGGAGCCGAAGTTCGGGAAATCCTTGGGGCTGGGAGGTTCGAGTTGTCCGCTGGGGCTGACCTTATCGGTCGTGTAGCCCGTCATCATCTGGTAGATGGCGGCGGTGTGATTGAACAGGCCATTGGGCGTGTAGCTCATCGAGCGGATCATGGTGAACTTGTCGTTCACCGTGGCGAGCTTCGGGAGGAGTTCCGTGAACTGGACACCGGGGATTTTGGTGGAGATCGGTTTGAATTCCGACTTCACGTTGGTGGGGACATTTTCCTTGGGATCCCAGAGGTCGAGGTGGCTGGGGCCGCCCTGGAGATAGACGAGGATGACGCTTTTGGCTTTGCCCCAGCCCGGACCGCCGCCGGATCCAGCCGCTTCGGCGACTGCCTGGGCGCGGAAGAGCTGATTGAGGGTCATGCCCATCATGCCGGCTCCACCGACGCGGAGGACATCGCGTCGGGTGATGCCGACGCTGCGGTCGCACACGTCTTTGCCTGCCTGGCCGGGGATGCGGATCATGGGTATTAAGGGGCTGCGGTGGAGTTGGATGGAGCGGATGGGAATCCGGAGGAAACGGTGGGGAGACTATCCGTGGATTGCGGTCAGCGGAAACTACGGAAACGCGTGGCGGATGGGGCGGATGGGTCAGTGGCCGGGCCACCATTGGTCGAGGCGCTGACGGAGCCGGGCGACTTCATCCGGTTTCTGCGCGGCGAGATTCTGCTGTTCCGAGGGATCGCTGGCGAGGTTGTAGAGTTCCGCGGGTGCGTCCGGCTCGTTGGGACCCGGGAGCATGAGTTTCCAGTGGCCGTCGATGGTCCAGCGCCAGCGGAGACTCGATGATGGTTTCTGGAGGTCGACAGCATTGTGGGTGAAGCAGGAACCGAAGACGCCGTTGCGCTGGGTGACGGCTGCGGTGTCGCGCAGGTCGAGTCCCGGCATGGACTCCGGCGGGGTGATTCCGGTGCAGCGGAGCAGAGTGGGTGCAAGGTCGATGGAACTCACGGGTACGTCCGGCTGGGCAGGCGCGATTTTTCCTTTCCAGCGGATCATGATGGGGGTGCGCAGACCGCCATCGTACTGGGACTGTTTCGAGCGCGGGGCGTAGCGTGGGTTGCCGGGCGACTGGATCCAGCCATTGTCGGCGACGTAGGCGACGATGGTATTTTCATCGAGGCCACTGGAGGTGAGGTGATCCATGAGTTGGCCGATGGTTTCGTCGAACCATGCGACCATGGCCCAGTAGCGGGCGATGTGGATGGACGGGGTTTTGTCGAGGTATTTCTGCAGCAGGCGCTGCGGAGGCGTGTGGGGGTCGTGCGGAAGAAGCGGTGCGTACCAGACGAAGAAGGGCTTCTGCTGAGCGCGGGCGTTGCTGATGAAATCGAAGATTGGCTGCATGGACTTGCGTCCGATTTCGAGTCCCTGATCGCCATGGCGGCCCCCGGTCTGCGGGTCGCCTTTGGTCATGCCGTGGGTGAAGCCACCGCGTTTGAAGTTCCCCTGCCACCATTTGCCGGTCTGAAGGGACAGGTAGCCATCGGCACCAAGGATTCTGGGAAGCGACGGCGCTTGGTCCATGAACTGGTTCATGATTTCGCGTCCGGCGGCGAACTGTGGATTCCGGAGTTTCGGGACACCGGGTTTCTCTGCGGTGGTGAGCGGCGGATCGTTGGAGGTGATGCGGTGCTGGTGCGGGTACTGGCCGGTGAGAATGGTGGCGAGGCTGGGGCAGCAGAGGCTTGAGGTGACGTAGCCGCGCCGGAAGCAGAGGCTTTCGGCGGCAAGCCGGTCGAGGTGGGGCGTCTGGATATGGGGATGACCCATGAAACCGTAGTCGGTCCATGCGTGGTCATCCGAGACGATCAGGATGACATTGGGCCGGTCGGCTGATTGGCTGAGCGGGCGAATCAAGCAGAGGGCGATGCCGATCAGGAGAAGGAAGGGGATTCGCATGGGATGACTCTGAGGGGTCCGGAGCGGTGGGGAAGATCCGTCTTTGCGGGGACGTGCTTCAGAAGGGTTTGCGGGGGAAGAGGAAGTAGTAAGTGGCCACGGCGGCTCCGGCGAAGAGCAGGACGAGGCCGAGCCATGTGAGGATCCGGCCCGTCCATTTGGCGCGGTCATTCAGGCGTTCCGCTGGATTGAGAAACGGGGTCGCGAGGGCGAGCAGGAAAGCTGTCATGATGGGGACGATGACCGGAGAGCCGCCGAGCAGCATGATGGCCGGGAAGAGGAAGACCCCGATGAGCAGGAGGAAGAGCATGAGGAGGCAGCCCTTGTCCGCAGTGTCGTGCACGGGTGTGCCCTTGTCCGCCGGAGCGGGGGAATGGTTTGGTGAATCAGGCATGGGTTGACGGGAGTGGAGGGGGTGCGGAATTCATGCGTGCGCCGGTGCGGATGGGGTGTCCGCTGAGGAAGGCGCTGACGGGCAGGCGGCGGCGGCCCTCCAGCTGGAGTTCATGGATGGTGAGGGAGCCCGAACCGCAGGCGATCCGGATGCCATCGGATCCCGCGTGGAGGATGGTGCCCGGCAGCGGGCAACCCGTGCTGTGGGGATCGCAGTCGACCGGTGGGAACAGTTTGGCGCGGGAGCCGTCCGGCAGGGTCGTGGTGGTGCCTGGCCACGGATCGAAGGCGCGGATGCGGCGTTCCAGTTCGTGGGCTGGCTGGTTCCAGTCGATTTCGCCGTCGTGGCGGGTGAGTTTGCCGCAGTGGGTAGCAAGCCGGGCATCCTGGGGACGCGGGACGGCAGAACCATTGGCGATGGCAGGAAGGATGGCCAGCAGCGCCCCCGGCGTGAGTTCCGCGAGTCGATCGTGGAGAGAGCCCCCGGTTTCTCCGGAACCGAGAGGAATGGCCTGCTGATGAAGGATCGCTCCGGTATCAAGTCCGGCATCCATCTGCATCACCGTGATGCCACTTTCCGGATCACCCGCGAGGATGGCCGACTGAATGGGCGAGGCACCGCGATGGCGGGGGAGGAGGGAGGCGTGGAGATTGATGCAGCCGAGCCTTGGGATACCGAGGATGCTGCTGGGCAGGATCTGACCGTAGGCCATCACCATCATGAGGTCGGGTTCCAAAGCGGCGATCGCGTCGGGAATCTGGCGGATGCGTTCCGGCTGGAGGACGGGGAGTCCGGCGGCCAGCGCGGCGGTTTTCGTGGCGGGCGGCGTGAGGATCTGTTTACGGCCCACGGGTTTGTCAGGCTGGCAGATGACGGCTGCCAGCGTGACAGTGGGTTCCTTGAGGAGGGCCGAGAGCAGGGGGAGTCCGATGTCGCCGGTTCCGGTGAAGATGACGCGCATGAAAACCGATGGCGCAGGCATGGCGGGATCCCAATCGCAAAATGAAGGGAACGGCATCCGGTCTGCAAATGGGTGCGAAGAAGTCTTGCCGCGTGCGGTGGACCGCGCCATGGTCAGGAAGATCACTTCGACACATGCTGCCCGAACTGGAACAATTGCTCATTCTGCAGGACAAAGATCAGCACCTGCGGAGACTGCGGCTCGAGCTGAAGAAACTGCCGGGTGAGGAAGAACGGGCGCGCGCCAAACTGGCCGGCGACACCGAGGCCGTCCGCGTCGCCAAGGAAGCGGTGCAGCAGAACGAGGTCGCCGTGAAGAACCTGGAACTGCAGATCCAGACCCGGCGGGACACGATCACGAAACTCAAGATCCAGCAGTTCGAGACAAGGAAGAACGAGGAATTTCAGGCCATCGGTCACGAAATCGAGCGCTACACCGCAGAAGTGAGCCGCCTCGAGGACGAAGAACTCGCCCTCATGGAGAAGGGTGAAGTCCTCAAGTCGGCCCACGCGGCGGCAGTCGCCGGGCAGAAGGCCACGGAGTCACTCGTGGAGGAAGAACTGGGGAGAATCGGGGAACGCCGGAGCAACCTGCAAGGCCAGGCGGCTGAATTTGAAGCTGTGCGGTTGGCGCAGTCGGCGAAGCTGCCCGGGGAACTGCTGGAGCGGTACGACCGGATTTTCCAGCACCGTGGCGATGCTGCGGTGGTGCCGCTGGAGCACGGTGTGTGCGGTGGCTGTCATATGAAAGTGACCGCTTCCTGCGTGGCTACGGCGAGGACCCGGAAGGTGATCACGACCTGTCCCAACTGCGCGCGGTTTGTGTATCTCGGCGACTGAGCCGTCGGGTTCAGTGCAGACCGAGGACGGTCAGTTGCCATGGGAGCAGCAGGTCCGGAGCACGCGATTCGTCATCGGCAATTTCTTCGAGTACGGCACGTGAGCCGAGCAGGGCGGGGTCGAGATCCAGTTCAGCGCCCTTGCGGTCGCGGATTTCCTTGAGGGCATCGAAGCGCTTCTCCGCTTCCGGATTCCGTTCGTGTCTGCGCCGGGTTGGCCGTTTGGGCCAGTCGGACTCCGCAACCTCGCGGGCGTCTTTGAGGGCCTTGTAGAAGCGGCGGTGAAAGGGCGGGGGGTAGCGGTCCGGAAGGCGGACGTCATTGCCTTCCTGAAGGGCTTCGGCGAAATTGAGCAGGTCCTGGTTGCCGATCACTTTGAACGTGGGGCGGTCGAGCCGTTCCGCTTCGCTGTCGCGCCAGCGCCACAGCGCCCGGAGGAAATTCAGGCCGGCTGGCCGGAGTTTACCGCTTCCCGTGATGCGCCACATTTCGTCCGGGTCGGGCGGGGGACGGTGCAGGACCGAGAGGCGGGCGTCTTCACACGACTGCAGGAACCATTCCTCGCGGTCCAGTTCGCGCAGGCGGGCGAGGAATTTGTCGGCCAGCGGAATGATGAAATGCACGTCGTTGAGGGCGTACTCGATCATGCGGTCGGTGAGCGGGCGGCGGCCCCAGTCGGCACGCTGCGACTGCTTCGAGAGGGCGACTCCGAAATTCGATTCCACGAGATGGGCGAGGCCGAACTGGCGTTCGCCACAGAGGCGGGCCGCCACCTGGGTGTCGAAGATGCGGACGGGAATGTGGCCGTAGGTACGCCTCATCAGCGACATGTCGAGGTCGGCACCGTGGAGCCAGATCTCCGAGGAATCGAGGTAGCTCAGCAATGGGCTGAGGTCAGCGATCCCGAGTGGGTCGATGAGCACCTTGCGGTCGCCCACCCCCATCTGGATCAGGCAGAGTTTTTCCCGGTAGGAATGGAGGGAGTCGGCCTCGGTATCGAGGGCCACACGGACTCCGTCGCCATTGGGAATGGCGTTGAGGAAGCCATGGAGGGCTTCAGGAGTAGTGATGAAGTGGTCGGAGGCAGCGGAATCAGGCACTGATGGACTCAGGGAAAAGGTGAATGGGGAATCGATTACTGCCGCAGCCCCGTGAGGAGCAGTTCGGCGTTGGTGGCGGTGGCCCTGATGCTGCGGATCAGCAATTCAAGGGCTTCGCCGGCCGGCATCTGAGCCATCTGGCGGCGGATGGCGCTGATGCGGCGGAATTCGTCCGGATGGTACAGGAGGTCGTCCTTCCGGGTTCCGGACTTCTGCACATGGATGGCGGGGTAGATCCGGCGTTCCACGAGTTCACGGTCGAGCTGGATCTCGAGGTTTCCGGTACCTTTGAATTCCTCGAAGATGACTTCGTCCATGCGGCTGTCGGTCTCGATGAGAGCGGTGGCGAGAATCGTGAGGCTGCCGCCTTCTTCCACCTTGCGGGCCGAGCCGAAGAATTTCCGGACTTTCTGGAGGGCGTTATGGTCGACGCCACCCGAGCCGGAGGGGCCTTTGCCACCCTGGGTTGAATTGTAGCCGCGGGCCAGACGGGTGAGGCTATCGAGGAGAATGACCACGTCCCGGCCTTTCTCGACGAGTCGTTTGCCGCGTTCGAGAACCAGTTCCGATACCTGGATGTGGCGGGAGGCCGCTTCGTCGAAGGTGGAACTGAAGACCTGACAGTCGACGGTTTCGCGGAAGTCAGTGACCTCTTCCGGGCGCTCGTTGATGAGCAGAACGATGAGTTCGATTTCCGGATGGTTGCGTCGGATGGAGGCGGCGATGTCCTTGAGGAGCACGGTTTTCCCACCGCGCGGAGGAGCGCAGATCAGTCCGCGCTGACCTTTGCCGAGCGGGGAAACAATATCGACGACGCGCGGGCCAACCGAACGGGTCGATGAGTTTTCCAGAATGATGCGTTCGCTCGGGAACAGGGCGGTCAGTTTGTCAAAATGGAGCGGGGGCTGCCAGTCGGCGGCGGGTACGCCCTCGATGGCAACGATCTGGTCACTGCAGAGGCATTTCTCGCGGGGATCGCGGGGAGCGCGGGCAGTGACCGTGAGTTCAAGGCCAGGCCGCAGATTGAAGCGGCGGACGACGGGGATGGCGACGAAGATGTCGTCCTGGAAAGGGGCGAAATTGAAGAGCGGGTCTCTGATCAGCCCGAAGCCATCGCGGGTGATGTCGAGAATGCCGGTGGCATGGATGACGGAACCCTTCCGGCTGTAGTGGCAGAGGATTTCGAAGACCAACTGGTGGCGGGAGCGGACCCCACCGATACGGAGACCGAGTCTGGTGCCGAGGTCGTAGAGGTCCTGCACCGGCATCCGGAGGAACTCATTGAGGGAAACGGACTCCGGGACAGGAGACGCCGTGTCTCCAGCCGATCCAGCGACGGAATGGGGAAGGCTGTTGTCCTCGGGTTGGGCTGGCAGTTCGGTCACTGCCGAAGGGTTTTCTTCAACCATACGATAAAGTGTTGGGTTTGGCGTGCGAGGCTGTCGGGCAGGCCGCCATTCCAGATGACGACGTCGGCGCGTCTGACTTTCTCCGCAATCGGAAGCTGAGCGGAAAGCATGCGGTCCGCGGTCTCGGGAGGCAGGGAATTCCGGGTGATGAGTCGGCTTTTCTGGGTTTGGGGACCGCAGGCGACAACGAGTTCGAGGTCACGGGCAATGGGAAAATTGGATTCGTAGAGCAGGGGGACGTCCATGAGGAACCAGGGCTCCATGGAGGATCTGGCGGAATCGAGTGAGGCCGAGCATTCCGCCCGGACCATCGGGTGAAGGATCGCCTCGAGTGCCTGGCGGGCCCTCGCATCACTGAAGACGAGATCGCGCAGCCGGGATTTCACAAGGTCGCCGGATTCATCCAGCAGATTCCCCCCGAGAGACGCATTGATGGTGGCAGCGACTGCGGGGCTTGTCAAGAACCGTGAGACGGCGGCATCGCTGTCGAAGAACGCTGTCCTCGGTTCCAACTGCAGGAAATGGCGGGCAAAGGTGGACTTGCCGGTGGCGATGCCTCCAGTGAGAGCGATGACCTTCATGGGGGGCGTGGAGTTGCCGCTGGGGGTGAAGCTGCGGGATGAGAGCAAGGGGATGGCAAGAAAAAAGGGGCGGAGTTGCCTCCGCCCCTTTTCCAAGGGATTTCCGGAAAACCGGAAGATTACTTCTGGATGATCGGCAGCAAGTCCGTGGACGGTCCTGGCGGGATGTCACTCGGAACCACTTCCGGATCAGGCTCGGCCGAACCGTGCAGATCCTGACCGGACGGATCGATGAGGCGACCAGTCACGTAGATCATGAGGTTCTTCTTGTAGTGCTCCTCGGCCTTCGTCTTGAAGAGGCGGCCGATGAGCGGGATGCTCGAGAAGATGGGGACTTTGTCCTCAACGGACTGCACATCCTCGCGCATGAGGCCACCGATACCGACCGTCTGACGGTCCCAGATGAGCACCTGGGTCGACAGTTTCCGGGTGGCGAACACCGGCTGGAGGATCTTGTTCTCCGTGAGCACCACGGGCTCCGACTGACCGAGGGCATTGGTGCCGGTGGTCTGAATGGGGCTTCCGTAGTTGATGAACCCTTCGAACTCGATGATTTCGGGGGCCAGCTGGAGGTCGATCGTGTAGCCGTCGTCGCCGACGGTAGCCTCGACTTCCATCGTGACTCCGGTGTTGCGGAACTGGAAGCTGTTCGGGTTGGCGGGAGTCACCGGGAAGGAGCCGCCCTGCTGGGCTCCACCACCGAGTCCACCACCACCACCGATGCCGATACCGCCACCGAAGTTCTGCGGGATCTGTGGAGGGTCATACTCCGTGGGGTACGGGAACTCTCGGATGATCTCGATCTTCGAGCGTTGTCCGCCGCGCACAATCACGCTCGGAGCCGTCATCAGGTCCACGCCCTTCTTCTGAGAGAGGGCACGCATGACCATCTGGAACTGCGGGTCGGTGAAGACGCCGGCCAGCGCAAAGGTGGCAGGGGAGACCGAACCAGCCGCCGTGGCTGATCCACCGCCGAGGAGTGCGTCGATAGCACCGCGGGAGATGGCATCGGATCCGAAACGGAGGCCGCGGGTGAGCGGGTTGCTGCCGACCGGGGATCCGCCGAGGCCTGGATTGACGAAGCTGTAGTCACCGGAATCGAGCGGGCTGGCATTGCCGCTGGTGCCGCCACCTGCGAAGACGCCGTCGCCGCCCACGTTGAAGGCGCCGACGAGCCAGTCGAAGCCGAGTTCATCGGTGTTGCGCTGGCTGACTTCCACGAACTTGGTCGTGATGAAGACCTGCTTCACGGAACCCGAGACCACCATACCATCGACCAGGGTTTCCACGAGGTCGAGTTGCTCAAAGGTATTGCGGACGATCAGGCGGCCCGTGGAAGGATCGAACGAGGCCATGGTTCCTTCCGGGAACTGAACACCGAGGGAGGAAAGGACCTCCTTGGCATTCGGTTTGCCCTTCAGTTTGGGACCGGAATCGGCTTCGGCACCACCGCCTGCGAATGGATCGGCAGGACCAGCGGCATCCGCTTCGCCACCACCACCGGCACCACGGCTCAGGAAGTCCGGGGGAGCGCGGAACGTGCGGGTCGTCATGCTGCCACCCGTGCCTTCGGCAGCGGGGACGATCACGACGGCATTCGGCTGAATGTCGTAGCGCATGTTGGCGACTTCCGCGATGCTCTTGATGGCATCGAGGAGTTTGACGCTGCGCAGTTCAAGCGTCACCGGCTTGGCTCCGGTGGTGCTCTTCACGATGAAGTCCACGCCGCGCTGATTCGGATCGGCGCTGGTGGTGTCCGACTCGATGCTCTTGCGCTTCAGGTAGCTGATGACTTCGTCGATGGCCGCTTCGTTGAATTGAATGCGGTCGATGGTGATGTTGTTCAGCTTGAAGGTGATCGGGGCGGAATTGGCGTCATCGATCACGTCGCCCTGAACCTTGGGAATGTTGGCTCCGCCGGGGACTGGGGTGACCCACATGGCATCGACCTCATTGAGCATCTTGATGCGGGTGTGGTCGCGGGCCGAGCGGTAGTAATTCGACTTCTCGCGTTCCGTGCGCTCGAGCTGGCGGCGGGCAGCGGTGTTGTACGGGTCGATGGCGAGGACACGGTTGAACTGGTCTTCGGCCTGCTTGTACTGGCCGAGTTCGTAGTATCCGAGGCCCATGCGGAGGAGACGGCGCACTTCTTCCGTGTTCTGGTAGTGCTTCTCGCTCATCGCCTGATTGAAGATGTCCGGATCGTCGAGATCCTTCATCAGCTTCTTGGCTTCCGCGTTGTTTGGATCGACATTTTCGGCGAGGACTTCGTTGAGGAGTCCTTTCGCTTTGTCGACGCCGCCACGGTGACCGAGGTCACGGGCGTGATTCACCGCGGCGCGGGAGAATTTGGCGATGACGCGGTTGCGGTCGACGGCGTTGACGGATCCCAGCGGGATGAGCTGGAGGGCTGTGCGGTACTTGCCGACAGCGCCTTCGTAATCCTGGTCGAGCATCATCTGATCGCCCTCGGCTTCCGCGGAGAGCGCCTCAGCGACCCGCTGCTGGCGTTTGATGATTTCCAACTCAACGATGGACGAACCGCCGTAGCTACCTCCCGTGCCGGCAACGGAGACCGATGGGCACGCGGTGGCGCAGGCTAGTCCGGCAATCATTGCCTGACGATGCAGATTCAGCACTGGCTTTCTCATGAGTTCAAAGAGGTTATCAGGGTTGGGGAGTAAAATTCAATGAAAACTTAGGGTTGTTGGGAATTTCCGTGGATATTTATGGCAGACGAGGCGGGCAGGTGGTCATTTAAGTTCAAGAGAAAACTGGGTTTTTTCGGTTTTCCCGGGTTCCATGTATTCGAGGTCGACCTGCTGGTCGGTGACTTTGAGGATGGTGTATTTGACATCCGGCACGGAGGGGAAAGTGATTTCTGCGCCTTCGCCGCCTTCGACCAGTTCCTCTTTGCCGAGGGTATTGGCGATTTTGGCTCTGAGGGTGGGCAATTCGGCGACTGTTCCCAGGACAATCTCGAGTGGTTTCGCCTTGGGGTTTTTGAGGTCGGTGAGGATGACAACCGGTTTGACGTCCGTGACGCCGCCGTCCTTGACTTCGCGTTTCTCGACCTTGGAGATCTGGTAGGTGGGTTCGCCGCCTTTTTCGATGGCGAACTTGTCACCGACCTTGGTGAAGGCCGTGTACTTCTTGGCGACCGGGGCCGTGCGTTGGATCTGGAGGTCCGAATCGCTGATGTAGGAGACGAACTTCAGACTTAGTTCGTCCTTGAGGATTTCCTTGAACGCCAGTTTGGTGTGGGCGGCCGGGAGGCTGCGGGCATCCTTGGGATTGCTTTTTCCGATGAATTCCTCGGCATTGCTGAAGCCATCGCCATCGGTATCGATTTCAGCGATGTCCTGGCGGGTGATGTCGAGGCCGTAGCGGTAGAGCCATTCGTTATCGATGGGGGCCCGAACCTGTTTGGCGTCGGTGGCGAGGATGGGGATGACGTTGCCGTCGACTGTCTTGAGGACAGGAGCAGAAACGAAGAGGCTGACGGGCTTTCCTTTGATCACCGGGGGTTTGAATTCGGCGCTTTCCGCGAGGCGGGCGATGGCAGCGTCGACGCGGGTGGAGGAGGTATCCTCTCCGAAGTTGGCGTTCTGTCGGACCTCGTCTTCGGGCGGGAACTGCTGGGCGAAGCCGAGCACCTTGGAGATGAGAAGTCCGCCGGTGAGCACCGCGATGGCCCCGAAGAGGCCAAGGAGGAGTCGGTCGTATTTAGCTTTGAGCCATTCCATGAGAAGCGTGCGTGGAGAGATCGGTTACTTTGACGGGGTGGCTGCTGCGGGGGCGGCCTCGGTGGTGGGGTCAAGGAAGCGGATCAGGTCGACGTCGAGATAGAGAGTGACGGATTCGTTTCCGAGGATGTATTTGGCATCCCGTTTCACGGTGGTTTTGGTTTCCGGGTCCTCCTTTTCCTCCATGGTGACGGTGACGGTCTTGTCCGGGCCGTCCTTCATGGAGTTTTCGACCTTGAGGGTGCGGATGGTGTAGAAGTGCGCCCCGGCTTCGCCTGGTTTGATATTGGCGAGGGCCGAGAGGAACTGGGTGATGGCGATATTGGAGCCCGTGACGGTCAGCTGCATGGGCTGGCGTTCGAGCACCTTCGATTCCTCGACGGCGGGGCCGGCGGGGGCTTTGCCCGTGGTCTTGACGGTTGGGCTGCCTGGAGCCGGTTTTGGAGTCGGTTTGGGCTGGACACCCGGTTTACCGGCGGCGGGCGCCGGGGCGGCATCCGCTTTGGCCGCTTCCACCGTGAGGGGGGCCCGCTTGAAGGATTCGAGAGAGGAAACTCCCGAAGCCATGGCGGTGTTGAGTAGGTAGGTTACGGCGTCCAGTTGGGCTGCCAGCTGGGGAGCGGCTTCGGTGGAGGCGAAGGAATCGCTGTACTTGTCGAATCCGATATCGAATTTCTCGCCGAGCGTGACCTTCCGTTCCTTGGCAGCCTCGGTGATGGCGGCCGTGGCGGCTACCAGTTTCTTCTGGAAGCTCTCGCCGGTTTCGGCGGCATTGATGGGCGACTGGTAGGCGGAGACGCCATCGACGAGCGTCTTCACCTTGGCGGCGAGGGCATCGACGAGTTGCTTCTTCTTGGCCTCGTTCGCTTCGTTGGGGAAGATGGATCCCCGCTGCATTGACTCGAGGGTATTGCGTTTGGCTTCGTAGCTTTCCTTGGCTCCGGTGGCGGCCGAGCTGGCGGACCAGGCGAGGTAGCCGAGGCCGAGAGTTCCGATTCCGAGCACGGCGAAATATCCGGGCAGGAACGAATTGAATTTTCCTTTGCTCATGATGGGCGGGGGTCCGGGACTACGGTTTACTTCTTGGTGGAGGGGACGATCTGCACCTTGCGTTTGAGGGGCAGTTTCATGTGGAAGGCGTAGCCGTCCTTGGCGTCCAGAGCACCGACCTCGTGCTTCACGTATTCCTGGAGGAACGTGGTTTCGTCCTTGGCGTTGAATTCAAAGTACTTGGCCATGGGGCTGGCGGGGTCCTGAGTGCCATCCTCCTTATAGCCGGCCACTTCCTTGATGAACTTGAGGGCCAGTTCTCCGGCATTCTCACCGCTCCGGCTCACGCCGATGAGGTGGAGGGCGTCGACTGGCTTCTTGTCATCCTTGGCAGCGCCGGGAGCCGAGGTGGAGCGCCCGAGGTCAAATGGGTTCCCGGGGTCATCGCCCTCGCTGAGTTGGGGGAGCATTTCCTTGCCGTCGGCGTCGAGGGGGCTCAGCTGCACGATCCACATCTGATCGTCCTTGATCAGGTTATTGAGATCATTGAGCATGGACACCCAGTACTTCTGGTCGACGATCGTGTCGGCGATGTAGTCGACGCGGGCTTTTTCGACGGCTTCGCGGGTCGTGGCGGCTTTGATGCCCTTGTCGAAGCGGTCGAGGTCGGCGATTTTCGATTCCAGCTCATCTTGCTTGCGCTGGTAGCTGCCGGCTGCGGAGCTATTGTAGGCCCAGGTGCCGAGGAGTGTGGAGAAGAGGGCAGCAGCGGCCCCGTAGAGGTAGGGCTTGCGTGAACCCACGTCGCGGGAGGCCTGTACGGCCTTGGGCGAGAGGTCCAGTTCCATGGGGCAGGCCATTTCGCGGAGCGCGAGGCCTACGAGTTCACCGAGGGTGTGGGCTTCCGCCGAAACCTGTTCCACATCGATCTTTGGTCCCACGCTGACATTGCGCAGGGCATTGAAGTAGTGAACCGGGATGCGGAGTTTTTCCTCGAACACCTCTTTCACGAAGGGCAGGGAAGCGCCGGCACCGGCGAGGTAGACTTCCGTGGGGGCGGCACCGCCCTGCTGCTGCCGGTAGGCATTGGTGCGGCGGGCGATTTCGCCATGGATCCGGGCGAGGGCATTGCGGATGACCTTGGACATCGCATCGATTTCCGGGTCCTCGTGGTCGGCGTAGTTGCCGCCGAGGTTGACAAACCCTTCCGTGGCCTTGCGGGTCTCGGCGGTTTCGAAGTCCATGCCCATTTCCTTGGCGATGCTCTGCGTGATTGAGGCTCCGCCCGTCTGGAACGACGAGATGTACGCCCGGGATCCTTCGATGAAGATGAGGTTGGTGGTACGGGCACCAAGGTCCACGAGGAGCACGCACTCCGAAACATCCGGGTAGTTGTACCGGAACGCGTTGTAGAGGGCGACGGGGGCGGCGTCGACGATGGCAGTCTTGAGACCACCTCCCTCGACCGCACCGTTGAGGTCGTTGAGGTGTTCCGAGCGCACCGCGACGATACCCACTTCCAGTTCGCCTCCGCTTTTGCCCATCAGCTGGTAATCCCAGACCGTTTCCGAGAGCGGGAAGGGGACAGCCTGCTGGGCTTCAAAGCCGACGATTTTGTCGACCTGGTCTTCTCCGAGGGGCGGAAGCTTGACGAACTTGGCGATGAGGAACTGGCCGGGCACGGCGTAGTTCACCGGTTGGTTGGCCGCCTTGAGAGCTCCCGACAGGGCGCGGACCGCATCCGTGAGGGCGGGTCGGCGCGTACCATCGGCAGTTGGATCTCCTGGCATTTCCGAGAAGGCATAATCCTTCAGCAGCAAGGCTCCTTTGGAACCCAGTCCGAAGCGTGCCATGCCGGCGCGCTGGGAACCAAGGTTGAGAGTCAGAACAGATTTTTTTTCCGCCATCGTGGGTGGTGTTTAGAGCGGCGATTGAGATTTCCGTCAAATAGAAAAGCGATTCGTTCCTGAGGAATCAACGTGGCTTGACTTCCAGGTGGAAGTCGCCCCAGAGGGGAGCGAAGGGAGTTTCCGGTTTGCTGAGCAGCGCGGCCTCCTGGGGAGGGAGCGAGGGATTGGTCCACCACTCCTTGTTGGCTTCGCTGGTTTTGCGTCCGACGAGGTTGCCATCGATGAAGACCTGCACGCCCCAAGCCTTGACCATGGTGGGGTTGGCTGGACCAGTGGCCGTCGAGTCGGTGACCTTCTGGAGTTGCGGCGGCGAGATGTAGGCGACCGAGTGGACCTTCTCCTTGATGGGGACGTTGGTGTGGATGATTTTTGCGGTGAGCACGCGGCTCTTTTCCTTCGTGGCTCCCGCGAGGTAGGCGAAGTACTCGAAGGTCACTTCGTCATAGGCTTTGCGCGTCTTGTCCTTTTCGGTTTTCGAGAGTTCGGCGGTGGCTTCGACTTCGATTTCGATCCAGTCCTTGGGAGTCCAGCGTTTGTCCTTGACGTTGATGGCCTGGATCTGAGGAGTTTTCTGGACGTTGATGTCGACCTTGGCGATGTCGACGAGTTTTTCCTTGCCGGCCGGGGTTGCCGCGGCAGGTGCGGCGCCTGCGGCAGCGCCATCCTGGGCGGAAGCGAGGATGGGGGTGGAGGCGATGGCGAGGAGGGCTGGGATGAAGGAAGAGCGCTTCATGATGGGAGAGAGGGTTGGAGAGCGGACGGAAGGGATTCTGCTGGATGTGGTTGTGCGGGAGTCGCTTCAGAAAGCCGCGCGATTGCCGCGGGCAGGGTAGTGATGTGGGGAATGGATGGCAGAACTTGAGTGAATTGGTGGCGTGGCGTCAAGGATTTCCCAAAGAAACACCAGGGGAAAATACGATGGCCTCTCGGGAATCGGAATTTCGCGAGGACCGTAGTGTGCGGCAGAGACCACGGCAACTCTAAAACCGAATTTTTTCCGGAAAAAAACTGCAGACGGTGTCGCTTGGCCGCATTGGCACCCGAGACACGTAGGGAGGAAGCGCTGGCGGCGAGGGGAAGAGGCGTGAGGTTTGCTGGCATGAGGCTGATACTGATCGCAATGATGCTGGCGGCGGCGTGTGGCTATGGGGCGGAGCGGCCCAACGTGCTGTGGATCACGAGCGAGGACAATGGTCCGCAGCTGGGATGTTATGGGGACAAGGATGCGGTCACTCCGAATCTGGACCGTCTGGCGTCGCGCGGGGTCCGGTTCCGGCGGGCGTGGTCGGTGGCACCGGTTTGTGCGCCGGCGCGGACGGCCTTGATTTCCGGGGTGTATCCGAATTCGAGCGGTGGTCTGCACATGCGGAGCGGGGTGGCAGTGCCGGGGGAGTGGCGCATGTATCCGCAGTTGCTGCGGGAGGCCGGTATTTACTGCACGAACAATGCGAAAGAGGACTACAACGTCGAGGTCAGGGGCAAGGTGTGGGATGAATCATCGAAGCGGGCTCATTGGCGTCAGCGTGGGGCTGGGCAGGCGTTTTTTGCGGTCTTCAACATTGAACTGACGCATGAGGGGCAGGTGCGGAAGCGGCCGCATGAGCCCGTGCATGCCCCTGAGGCTGTGCGGCTTCCGGCGTACTGGCCGGACATTCCCGAGGTGAGGACCGACTGGGCGCAGTATCATGATCAGATGAGTGCGATGGATGCGCGGGTGGGGGCGCTGCTGCGGGAGCTGGAGGAAGCGGGGCTGGCTGGGGAAACCATTGTGATTTACTGTGGCGACCACGGACCTGGGCTGCCGCGCTGCAAGCGGACGCCGTGTGATTCCGGGCTGCGGGTGCCGTTGCTGATGCATTTTCCCGCGAAGTGGCGGCATCTCGCTCCTCGTGGCTATGAGGAGGGCCGGGAACTGGCCCAGTTGGTGGATTTCACGGATTTTGCGCCGACGTTCCTGAGTCTCTACGGCATTGCAATTCCTGGCTGGATGCAGGGGAAGGCGTTTGCCGGAGAGGGCAGAGCCGAGGAGAGACGCTACATCTTCGGGATGAGGGATCGGATGGATGAGCGGTACGATCCGGTGCGGTCGGTGACCGATGGCCGCTGGGTGTACGTCCGGAATTTCTTCACGCACCGCCCGGCCGGGCAGCGGGTGGCCTACCAGTTCGAGACCCCGATGACGCGGGCGTGGCACCGGTTGGCGGGCGAGCAGAAGCTGCCCCCGGCGCAGGCCGCTTTCTGGGAACCGCATCCTGCCGAAGAACTCCATGATCTGGAGGCAGATCCGGATGAAGTGAGGAATCTCGCGGGCGACCCCGGCAGCCGGGCGGCACTGGATCGCATGAGAGAGGCGCTGCGGACCCATGTGGATTCCATCGGAGACGTCTGTCTGCTGCCCGAGGCGGAGATGCTGCGGCTGAGTGCGGGGAGTTCCCCATATGAAATGGCGCGACGGGATGGGAAATTCCGCTTTGGGGAAGTCGTGAGGGCGGCATTTGCGGCCAGTGGGCCGGGATTGGCCGGAGAGGAATGCCGGCAGCTGCTGCGGCACCCGGAGGCCTCCGTGCGCTGGTGGGGGGCGATGGGGTGCCGCATGAACCCGGCCCTGGCCGAGGCGCAGCACGGTCGGCTCGCGGAACTGCTGACGGATGAGAATCCGAGCGTCCGGGTGGCGGCAGCCGAAGCCCTCCGGGACACGGAGGCGGCGACGGCTGTGCTGCTGAAGGCCGCCGACCTGATGGAGTCGGACTACTTTGACGCCCTGCGGGCGCTCAATGCGATCGAGGATCTGGGGAAGGAGCGGGTGGGGGCACTACGCCGTCAACTCACGGAGCTTCCCGTGAAATACGGTCGGCCGATTCCGCGGGGAGGCGACTACATCGAGCGCATGCTGAGTCATCTTGGCGTGCTTCCGTGACCCACCAGCCGGGGTGGGGCTGGATGCTGCAGAAAACCGCGGGGGCCCGTCGATTTGGAGCCTTCCGAAGGGGGGAGCCTCCCGACGGGGAACCGCCCGACAGGGAACCGCGTCCCTGCCGGGCTGCCGTTCCGGGCGGGTGCGATGTCTGGCCGCGGGGCAAAACGCCGCTTGCAGCGAGGGGAATTGATGGTAGTTCCGTATTCTTCCGGGAGATTGTGCTGTGGACTGGCGGGTGCCATGCCGGTGCGGTCGGCCGGAATTTCCAGGATTTCCCATCCGTCACGATGGTTCCGCCGAAGATTGTGCCATTTCCGTCAGGGTTGCCGGAGAACCGGTCGCCGGCGGGTCACGTGGCTTCCCCCCAAGAGTTTACTGCCATGAAGACTGATCTCATCGAAAAAGCTGCCCGCGTCATTCCGAATCCCCCGGTTCTTGTGAATCTGGTATCGCGTCGGGTCCGCCAGTTGAATCAGGGCCGGGCTCCGCTGATCAATCCGGCGGCCTACGGGATGCGGTTGGGACAGGGAGACATCGCGCTGCTGGAGATCATCGAAGGAAAGATTTCCGCGGAATTTGCGGACGCGCCTGCGGAGCCTTCCTGAGTGGGAAGGTGGGGCTGACGCACGGTCTGCCGGATGGTTCCGGTGAACCCGTTGGCAGACCGTATCAATTTCATGGGAGCCGCGAGCGGGGACATTGCCGTCAACCGGAAGGCACTGCACGAGTACCACATCCTCGAGAAGTTCGAGGCCGGGGTGGAACTCAAGGGTACCGAGGTGAAGTCCGTGCGCGAAGGGCGCATCAACCTGCGCGACGCCTTTGCGCGCGTCGACGGCGGGCAGTGTCTGCTCTATGGCTGTGACATTCAACCGTATGAGAAAGCGAGCTGGGAACAGCACGATCCGCGGCGGGTCCGCCGGCTGCTGCTGCACCGGAAGGAAATCATGCGGCTCTACGGAATCTGCCAGGTCAAGGGTCATGCCCTCGTGGCACTGCGCGCGTACTGGAAAGGTCCCCGGGTGAAGATTGAGCTGGCCGTGGGGAGGGGCAAGGATGCCGGGGACAAGCGGGAGGCGCTCAAGGGGAAGGAAGCGAAGCGGGAAATCGAGCGGGAGGTGGCGAGGTTCAACCGCCGCAAGTGAGTGCAGGCGGGGCAAAATGGGTTTGAAATGACGGGAAGGAGCGGCCAGGGGAAGGGAATGGCAGTATCCCGGAGAGATTTGATGGCATCCCTGCTGGCGGTCGTTCCGTCGGTGCTGCTGCCGATGCCGGGGCGGGCGCGTGAGCCGCTCACGGCCGCAGAGGGCGAGCGGTTGGCGAAACTGATTCCGCGGACGTATGCGAAGCTGCAGCGGCGCGATCCACTCTACGTGGCTGTCTTCGGCGATGATGTGAGCACCTTTTACCAGCCGTCGGCGCAGGAGGGGGCCTACGATGCGGCCTTCGCGTGGCACGGTCGCTTTCTGGACCGGTTGGGCGGCGATTTCCATTATCATGGCGGGGTGACCGATCTGGATCCGGCGTCCGCGGTGAAGCGTGCCGACGCCGACATTGTGCGTCAGTGGCAGGAATACCGGGCGCTGGTGGCGGCGCGGGAGAAGTCGGGCAAGGGAGCCGAGCCGTCCCTGCCCGGAGCGATCGGATCGCAGAAGGAAGCACCCCAGCGTGTGTTTTCGGTGAACGACCTCCTGAGGCGCGGGTTGCCGCCGTCGCGCCGGCCGCTGAGTGCGTCGGCCATCTTTGTGCGGAACTATTCGCGGGACGGGGCAGTGGCGGTGCAGGCGATGGAGCCGCTCACGAGTGAGGTTTTTCTGAGTGAGGCCGGGGCCGAAACCGACCTTGTGCTGCTGAGCTGCGGCGGGAGGGATGCGCTCGCGGGGACCTCACTGGCATCGTTCCGGGAGGCCATGGAGAAAGCGGTGGCGTACTGCCGGGAGAAAGGGGCGGATGTGGTGCTCGCGGCGGTGCCGCCGTCATTGGAAGGCGGTGATCCCCGGGTGACGCTGGGCCGGGCCCGTCCGTTTGCGGCGGTGCTCCGTGAGATTGCCGCGAGGGCGGGTGTGTACTTTGCCGACCTCGGCAACGCGCTCGTGCGGCGGCCATCCGATCTGATCAACCTGAATGCGCGCGATGCCTTTGCGGCAGCGCTGGACGTGCTGCGGCCGCATTTCGATCATCCCGGCAGTGATCCGGCGGGGGTTTCGTGGCATCCGAACGGGGCCGCTCACCGGAGGATGGGCGACACGGTGGCGGATTGGCTGGTGCGGGGCGAGCCAGTGCCGCAGCTGGAGCTTTCCGCGTTTCTCGATCTTGGTTCCGTTCCGGAGGGCGAGGCCCTGCTGACGCTGCGGTTATTCAATGCGGGCACGGTGCCGGTTTCGGCGGTGGTGAGTCCGCTCGTGCTGACTGGCTACCGGGTGAAGGAAGGGATCGCCGATGCGGCCGTGGTGGTGGGACCCGGGAAGGCGAAGCGGCTGGCGGTGCCGCTGGTCCG
>JBIICE010000372.1:0-4365 GCA_044239025.1 Verrucomicrobiales bacterium
AGCAACCGGGTGATTGCGGACGTGCTCCAGGTGTCGGGTGCAGCGGCAGGATTGCCGGAGCACAGCATTCAGCTGATCGGGGCGACCGACCGGGAGAGTGTGCGGTATCTGGCGGAGATGGATGAGTCGCTGGATCTGATCATACCGCGCGGGGGCAAGGGACTCATTGAGACCGTGGTGAGTCTGGCGAGGATGCCGGTGATCAAGCATTACGATGGGATCTGCCATGTCTATGTGGATGCGGCGGCGGATCCGGAAATGGCGCAGCGGATTGTGCTCAATGCGAAGTGTCAGAAACCCGGGGTGTGCAATGCGGCCGAGACCCTGCTGGTGCACGCATCCGTGGCCGCCGACTTTCTGGCGGGGATGATTCCGGCGCTGCGGGCGGCCGGGGTGGAAGTGCGGGGGGATGTCCGGGTCCGGGAAATGTTTCCGGATGCCGTGGTGGCCGCGAGCGAGGACGACTGGTCGACCGAGTACCTTGCCCTGATTCTGTCCGTGAAAGTGGTGAGCGACCTGGACGAAGCTCTCGATCACATTGCGCGGTATGGGTCGCGTCACAGTGACTGCATCGTGACTGGGGATGCGGCCGCTGCGGCGAGATTTCTGGCGGAGGTGGACAGTGCCGCGGTCTTCTGGAATGCGAGCACGAGGTTCAATGACGGCGGGGAATTCGGGTTTGGCTGCGAGATCGGGATCAGCACCGACAAGCTGCATGCGCGTGGGCCGATGGGATTGCCCGAACTGACGATCTACAAGTATCTGGTGCGGGGGAGTGGCCAGATCCGGAATGGAGTGGCATGAATCCGGCGGAAGTTGCTGGGCTCTTTGCGGCAGCGGCGCTGGCCGGAGTGATCAATGCGGTCGCCGGGGGTGGGACGCTGGTGACGTTTCCGGTGCTGCTGGCGTTCGGGGTTCCTCCGGTGACGGCGAATGCGACGAGTACCGTCGGGTTGCTGGTGGGTACGGCGGGGAGCATGCTGGGGTACCGGAGGCATCTGGAGACCGTGCGCCCGTGGCTCCGGAAGTTTCTGCCGGTGAGTCTGCTGGGTGGCCTTGTGGGAAGCGGGTTGGTGATTGCGGGGGATCCGGACACCTTCCGTCGGCTCGTGCCCTTTCTGATTTTTTTTGCGACCCTGCTGTTCAGCCTCCAGGGGGCGATCCGTAAGGTGGCGGGAGCGCGGCCGGATGACGGTGATGGAGGAGTGGCGCGGCCGTTGGCCGGGGCTCTGCTCTTTCAGTTTGCCGTGGCGGTTTACGGGGGGTATTTCGGGGCGGGGATCGGGATTCTGATGCTGGCGAGTTTCGGGCTGCTGGGGTTGTCTGGAATTCATGAGATGAATGCGCTCAAGACCGTGCTGGGAGCCGTCATCAATGTGGTGGCGGCGCTCTCCTTCGTGGTGGCAGGTCTGGTTGACTGGCCCCGGGCCCTCGTGATGACGCTGGGAGCCTTTGCGGGGTACTGGGCCGGTGCGCAGGCGGCGCAGCGGATCCCGTCCGCGGCGGTCCGGGCGCTGGTGACGGTGACCGGTTTTGTGCTGGCGGGCTGGACCTTCTGGAAGGAATTCGGCGGAGGATAAACACGGCGTTCGGGAGGGACTCTGTTGCCTGCGGGGCGTGACCGTTTTAGCGGAAAGCGATGCCCGCCGATCTGCCCGAACAATTTGTCCATCTGCACCTCCACACCGAGTATTCGACCCTCGATGGGGCGTGCCGGATTGATGATGTGGTGAAGAAGGCAGCCAAGCTGGGGATGCCTGCGGTGGCGATGACCGACCATGGCAATCTCTACGGAGCCATCGACTTCTATCAGGCCGCGAAGAAAGCCGGCGTGAAGCCCATCATCGGGTGCGAGCTGTATGTCTGCGGCGAGGGCGTCAGGAAGACGCACCGGGCGGAAGTTCCCGGGAAGAAGAACAACTATCATCTGACGGTGCTGGCGAAGGACGAGGCAGGCTTCCGGAATCTGACGAAGATCGTGAGCGAGGCGCATCTGGAAGGTCAATACTACAAGCCGCGGACCGATCATGATTCCCTCTTTGCGCATGGAGACGGCCTGATTGTGCTGTCGGGCTGCCTGAATGGTGAAGTGAACGAGAGCATCCGGGCGGGTCAGGTGGACCATGCGAAGCATCTGGTGGGGAAGTTCCGGGAGCGCTGGGGCGAGGATTACTACCTTGAGATTCACGATCATGTGAGCGGCGAGGTGGCCGAACTGCAGCGGCGGTGCACGGGTCAGCTGCTGGAGTGGTCGAAGGAATTCGGCATCAAGCCGGTGGCAGCCAACGACGTGCATTTTCTGGGCCGGGACGATCATCAGGCGCACGACGTTCTGATCTGCATCGGGACCGGGAAGATGGTGCTTGATGAGAAGCGCATGCGGTACAGCGAGGAGGTGTACTTCAAGACGCCGAAGGAAATGATCAAGCTTTTCCGGCACACGCCACAGGCGCTCTGGAGCACTCTGGAGATTGCGGAGAAGGTCGATCTCAGCATCAAGCTCGATTCCTCGAGCAGCGAGAAGTATCCTCAGTTCGAGAGTCCGGATGGGTCGCCGCGCGGGGAATATTTCCGCCTCATGTGCCGGGAAGGTCTGGAGCGGCGATACGGGTCGCTGGCGTCGTCAGCCGGTCTGCAGGACCGTCTCAACTACGAGATGGACGTCATGGAGAAGATGGGGTTCCTGAGTTACTTTCTGATTGTCTGGGACTTCATTAAATGGGCGAAGGATCATGGGATTCCGGTGGGGCCAGGCCGTGGTTCGGCGGCAGGATCGCTGGTGGCCTATGCGCTGGGGATTACCGACTGTGATCCCCTGCGGTTCGGGCTGATTTTCGAGCGCTTTCTGAATCCCGAGCGGGTCAGTCCGCCGGATATCGACGTGGATTTCTGTCAGACGCGGCGGCCGGAGGTCATTGAGTACGTGCGGCAGAAGTATGGAGAACGCTGCGTCAGCCAGATCATCACCTTTGGTACTCTGGGAGCGAAGAGCGTGATCCGGGATGTGGGGCGGGTCATGGGGATGAGTTATGGGGAGGTGGACCGGGTGGCGAAGATGATTCCACAGGAACTGAACATCACGCTGGCCGAGGCGAAGAAGAAGAATCCCGAGCTGAAGGGAGCCATTGAGGCAGATCAGGCCGTGGCGAATCTGTATGAATCAGCGATGCGGCTGGAGGGGTTGACGCGGGGGACGGGAGTGCATGCGGCCGGGGTGGTGATTGGTTCCTGTGATCTGACCGAGTACGTGCCGCTGACGCGGGGGAACGAAGGGGATGTGGTGACGCAGCTGGCGATGGCTCCCCTGACGGAGCTGGGGATGCTGAAGATGGACTTTCTGGGGCTGAAGACCCTGACAGTGATCAACGATGCGGTGAAGCTGATCCACCGGCACACGCCTGGATTCCGGATCGAGATGATTCCGCTGGATGATCCGAAGACCTTTGTGCTGCTGAGCCGGGGGGCGACGATTGCGGTGTTCCAGCTGGAATCCGGAGGGATGGCGAATCTGTGCCGGAACTTCGGGGTGGAGACGATTGAGCACATCATTGCGCTGCTGGCATTGTACCGACCGGGCCCGATGGATCTGATACCGGACTTCATTGACCGGAAGAAAGGGAAAGCGAAGGTGGAGTATCTGCATCCGCTCATGGAGGAAGTGAGCAAGGAGACGTATGGGATTCTGATTTATCAGGAACAGGTGCAGAAGGCGGCGAATCTGCTGGCGGGCTACAGTCTGGGGGCGGCCGACCTGCTGCGGCGGGCGATGGGGAAGAAGGATCCGGAGAAGATGGCGCAGCAGCGGAAGATCTTCGTGGAAGGCTGTGCGCAGACCAACGGAATCCCGGAGAAGCGGGCCAATGAGATCTTCGATTTGCTCGAGAAGTTTGCGGGTTACGGCTTCAATAAGTCGCACTCGGCGGCGTATGGACTGGTGACCTATCAGACAGCGTATCTGAAGGCGAACTATCCCGTGGAATTCATGTGCGGAGTGCTGAGCAATGAAATCAGCAACACGGACAAGATTGCGGTGTTTGTGGGGGAGTGTGCGGCGATGGGGATCCGGATTCTGCCGCCGGATGTGAACCGGAGCGGCCTGGGATTTCAGCCCGAGGTGCTGCCCGACGGGAGCGAGGGGATCCGCTATGGATTGGCGGCGGTGAAGGGTGTGGGGGAAGGGGCGGTGGAGCTGATGCTGCGTGAGCGGGAGAGCGGCGGGGTATTCCGGAGCATGGATGATTTTGCGCGCCGGGTGGAGAGCCGGGCCGTGAACCGGAAGCTGCTGGAGAGTCTGGTGCGGGCGGGGGCCTTTGACTGGACCGGGGAGGGACGGGCTGCGTTGTTTGCGAGGATCGAGGGAGTGCT
>JBIICE010000074.1:0-17355 GCA_044239025.1 Verrucomicrobiales bacterium
CCGTCTGATTGACCAGCACCCCGTCCACCCGGACGGAAATCCCGATCACATCGGGCACCCCTGGGTTCACGTCACCGCTGAACCATTCATCAAGGCCGATGGAAACTCCGGTGCGGGATCCTTCCTCGGGAAGGGAGACCTCCGATGTCGTGCCAGCCCATCCAGACATCACGTCCGGTGCCGTCAGCACGGGATCATTCTCGCGGACGAAGGAAACACTGTATCCATCCGCGGGATCGTTGGTGCCACCGCCAGTGCGGAGGTCAGCGGAGAAAATGAAGGAATTGATGACGAATCCCGGTTCCAGTTCATCAAAGACGATCTTGCCAGCCTGGCCGTTGAGGGCGTCGGTGATGGAGAGGTATCCGGAGTTGGCTACTCCACCAGTGGGACGCCAAGTGGAGTTCCCGGTGAAGTCGAGGATCCCCGAGGGATCCGTATCGAAGTTGAGGCTGACCGACCCTGCGTTGGCCTGCGGAATGACCGAGACCAGCAACACGGACGCCAGACTGCTTTTCAGTAGGTGTTTCATGGGCTAATGAGTTACCATCCAGCGCGGACTGGATGGCGGTTTGGGGGGAGAGCTGCGGGTTTTCACCCTGCAGCGTGCCGAATTTGACACGATCGCGCCACGCTCCGGCAAGAAAAAAAGTGCTCGGCCATAAGAAATTCTCCCGCAGATTCCCCGGAAACCAACGGTTATTGAAACGACTTATCTTGGTCTAACGCCCTTCACCCGACCCTGCGGGAAGGCGGGGTATCCACAACTCGCTGTGGCTGGCGATGAAAAGAGACACCCGCGGCGCGCCGTACTGTCGTTTATGCCCCGTCGTCCCTCCGCTTGTCCGGATTTTCATAAATCCTTCACTCTTAACCGCAGGCAAATGCTGACGGCCGGGATGAGCGGTCTCATGGGACTGTCGCTGCCGAAGCTTCTCAGGGCGGAAGGACAGAACCTCTACGGTGGGCCAAGGCCGAAAACACGAGCCAAAAGTGTCATATTTCTCTTTCAATGGGGCGGGCCCAGTCACCTTGAGACTTTCGACATGAAGCCGTCGGCTGAGGCGAAATTCCGTGGGCCGCACCGGCCGATGCGCAGCGCCTGCCCGGACATCGAGGTCAGTGAACGGCTTCCGGAAACGGCGAAGATCATGGACAAGGTGACGGTGATCCGGTCGGTTCATCATGATATGACGAATCACAATTCGGCGGGCTACTACGCGCTGACCGGGAAGCGTCCGCCCACCGACGACCAGCGACTGAGGGAATCGATCGATCTCTTTCCGGGCTACGGCAGCGTGGCCGACCATCTGCTCAGCCAGCGGGATCCTGCCATCCCGGCCTACGTCAGCTACCCGCACATCATCAGCGACGGCACGGCGGTTCCGGGTCAGTTCGCCAGTTTTCTGGGGAAGCAGCACGACCCACTGTTCATTCCGGCCGACCCGAGCGACGAGGCCTTCAGTCTGCCGCAGTTCAGTCTACCCGATGGGCTCAGTCTCGACCGTCTCGCCCACCGCCGGGGTCTCCAGCAGTTCATCGATACGCAGAGTCGGCTCATGGAATACAGCGGAGAGGCACGCGGGCTGGACGAATACTATGGAAAGGCGCTCGCCATGCTGCAGAGCCCCCGCATCCGTGATGCCTTTCAACTGAGCGCGGAGCCGGCGGCCATGCGCGACCGCTATGGGCGCACGACGTATGGCCAGGGCTGCCTGCTCGCGCGCCGCCTCGCGGAGAGCGGTGTCCGCTTCATTACCTGCTACTTCAGCGAAAGCATCGGGGGACAGAGCACCACCCAGGGCGGCTGGGATACTCACGGATTCAACAATACAAAAATGTTCCCGATCATCGAGCAGTACCACCTGCCCATCACGGAGCAGACCCTGCCCACCCTGCTCCTCGACCTCGAACAGCGCGGCATGCTCGACGAAACGCTGGTCGTCTGGATGGGAGAGTTCGGCCGCACCCCGAAGATCAATGGCAACGCCAGCCGCGACCACTGGCCCCAATGCTACAGCGTCCTGCTCGCCGGAGGCGGGACCAAACGCGGATTCGTCCATGGAGCCAGCGACGAAACCGGCAGCAAACCCGCGGAAAACCCCGTCACTCCGGACGACATCGCTGCCACTATCTTCTACCTCATGGGAATCGACCCGCGCAGCGAAATCACCGACGCCCAGGGCCGCCCGCTCATGATTTCCAGCGGCAAACCCATCCTGGAAGTAATCGCCTGAAGTCCGCGCCGCGGAGCCTGCGGCTTTGTGCTCCGGTCCGCCCCGCTGCCACCAGCCCGGCAGCCCATTCCGGCCGTCGTGAATCCCGCATCGCGGGCATGGGAAGGCACTGTGCATAACAGTTCCCCGGCAAACCGTCGGCCGGCAAAGTTCAGCCGAGGCCCGGAATCGGGTCGGCGCGGTAGAGAAAATTCGGTCGGCCGGTCGTGTCGTGCCACGCGGCGTCGCGCGCAAGTCCGAGCGCCTCGAAAATGGTTGCCGCGAGATTCTCCGGGCGCTGCGGGGCATCATCCGGATAGGCCCCGATCGCATCACTGGCACCCACGACCCGGCCGCCGGCCACACCTCCACCGGCCAGCAACACGCTCTGGCATGCGCCCCAATGGTCCCGGCCCGGCAGGGCGGAGAGCGAGAGCCGCGAAACCTTCGGCGTCCGCCCGAATTCACTGCACAGCACCACAAGCGTTTCCCCAAGCAGCCCGGATGCCTCCAGATCGTCCAGCAGGGCACTGAGCGACCGATCGAGCGGCGGCAGCAGATGATTCCGCAGATTCGGAAAGGCAGACTGATGAGTGTCCCAGGTCTCGTCGTTGCCCAGGTTGACCTGGACGAGACTCACGCCGGCCTCGACGAGCCTGCGGGCGGTGAGCAGGGACCATCCGAAGCTGTTCTGTCCGTAGCGTTCCAGATGCCGCGGATCCGCGGTGCCCACATCGAAGGCCGCATGCACTCCCGTATTCGCCAGCAGGGCCACGGCCGCCTGCCGGAACCGGTCGAACTGCCCGCCGTCAGCCGCATCCTCGAGCGCCTTCGATTGCTGCTCGAGGGCGTCCCGCAGGCCCAGCCGGTCGCGCAGCCGCTCCAGCGTCAGTCCCTGCGGCAGCGACAGCTCGGGCGACCGGTAGCGGAGGGACGCGTCCTCCACCTTCCCCTTCTCATGATGAAACAGGTACTCCGGAAAGGCCCCATAGTGGGCCGGATGGTACGGCGACATTTCAAGAAACCATGGATCATGCCGCATGCCCAGCTGCGCCGCGGATTGACCGGGAATGACGCGCCCGGTATTGTGGACAATGCGGTCGGGGAGCACCACCGCGGGCGGCAATCCCGCATTTCCTTTCAGCAGGGCCGTGGCGAGGGACGCCAGCGAGGGCCAATCCTCCGGCCGCGGGCGCGCCGGATCAAATCCGGCCGGAAGGTCGGACCGCCCCGTCAGCATGATATGATGGCCTGCCGAATGATCGTTGGAGCCGTGTGTCAGCGAACGGACGAGCGCCCAGAGATGCGAACGCCGCGCCAGTTCCGGAAGGTGTTCACAGATTTCAATGCCCGCCGTGCGGGTGGCGATGGGACGGAATTCGCCCCGCACTTCGAGCGGCGCGCCGGGCTTCATATCGAAGGTTTCGTGCTGCGCCAGCCCACCCGACAGGAAGATGTGAATGACCGACTTTGCCCTGCCCTGCTGCCGCCCGGCACCGGACCTTGCCGCCACCACCTGCTCCATGCCCAGTCCGAGCATTCCAAGAAATCCCGCACGGATCGCCTTCCTCCTCGTGATGCTCATCGCGGGATGATCGCGCCGACCGCAGCAGGGAAACGTCTTCATGGCGGCTTCCTCAGATCAGTCCGCGGATCGGTTCGCCGCGGGTCATGGCGTCGATGACGCGCTGCGGCACTCCCGGCATGAGGCGCACCTGACCAATGTCGAGCAGACTGTGCATGATCGTGGCGATGAGATCCTTCATGGTGACGGGCTGCGAGGCTGGTTCACCGCCATCCCGCGAGGAACTTCCGATCACCTGCCCCATTCTGAGTCCACCCCCATAAATCAGCAGGGGAGCCAGATTTCCCCAATGATCGCGCCCGCCATCCTTGTTGAGTGCCGGCGTCCGTCCCATTTCCCCGCAGCAGACCAGCAGAATTTTTTCGCCGAGCCCACGCGCCTCGACGTCTTCGATGAAGGCGGACACGGCGTGATCAAAGGGACGCCCCACATAATCCATGCCCACCGTGACCGGCGCATTGTTCACGTCGGCGTGCATGTCCCAGACGAAACTGGTCGTCACCGTCACAAAACCGGCTCCGCGTTCACAGAGGCGGCGCGCCAGCAGCAACTGCCTGCCGAGGGTCAGGGCGTTCGTGGCGTAGTGATTGATGTTCTTCCACTTTGGATCGATCCGCTCCCGCGGCAGCAGCCCGGCAGTATCGTAGCGCGCCACGATCCGCGCATCCTCCCGCGACAGATCAAAGGCATCGAAGACCCCGCGCTGGAGCGCATCGAAGGCCTGCTGCTGAAATCCGTCCATTCCTTCAATGGCCTCGCCGCCTCCGACCCGATGCCGCCAGCCATCGAGCATGGTCAGCAGTCCGCGGCGGTCATGAAACCGGCCCTCGGGAAGATTGAGCCGCATGTCCTGCTGCCGGTCAGCTCCGGCACCGGGCACAAAGGGCGCAACGGCCCGGCTCAGTTCCCCGGTATTCTCGAAATTCCCGAATTCCGTGACCGCAGCCTGCGCCTGCGGATCCACAGAGCGGGGAAACAGCGTCACATTGGTGGGCATGGCGCTGTCGGGCCGCGCCGACCCCGCCACCGCCGCATAAAGCGACCCCATGTTCGCCCGCAGCGTGTCCACGCCCACGACGGGCTTGATGTCATGATTCCCGTCCCCGGTCACAAAGGACCGCACGATGCTGAACTTGTGCGCGAGCTGCGCGAGCCTCGGAAAGCTGCTCCCGAAGGTGATGCCCGGAATCGAGGTCGCAATTTCTCCGGTCGCACTGCGGATCCCGGAAGGCGCGTCCATCTTCGGATCGAAGGTCTCGAACTGCGACGGGCCTCCATGCATGAAGAGAAAGATCACGGAGCGGTCCTTCAGGGGATTCGGGCCGCCCGCGGCCGCCGCGCGCACCGCCAGCTGGTCACCGAGCGTCAATCCCCCAAGCGCAAGGGCCCCGGCCCGCAGAAACTGCCGGCGGTGCCACTTCCCCTGCGCGAGGAATCGATCTTCAAATGTGAGCATGCTCCCAGTTGCGGAAATTAGCGGCAGCATGCCCGTCCCCGCTCTGCCACGGCAACATCTTTTCGGACCGCGACCGGGTAGGCGCGGCCCGGCCAGTTCAGAATTCCAGCGTCAGTCCATCGTAGGCCACCCGGATGTGATCCGGAAGCCCGGCCTCGAATTCCGCGTGACCCAGTTCATGACTCAGATGCGTGAACCAGACGCGCGCGGCACCGCAGGCTTCGGCTGCGGCGAGCGCCTCGCTCACATTGAAGTGCGTGGGATGCACTGTCAGCCGCAGGCAATCGACGATGAGCACATCGCAGCCCTGCATCAGCTGCATGGTCTCCGGAGGAATCACCTTGCAGTCGGGAAGATAGACCAGCTTCGGTCCGTGCCCGGACTGAAAGAGAAATCCGGACGTATCCACCTTGCCATGCAGCACCGGCAGGGCCGTCACTTCCGTCTGCCCGATCCGGAACGGTCCCTCGATGACTCTTGGCTCTGGTTTGAAGTAGCCCGCATAACGGTTGAGCCCGTTGAACGCGAATTCGTAGACCCTCCGGAGGTCGTTCATGGTCGCATGCGTCGCGTGCACGGGCAGGGTCTCGTCTTCGCCGAAGGTGAAGCGCCGCAGTTCATCAAAGCCCATGATGTGATCGGTGTGCGCATGGGTGATGAGCACGGCATCGAGGCTCCGGATGTTTTCCCGCAGGCATTGCTGACGGAGGTCGGGGCCGGCATCCACAAGCCACTGCGCGTCACCATCGCTCATGCGCAGCGCACAGCGCAGCCTCCGGTCACGGGAATCCTCCGACCGGCAGACCTGGCAGTCGCAGCCGATCATGGGCACGCCCGTCGACGTACCGGTGCCGAGAAAGGTCAGGGAAAGCATGAACGGCGGGAAGAAGCATGGCTGCGGCCCTTTTGCAGGCGGATTCTGCAGTAGTCGTCCCGGGCCTCAGCTTGATTCCCTCCGGCCCCGCTGTCATAGTCGCCCCGCCCATCCCCATTCTCTGACATGCTCGCTTCCCTGTCCCTCCGCAATCTCGCCCTCGTCGAGTCCCTCACATGGGAACTCGGGAGCGGCCTCGTCTGCGTCACCGGCGAAACCGGAGCCGGCAAATCCATCATCGTGGGAGCACTCAAGCTGGTGCTGGGAGAACGCGCGGACCGCGACCTGATCCGCACGGGAGCCGACCAATGCACGGTCGAGGCGGTCTTCACTCCATCGCAGACCAGCACCATCGACGCCGTGCTGGCAGCGGCCGGTCTCGACCCCTGCGAGGGTGGACAGCTCATCATCCGACGGGTCATTTCGGCCTCCGGCCAGAACCGCCAGTTTGTGAACTGCGCCCCCGCGACCCTTCAGGTGCTCAAAGCGCTCGGCCAGCACCTCGTTGACCTGCACGGACCCCATGAGCACCAGAGTCTCAATAGCCGGGACCGGCAGCTGGTCATGCTCGACGCCGCAGCCGGAGCCGATGCCGCCCTCGCGGGCTACGGGGAAGCGTGGCGCACGTGGCGCGGCATTGCCCAGGAACTGGACGAACTGAACCGCTCGGAACAAGCCGGGGAGCGCGAACTCGAACTGCTCCGCTTTCAGCTGGAGGAAATCGACGGAGCGGCACCGCGACCGGACGAGGAGGAACCCCTGCTCCAGCGCCACCGCATGGCCGCCAACAGCTCGAAGCTTGCCGACCTTACTGGCCAGGCCCTCGCCCTGCTGAGCGACGGCGACAGCGCCATCCTTTCGCAGCTGGGGGAACTGCGCCGCATTTTCCGTGACCTTGAGCGGACCGACCGCGGCACTGCGGAGATCACTGCCCCCTTCGAGGCAGCCTTCATGGAACTTGAGGACCTCGACCGCAGCCTGCGGCGCTACCAGGAGAACCTCGAAACCGACCCCCGTGAGATCGCGGAACTCGAAGACCGCATCAATCTCCTCGAATCACTGAAACGGAAGTACGGAGGGACCATCGAACGGGTGCTTGATCACCGCGACGCCACCGCGGCCAAACTCAACCGCATGGAGGACCGCAGCGGCGCACTGGAGCGGCTTGCGGCCGCCCTCACCGGGGCCCGGGCGCGTCTTGACGGGACCGCTGCCACCCTTTCCCAGCTGCGGCGCAAGGCAGCTCCCCGGCTTGCGCGCGAGGTGAGCCGTCACCTGACCGACCTCGGCTTCCGCGAAGCGAAATTCACGGTCGAACTGCAGCCCCTCGCCCAGCCCGGCGCTCACGGCATGGAAGATGCGGAATTCATGTTCGCCCCCAACCCCGGAGAGCCGGCCAAACCACTCCGCGTGATCGCATCCTCCGGGGAAATGAGCCGTGTCATGCTCGCCGTGAAGAGCGCACTCGCTGCCGAAGACGACATCCCGCTGCTCGTCTTCGATGAAATCGATGCCAATGTCGGGGGCGAAATCGCCGCGGCGGTCGGACGCAAGATGCGCGAACTCGGGGCGAGCCACCAGATCATTTCGATCACCCACATGCCCCAGGTCGCCGCCCTCGCCGCTTCCCATTACCTCGTGAGCAAAGTCGTCAGCGACGGCCGCACGCACAGCGAACTCACCCTCGTGGAAGGCGACGACCGCGTCGGCGAAATCACGCGGATGCTCGGCGGCCGTGCTGCCAGTGCCCGCGCCCACGCAGTCAGCCTGCTTGCCGGTGGCGAGTGAAGGGCCCCTTTTGCAGGGCTCAGCGGCCCACGCGACCGCCCCCGGATCCAGCCATGAGAGCCTCGGCCTCGGCACGGCTCACCATCGCAAAATCTCCCGGCACGGTATGCGCGAGGCAGGAGACAGCCGCAGCGAAGGCGAGCGCGGTTTCCGGCCTCCGCAAGGCGGGGTCACTCAGCGCGAGCAGCAACCCTGCCGCAAAGGCATCGCCCCCGCCAAGCCGGTCCACGACCGATTCCATGTCGTGCGCCTGCGGCAGTTCGTGACAGATCCCACCGGCAGTCTCCAGAAGGATCGCGCCGAGCCGCTGGTGCGTCGCGGAAACGGCTTCCCGCCGCAGCATGGCGACATGCCGCAGCCCGGGCCACCGGCTCGCCAGCAGGCGCGCGGATTCCTCATGCCGCCGTGGACCACCGGCCACTGACGCGCCTGTCAGCATCTCCACATCGTCTGGCCCCCCGATGAAAACCGCAACGTCCGGCAGCAGTTCCCCCACGGTCCGCGCCGCGAGGGCCCGGGCCTCCGTGCCCGCTTCCCATTGCCAGAGCCGGCTCCGGAAATTCATGTCAAACGACACCGGAACGCACCGCCGCACCGCCTGCCGCACCGCTTCCCGGGCCAATGCCGCAGCCTTGCGCGAGATCGCAGGCGTCACCCCGGAAAGGTGAAACCCTGCGGCGTCGCAAAAGACGTTGTCCCAATCCCACCAACTGGCCTCCGCCTGAGAAAACGATGACCCTTCCCGGTCGTAAATCACCTTTGCCGGACGCGACCCGCTGCCGGGTTCCAGAAAAATCAGCCCGAGCCTCCCATGGTCGGTCCGCAGGATCTGATCAGTCCCGACACCGATTCCCCGCAGATGGGACACCACGCCATCCGCGATGCCCTGCCGCGGCAGCACGGAAAGAAAGAGCGCCTCCCCACCCAACTGGACGAATCCCGCGGCCACATTCGCTTCAGCTCCGGCCGGACTCACTTCGCAGACCCCGGGGACTGTCTGGGCAAAGCGGCGGTTCCCCACTGTCGCCAGCCGGGCCATGACTTCGCCCAGCGTCACCAGTCTGGGCCGCTGTCGTCGGTCCGCCTCGTCCTGCCGCCCGCTCACTGGGATCACGAGAAATGCTTCCGCAGCAGCGCAAGGCTCTTCGGCACGGCCGTGAGCGGGTCTTCCTTGCCCTCCATTTCCAGGGATACATAGCCGCGGTAGCCGGCCTCGCGCATCAATGCGGCAATCCGACCGTAATCAAGATCGAGCGAGTACCAGAGCCCGCCACCGTAATACGTCTTCGCCTGCAGCAGCACGGCCTGCGGAGCCAGCTTCTTCAGGCGGTCATACGGGTCTTCGAGAAAGTTCCCGGTATCGAGGGTCACCTTGAGCCAGGGCGATTTGATGGCATCCACGATCCGCAGCACGCCCTCGGCGGAAATGCCGAGCCCCCAGTGATTCTCAAGTCCCATGACCACGCCACGCTTCTCGGCCTCAGGCACAAGCCGCTCGAAACTGTCGATGACCCACTTGAATCCGTCGTCGTCCGTATACCCCTCGAGCCGTGGCTCAATCCCGCGGTTCGCCATCAATTCATCGAAGTTCCTGCTGGTACCCCAGCGCCCTGTGTTCACCCGGATCGTCGGAATCCCAAGGTCGTACGCCTGCTCGAGGTACTGCGTCGTTTTCAGAATGTTGTCGTCCCGCTTCTGTGCTTCCGGGGAACAGAATCCCTGGTGCGTGGAGAACCCCATCAGATCCAATCCAAGGGTGAAGGCCCGTTGCTTGATCTTCCGCAGTGCCGCCGGCGAGGTATCCAGCATCTGCACCTGGAGTACCTCGAGTCCATCAAACCCCATGTCGGCCGCCGCCTCGAGGCACTTTTCAATCGACCGCCAGGTGTCGGTCTTCTCGTCAAAATGCCAGAACGAATACGTGGATACACCGATACGCAGGGGCCGCCGCGCTGCTGCCGGTGCCGCCTGATCCTCCCCAATGGCAGGAAGCGCCGCGGCGGCAGCGGCAAACGGAAGCGAGGAAAGGATCTGGCGGCGGTTCATGGCAGGAATGGTTTGGTGAATTTCCCGGCGATACTGTCAGCAATTGGCCACGCGGGGAATCAGAAAATACTCCATCCCGCCGGGATCCGGCTGGCCGCAGTTCCGGGCCCGTCAGACCGATTCCAGGAAGCTGCGGTAGAAACGGACGCCTTCCTCGAGTTCGGCGACACCGATCCATTCGTCGGCGGTATGCGCCTGGGCAATGTCACCGGGACCGGCGGCCACGGACGGAATCCCGCCGATTTCCGCGAGCCACAGCGCATCGCAGAACCAGGTGGCCCCGGCTGTCCCATGACCCGCCGCCGCGAGTTTCCGGACCAGCGGATGGGCGGCATCGGTTTCGAGGGGCGCACAGCAGGGATCGGCATCGATCGTCACCAGTCCGCTGAATCCCTGCTGCGCCAGAAATTCGTCCAGCAGGCGCGGCACCCCGTAGCGATGCGCCGCAGGGGTGAACCGCAGGTCCAGCCAGACGGTGCATTCGTCCGGCACAATGTTTGTCCGGGTCCCTCCTCGGATCATGCCGATGTTGATGGTGCTGTCGCCAAGGACCGCATGGCGGAATTCCGGCGCTGCGAGACGCGCGCGGAAGGCAGTATCCAGCGCCGCCACCACCGGCAGCATCTTCGTCACGGCGTTCTCCCCGCGCTCCGGAGTCGATCCATGCACCGCCACTCCCGTGGTCCGCAGCCGCAGCCACCACGATCCCTTGTGGGTGTGCACGGCACGGCAGCCCGTCGGTTCGCCCACCACCGCAAAATCATACTCCCCGGCATGCTCCCGCGCAAAGTGCCGCGATCCGTGCTGCCGGGTCTCCTCGCCCATGAGACCCGCAAAGGTGACTTCGGCTCCCAGACTGGCCACCCCCGGCCCGATCTCTTCGAGAGCCGCCAGCATCGCTGCCATGGTCCCTTTGGTATCGCACGCCCCGCGTCCCCAGACCCGGCCATCCCGCAGTTCGGCGCCGAAGGGATCAATCACCATCCCAGCCACGCTCACGGTGTCCGTATGCGGAGCCAGCAGCACTCTCTGCTTGCCAGCACGGCCATCGGAAGGAAAACGCGCCACCACATTCGGCCGACCAGGCAGCACTTCCTCGTAAATCACATCGGCACCAAGCCGACGGCAGAATTCCCCGGCGTAGCGGGCGCACTCCAGTTCCCCGGTATGCCCGGCCTCCGACTCACCATCCGGATTCACACTCGGAATGGCAATCAGATCGCGGAGAATCCTGACAACACGGGAAGACATGACCATTTCAGCGCCTCAGCTTGTCCTTCATCTCACGGTACCACGCCACGAATTTCGGAATCCCTTCGCTCACCGGAGTGTGCGGTGCGTAGCCCAGCAGCGCCTTCGCCTTGCTCACATCTGCGTAGGTCAGGGGCACATCCCCGGGCTGCAGCGGAAGACTCTCGATGACCGCTTCCTTGCCCAGCGCCCGCTCCACCGCGACAATCAGTTCGCTCAGCTTCGTGGTCTGGCTGCCGCCGAGATTGAAGATCTCAAACGGAGCCCCTCCGTAATCCACCGAAGCCATGATCCCATCAACAATGTCCTCAATGTAGGTGTAGTCCCGGGCCGTCGATCCGTCCCCGTAGCGCGGCACCGGTTTCCCTTCGTCGATGAGCTTCGTGAATTTCGAGATCGCCAGATCGGGTCGCTGCCGCGGCCCGTACACCGTGAAGAACCGCAGACACACCGTGCGGATTCCATACAGATTCGTGTAGTTTGAACACAACTGCTCGCCCGCCATCTTGGTCATCGCATAGGGCGAAATCGTGTTCACAATCAGGTCGGTCTCGGCAAACGGTACCTTCTGATTGATCCCGTAGACGGAGGAACTGCTCGCAAAGACGAAGCGTTCCGTACCCACCTTCCGGGCCGCCTCCAGCAGATGGAAGGTCCCGTTGATGTTCGCCGACAGATAAAGCTCGGGTTCCTGAATCGACGGCCGCACCCCCGCCCTCGCCGCCAGATGGACCACAGTGTCGAATTTCCGGTCCGCAAACAGCCGATCCACGAGGGCCCGGTCCCGGATGTCACCCTCCACTACTTCAGCGGCTCCGCCGAAAGCTTCCACATTCGCCCGCTTCACCGCCGGATCATAGTAGTCATTGAACTCATCCAGCACGCTGACCTCCGCGCCGCGCGCAAGCAGACGCTCGACGGTGTGCGACCCAATGAACCCGGCTCCCCCGGTAACAAGTACTCTCATGGCGCGCCGCTTAGCCCGCCATGTCCGGTGGGTCAAGGACAACCATGCCCCCCCGCGGTCAGCGATTTAGCTTTTCCGCAGGGACCTCATGGTATCTAATTCAGCCGAATCTCCCCGATCATGAGCCCCTCATCTTTTGCGACCCTCTGCTGCTGCGTCAGCCTTGCCGCGGCGGCTTCCCTGGCCCGCGCCGGCACATTCCCGGCCAGCGGCGGACCCCAGACATACACCCTCCCGGACGGCACCACCACCCTTCCCGATGGCAGCGCCGTCTACGGCATCGCCAACGGCGTCTTCAATGCCGGCATCGTAGCCGTGCGCAGCAACTCCCTCCTCCTCGCCACGGCCACCCCGCCGGCAGGAACCACAACCACGGCCGCCAGGCTCCTCATGCCGGTGATCGACAGCGGCCGCGTCGTCAGCGCCTTCACGGCCACTTTCGACCTGTCCCTCTCCGCCCCCACCGCCAACCCCGCCCTCATCGGTGAGGGCTTTTCCTTCAACTTCGGAGCCATTCCCGGCAATGCGGGCAATGGGGAAACGGGATTCTCCATGGCCAATGGCCTCACCATCGGCTGGGACCTCAAGGACAATGGAGGGGAAGTCCGCGCCATCGAAGTCTATGCCAACGGAGCCCGCATCGGCGATTTCAAGGCCTCCGACTTCCCCACGGCCTTCATCATTGACGATTCCTCCTCCGGTTCTGCCTCCTTCCGTCCGGTCGCCATCACATGGGACGCCCAGGGACTCGACATCTCATGGAACAACGTCGTCATCTGCGAAAACCTCGCGACCCCCGGCTTCATTCCTGCCGCCACCGACCGCTTCGCCTTCAGCAGCCGCACCACCGACACCGGACTGTCCGACAACGCGATCGACAATCTCTCCATCACCACCACCGCCCTCGACCCCCTCTTCACCAATGGCCCGGCCATCTGGGAATTCACCGCCCGCAACAGCGACGGCATCGAAGACGACGACGGCGACCACCCGGACTGGATCGAAATCTACAACGGACAACCCGCTGTCCAGTCCATGGCCGGATGGTTCCTCACCAACGACCCGGCCAACCTGAAGAAGTGGCCGTTCCCGAGCGTCAACCTCCCCGCCAACGGATTCACCTACGTCTTCGCCTCCGGCAAAAACCGCACCAACGCAGCCCACGCCCACACCAATTTCACGCTCGCCGGCGAAGGCGGCTGGATCGCCATTGTCCGACCGGATGGCACCATCAAATCGGAACTCACCTACGGCCCGCAGTACGATGACATCCCGTCGGGCTTCAAATCCGCCTTCGAACCGCTCGGCTATCTGAGTGCCGCCTCCCCGGGACGCGCCAACAGTGTGGTCCCCGGCACCACCACCACCATCGTCCGCGGCAGCTCGGTAGTCACCGAGGAACCCATCTTCCGGAATGCCGCCGGCGAAATCCTCCGCAGCGGCTTCATCACCGCCAACCAGTCGGTCGTCATCGCCCCACCCACAACCCCGGGAGCCCAGATCCGCTACACGCTCAATGGCACCACTCCCACCGCGAGCAGCACACTCTACTCCGCCCCCATCGCCGTCACGAACCGCAGCATGGCCATCCGCGCGGCGGTCTTCCTCACCGGTGCCATCACAGGACCAGCCAGAACGCTCAGCCTCGTCTACCGGGGAACCGACCTCTCCAACTACCGCAATTCGGGACGTCCCTTCGAATCAACCATGCCCGTGCTCGTGCTGGACAGCTTCGGCGTCAATGTGGACGCGGCCAGCGATCCGAATTCCGCCCGCCCCCACCGTTACACATGGGGCATGATGTTCGATCCCACCAAGGGTACCAATGCCGGAAAGGCCAGCTTCGCGGACACCCCGGCCATCTCAAGTTCTGCCGGAACGCACGTGCGCGGTCAGAGTTCCTCGGGCTTTCCCCAGCGTCCCTACGCGCTCGAATGGTGGAACAGCGAGGACAAGGACAAGGATGTGGAAACACTCAGCATGCCGGCCGACTCCGACTGGGTCCTCTACAGCCCCTTCAACGAGGAGACCCTCATGCGCAATGCCGTGGTCTACAACTCCATGTTCCAATGGCAAGGACAGGGAGCCGGCATGCGCTGCCGCCTCGTCGAGGTTTTCTTCAATCAGGGAGCCGATACGCTCTCCTACATCGATTACCGCGGCATCTACCTCCTCATCGAGAAGATCAAACGCTCGTCCTCCCGTGTCGATATCGAGAAGCTCAACGAGGAAGTCACCGACCCGAACCTCATCACCGGTGGATACCTCTGGAAAAAGGACAAACCACCCCAGGTCTACACCATTGCCACCACCACCAGCGGACCGTGGGGCCCGCAGACCTATGAGGTCACCGAACCCAATATCCTCAGCACCCCGCAGAAGAACTGGCTCCAGACCCACGTGCAGCAGTTCGAAACCGCCCTCTACGCCGGAACCTGGCAGGATCCAGTCAATGGCTGGCGGAAATTCGCCGACCCGGCCTCGTTCGCCGATAACCTTCTCTGGGTCGAAGCCTTCAAGCAGATCGACGGCTACCGCATCTCGACCTACTTCCACAAGACCCGGACCGGAAAGATCACGGCAAGGCCGGCATGGGACTACAACCTTGCCGGAGGCAATGCCAACTACCTCGGTGGAGAGAACCCTGCCGGCTGGTACTACACGCACCTCTCCGGCGGCAACCTCCCCTACTGGCCGCGACTCCTCCTGGACCCAGGCTACGTCCGTGAACAATGGGACCGCTACTGGGCCGCCCGCCGCTCGGCGCTCACCACGGCCAACATCAACTCTCTCATCAACCAGTTCTCAGCGGAAATCCGCGGCAACGATCCCCGCGAAGTCCGCAACACCTCGCGGCCAGCCAATCCTCCCTCCGGCGGTGCGGCCGACTTCGATACCCCCGCCTCCCGCCACTTCAGCAAGAACCAGAGCCTCGGAGTCTACAACTGGCCAAACGCCAACAACTTCGCGCTTCGCCAGACCTTCCAGTCGGAAGTCGAATTCTTCCGCGAATGGATGCGCCAGCGCCTCGAGTGGATGGAATTCCTCTCCATGGACGGCAGCGCCGGACTCCTGAGGATGCGCGCTCCCAACTTCCACGACCACACCTCCCGGGAACAGCGCTACCGCGGCAATGTCCCCGCCGGATGGCCATTGGCCATTGCTGATCAGGACGGGCTCGCCGGATCCACCATCTTCTACACCATCAACGGCCCGGACCCGCGCACCAGCACCGGTGCCGCCGACCCCGCTGCGCAGCAGCTCTCCGGCTCATCCACGGCCATGACCACTCTCGTCAATGCCACAGACCCATGGAAGTATTCCGCTTCGCTGACCGCGTACCCGGCCGCCCAGGGTGCAACCACATGGAGCGCCGCCGCCTACGACGATTCCGCATGGGCGTCTGGTCCGACCCCCATCGGCTACGGTGAATCCGGTCTCGCCACTACCCTCACCACCGCCGTACCCACCAGCGGGGCCAACCAGGTCACCTGCTTCCGCAGAACATTCACCATCACCGACCCCGCCAGCGTCTACGAACTCATCATGGAACTCGCGGCGGACGATGGCGCGGTCATCTGGCTAAATGGCAATGAAGCCCTCCGCTGCAACATGCCTTATGCGCCGGCCGTCATCAACTTCGCTTCGCGCTCCACTGGCGTCCTCGATGGCATCGGAGACGGCGAAGCGGAAGCCCCCCTCGTTCCCTACCGACTGCCGAAGGAACTGCTGGTCGCCGGAACCAACACAATCGCTGTCGAAGTCCATCAGTTCCAGTATGCGTCCAGCGGCAACCCCAACACTACGCCCATCAATGACATGCGCTTCAGCATGCGGCTGAGGGCCAGCACGGTCACCTGGCCGACCAACCCGATTCGGCTCAATGCCCCCGGAATCCAGACGGTCCGCGCCCGGGTCCGCAGCGGGACTTCGTGGAGCCCCCTGTCCGTGGGCGAATACACGGTCGGCACCGAACCCGCCAGTGCTGCCAACCTCGCGATTTCGGAAATCATGTACAATCCGGCTCCTCCCTCGCCCGCGGAAACCGCCGCCACCGGCACCACCCGCGCCAACAGCTTCGAGTACATGGAATTCCTCAACATCGGCACCTCCCCCATCGATCTCACCGATCTCCGCATCAGCGACGCGGTCCAGATGGACTTCAGCACGCTGCCGGCCGCCTCGCGCATTCTCATGCCCGGAAGCCGCGGCCTCATCGTGGAAAACCGCAACGCTTTTCTCAGCCGCTACCCCTCGGCCTCGCCCTTCATCCTCGCCGAGTGGGCCGGCGGCAACCTCCGCAATGAAGGCGAAACCCTCACGCTCACGAGCGGTCCCGGCGGCACCCTGGTCCGCACCCTCACATGGACCAGTTCGTCCCCGTGGCCCCCGCTGGCGGGCTACCCCCGCATCGAACCCGGAGGGCCGGACTTCAGCATCGTCCTGAATTCCCCAAACGCCAACCCGGACCACGCCCTCCCGCAGAACTGGCGCAGCAGCGGAAATTCCCGCGGCAACCCCGGCGCGGCTGATTCCACCACGCCACCGCCCGACGCCACCACGGACTCGGATGGCAATGGCTACTCGGACTTCGCCGAATGGGCCATGGGACCGGGCCGCTTCCCCTCGGCAGGTCCGGAAATCCACACGCCACCGGGAGGATCGCCGGACACTTACCTCATGCTCCGCGTGCCCCGCAGCGGCTCCGCTGACGCCACCACCTTCACCGCAGAAGCTTCGCGCGACCTCTCCGCATGGTCCGCAGCCGGCATCACCGACCTCGGACTCGAATCGGACGGTCTCAGCGAATTCCGGGTCTTCCGTTCCTCCCAGCCAGTCGGTTCGGAATCACGCTTCTACCTCCGGGCCCGCATCCAGCGCCAGTAGCCGCGTCACCGATCCGACCTTGCAGCCAGTCCCGGTTTCCGGAGAATGGTGACCGGGCCCATACCCTTCCCACACCCCAGACAATGTCACGCAATCTCAGTCATCTTTCGTCCCGTCAGGGCGTTGAACGGAACCTCTTCGAGCGCATGGTCGCCGCCGCCGATGCCCACGGCACCGCCGAAGAGGCCGAAACGGTCCAGCAACTCGGCCGCTCTTCCCTCTTCGGCGATGCCCTCACGCTCGGTGCCGTCTCGGCTTACGACTTCCTCAAGAAGGAAAACGCCG
>JBIICE010000287.1:0-4312 GCA_044239025.1 Verrucomicrobiales bacterium
GCGGCGGGGTCGTTTCCGAACTGTCGGATGGCCTCGCGGGCGAGGGAGCGGGCTGTCTCCGGTTGGCCGGCGCGGGTGGCGGCCCGGGCCTGCTGGTGGGCGGCCTCGGCGAGGCGTCTGCTGCGGGGGTTTTCTCGGATGAACGAGGCGAAGTGGCTGGCGGCGTCGTTCCAGCGTTCGAGTCTGGCGAGGGCTTCGCCGGTTTTGAAGATGGCCTCCTCGTGGAGGCGGGTGGATTCTCTGGGGATGTGCCTGAGTTCCGCGAGGCCCTTGTTGATTTCGCCGGTGGCCATGAGGGATTCGGAGAGCAGGAGGCGGGCGTCCGGGGCGGAGCGGTGGGAAGGGTGGGCTTTGAGGAACTGCGAAAGGAGAGGGATGGCCTGCGGGTGGAGGAGTTGGTTGTGGGTGGCGCGTGCGACTTCGAACTCGGCGTCCTGGGCGTAGCGGCTGGAAGGGTGGGATTTGAGGAAAGCGCCGAATCGGGCGATGGTTTCCGGGTAGCGGTGGAGGAACGAGAGGGTCATGGCCTGCCAGAAGCGGGCGTCTTCGCTGGTGGCGTGCTGGGGGAAGCGGGAGAGAAGGGCTTCGAAGGTGAGGAGCGCGGCGGGTTCCTCATGGTTTTCGAGTTGGCAGATGCCGCCCATGAGCATGGCCTGGGGAGCGAGAGGGTGGCGGGGCCATTCGTTGGCGAGGTCGCCGAAGGTGGCGGACGCCTCCGTGAGCTGGCCGAGGCTGCGGAGCGCGTGGGCGCGGCTGGAGAGGGCGTCCGGGATGTGGTTGCCGCGATGGTGTTCGCCGAAGATCTGAAGGTAGCGGTCTGCGGCCGCGAGGGTCTTGTGGGGGTGCTGGGATTGCTGCCAGCATTCGATGGCGGAGAGGGCAGCTTTTTCGGTGGTCGGTCCCGGTTCGAACGTGACGGTGACGTGATCGAGGAGCGAGGCGGCTTCGTACCATCGCTCGAGTGCGGTGAAAGCGTGGGCCAGCTGGAGGAGCCGGGAGACGTCGTAGTCCGGGATTTTTTCGAATTCCGCGAGTTCCCGTTCGATGCGGGTGATGACGGTATCGGTCTGGAAGGCGAGGGGTGCGCGCTGCGGGCCCTGCCTGCGGAGCCGGGAGCTGCGTTCCTTCCATTGGGCGAGGGTTTGGCGTTGATGGGAGAGGAGGTCCCTGTGTGGCCAGAGCCGCTGGAGGCAGGCGATCGCTTCCGTGGGGAGATTCCTTTCGAGGAGGAGGGAGCTGAGCTGGAGCGTGAGGAGCTGGAACGAGACGATCTGGGTGAGTCTGGAAAGAGAGGGGAACGAGGTGCGGACGAGCTGGGCGGCTTTCTGGAGCTGCTGGGACTGAATGAGGCTGTGGAGGAGGAGGACAGAAGCGCGTCCGGCGACTTCGCCCTGATCCTTTGGCAGTTTGGGGATCTGGTCGGCGAGGAAAGCGGCGGCCCCGGCTGGGTCGTTGGCGTGGAGGTAGCCCGAGGCGAAGAGGAGGAAAGCTTCGAAGCGGCGGGTGCGGTCGTGCTGTGGGTTGGCGTAGTAGGTTCCGAACTGTTCCTGAGCGGCGGTGGGCTCATTGGTCTGGAGGAGGCAGATGCCGCGCCAGAAGGAAAGTTCCTCGCGGGCTGGGGCGGGTAGCCTTGGAGAAGCGAGGGCCGCGTTGGCGAGGTCGAGGGCCGCCGGGAAGTCGCCAGCCTTGACGAGGCAGAGGGCGAGCATGGGTTTGGCGTTTTCGATGAGCGGGGCTGCGGCTGGTGATTCCGCGTATTCTCCGGAGAGCTGGGAGAACAGGCGGGCGGCCTCCGGGAAGTTCTGCTGCTCGAAGGCGAGTCGGCCACGGGAGGCGAGTTCCGAAGCGGTGAGGTCTGCCGGGGCCGGGTCCACGGGAGCCGGGCGGGGGGTCTCTTCTGCGGAGAGAAGAAACGGGAAAAGGACCGGGAGGAAGGCAGAAGCGAGGGCGTCCGGGAATCGCATGGCCATGGGATAATCCCGGCCATTTTATGGGAAAGCCGCTTTTACGGCAACAAGTTATTTCCGGGAATCCGGGAAAACTTTGCGGGACCATGTTTCGGCCCAGCCCTTGTCCGAGTGGTGGGCGAGATCGATGGTGCCGTGGGCGTAGCGGATGGCGAGGAATCCCTTGGGCGTGCTTGGGGAGTCCGGGGTTTTGGGGTCACGGTCCCTCTGTGGGGAGGGGCACATGAAGACCTGGTGGCCTTCCCAGAGGTACTGAGCGAAGGAATGTTCGTGACCGTGGAGGATGGCGGCGATGTTGTAGGGGGCGATGGTTCTGCGGAGGTTGGCGAGGTCTTCCGGGGTCCACCATTTCTCGAGGCCCCAGCCGCGCAGGCCGTAGTGCCAGAGGAGAACGACCGGGCGACCGCTGGAACCGACTGAATTCCCGAGGTCGGAGCGGAGAAAGTCGAGGCTCTGGCGCGGGTTGTTCCATGGGGCGGGGCGGTCATAGACCGGGCGGTGGGAATTCCCCGGGAAGAGGTTGAGCTGGACGAGGTGGAGGTCGTTCCAGTCCCATGAATAATGGTAATGGTCGCTGCAGTAGCGGAAGGTTTCCGGGCCTTTGCGGCTGAGAGAGCGTTGGATGAAAGCCGACTGGACATTGCTGAAGCCGTCGGCTGAATCCGGGGAGAGGTCATGATTGCCGATGCCCTCGAAGGCCGGGAAGCGCAGCAGGGCCTTGCCATTGGGGTCGAAGAGTCTGGTGTAGGTGTCCCAGTGTCTCGGGTCGTTGGTGACATCGACCAGATCGCCGAGAACGAGGACGGCCCTTGGAGTGGCGACGGTGCCACCGAGGGGGAAGGGCTGGCCCGGGAGCTGGTTGATGGTTTGGATGGTGGCTTCGGTTCCTGCGGTGCCCCATTTGTCGAGATGGATCTGGGGGTCGGCGGTGACGAAGAACCAGACCTCGTCCTGTGCGTCGGCGGAAGGGGTGGCGGCCCTGAGGGAACGGAGTGAGGCGGTGGCGGCCGCGATGCAGCGGGAGAACGAGCGGCGGGAGAGGGAGCGCATGGAAGCGGAAGGAAGCGAAGACGTGATGATTTTCAATTGAGCGGCGTGGAGTGGGCGCGTAGTCGGTGCGGATGCAACCATTGACAGGCACCTTCCATCCATCGCAGCGAGTTCTTCTTGGGCCTGGGCCGAGCGATGTGCCCGCGAGGGTGCTGCAGGCGATGGCGGCACCGACGCTGGGTCATCTGGATCCTGAGTACCTGGCCCTGATGGACGACACGCGGAAGCAGCTGCAGGCGATTTTCCGGACCGGGAATGAGATGACGCTGGCGGTCAGTGGGACCGGCAGTGCGGGGATGGAAGCCGTGGTGGTGAATCTGGTGGAGCCCGGAGATGAGGTGATAGTGTGTGTGAACGGGGTGTTTGGCGGGCGGATGAAGGATGTCATGGAGCGGGCCGGAGCGAAGGTGCATGCGATTGCGGTGCCGTGGGGGGAGGTGATTCCTGCGGAGTTGGTGGAGGCCGAGCTGAAAGCGCATCCCGGGGTGAAAGTGGTGGGCCTCGTGCATGCGGAGACGAGCACCGGGGCGCATCAGCCGCTCGAGGAAATCTCAGGGCTTGTGCATCGGGCGGGGGCCTTGTTCGTGGTGGATGCGGTGACGTCGCTCGGGGGGTTGCCGCTGGAGGTCGATGAGTGGGGGATCGATGCCTGCTACAGCGGGACGCAGAAGTGTCTGAGTTGTCCTCCGGGTTTGTCCCCGGTGACTTTTTCGCCGCGGGCGCTGGAGCGCATGGATGCGCGCAGCACGAAGGTGCAGTCATGGTATCTCGACATGACGATGATCCGGAGCTACTGGGGTGCGGACCGGGTGTATCATCACACGGCACCGATCAACATGACCTACGCGCTGAGGGAAGCCTGTGCCGTGGTGCTGGAGGAAGGATTGGAGACCCGGCACGCGCGGCATCGGAAGAACCATCTGGCGCTGCGGGCCGGGCTGGAGGCGATGGGTTTGCGTTACATTCCGGAGCGTTCCCTGACCACGCTGAATGCGATTCATGCGCCCGAAGGGGTGGATGAGGCTGTCGTGCGGCGGAGGCTGCTGCAGGAGTATGGGATCGAGATCGGGGCCGGACTGGGGCCGTTCAAGGGTAAGGCGCTGCGGATCGGGCTGATGGGCAGCAGCAGCACGCGGCGCAATGTGCAGTTGGTGCTGAGCGCACTGGAGACGATTCTCGGGAGGTCCGGCGGAACGGCAGCGGCGGAATCGGTTTATGCCTCACCCTGAGAGTTGCGGGCGGAGCTTGCTACGCTGACGCGGAGGTGCCGGGTTTTCCGGCTCGGGGAAAGGTAC